>JAKSJZ010000001.1 GCA_024401995.1 Bacteroidales bacterium
GGTTCATCTTCTTGCGTCCGCTTTCACCCTCCATCTGGAGTTTGCGGAAGTAAGGTACGAACACTCCGAGCAACTGGATGACGATGGATGCCGAAATGTAGGGCATCACACCCAGCGCAAAGATGGAGGCATTGCCGAACGCACCGCCGGAGAACATGTTCAGGAGGCCTACAAGACCTTCCTGAGTGTTGCTCTGGAGCTGTGCAAGTCCGCTGGCGTCGATACCGGGGAGTACCACGAAGCACCCCAGGCGGTAAATCAGCACCAGGAGGAAGGTATAACCCAACCTCTTGCGCAATTCCTCAATCTTGAAGATGTTTTTGATTGTCTCTATGAACTTCTTCATCGTATTGACTATTCAGCGACCACAGCCTTCCCGCCGGCAGCCTCGATCTTGGCGATCGCGGACTTGGAGAAAGCGTCTGCGGTGATGGTTAAAGCCGTCTTGATGTCGCCTTTGCCGAGAACCTTGACGAGTTCATTCTTGGATGCAAGTCCCGCAGCCTTGATGTCCTCCACGTTGACGGTCTTGAGCTTCGCGGCAACCGCAACCTGCTCGATTGCGGCCACGTTGACGGCCTTGTACTCTATGCGCGTGGGATTCTTGAAGCCGAACTTGGGCAGACGGCGCTGAAGGGGCATCTGGCCGCCCTCGAAGCCAACCTTGTGCTCGTATCCGGCGCGGGCCTTTGCGCCCTTGGTTCCGCGGGTGGCCGTACCGCCCTTTCCGGAACCCTGACCGCGACCTACGCGCTTCGTGTTATTGGTGGAACCCTTTGCAGGGGTCAAATTTGAAAGTTTCATCTTTGCGTCCTCCTTTAGATTTTCTCGATTTTCAAAAGGTGAGCGACACGTGAAATCTGGCCCTTTGCGACGGGCGTCTCCTCAACGATGACGCTCTGGTTCATCCTGCGGATTCCAAGGCAACGAAGGTTGGCCTTCTGACGCGGATCACAGCCGTTGCTGCTGATGACCTGGGTAAGTTTTAGCTTTGCCATATCGTTTCCTCCTATCCGTTAAATACTTCATTCATGGTGATTCCGCGAAGACCAGCCACCGTATATGCGTCACGCATCTCGGTAAGCGCAGCAACCGTAGCCTTCACGAGGTTGTGAGGGTTGGAAGACCCCTTCGACTTCGCAAGCACGTTCTGCACTCCCGCAGATTCGAAAACCGCACGCATGGCGCCGCCGGCCTTTACGCCGGTACCGGGAGCCGCGGGCTTCATAAACACCTTCGCCCCGCCGAAACTTGCCTCCTGCTCGTGAGGAATGGTTGTCTTGATGATGGGAATCTTCACCAGATTCTTCTTCGCATCCTCTACGCCCTTGGCGATGGCGGCCGTAACCTCATTGGCTTTTCCAAGACCATAGCCTACAACGCCGTTCTCGTCACCTACAACCACAATGGCAGCAAAGCGGAAATGACGACCACCCTTAGTCACCTTTGTCACTCTCTGGATGGCGACCAACCTGTCCTTGAGTTCAAGGTCGGAGGTCTTTACTCTTTTAACATTTGTATTTGCCATAGCCTTTCAATTAGAATTCGAGGCCACCCTCACGGGCAGCGTCTGCCAAACTTTTAACTCTACCGTGGAAAAGGTATCCTCCGCGATCGAAGGAGATTGTCTTGATTCCCTTGGCAATGGCGCGCGCCGCTATGGCCTTGCCGACAACTGCGGCGGCCTCGGTGCCGTTCTTGCCCTTGCACTGTGCTGCAAGTTCCTTGTCGTTGGATGCGGCAGCGGCAAGTGTCTTGCCCTGCTCGTCGTCGATTACCTGGACGTATATCTGCTTGTTGCTTCTGAAGACGACCATACGCGGGCGCTCAGGAGTTCCGCTGACGTGCTTGCGTATACGGTAATGAATCCTTTTTCTTCTTTCTGTTCTGTTCAATGCCATAATTGAAGTCTCCTATTATTTAGCAGCAGCAGTCTTGCCGGCCTTGCGACGAAGCTGCTCACCGACGAACTTGATACCCTTGCCCTTGTAAGGCTCCGGCTTGCGGAATGTACGTATCTTGGCCGCGACCTGTCCTACAAGCTGCTTGTCGCAGCTGCGCAGTATCAGGAGCGGATTTTCACCCTTCTTGACTTCGGGGACCTCGGCCTTCACCTCGGAAGGGAGAAGAAGCTGAATCTCGTGGGAATATCCGAGGGAGAACGTAAGAAGCTGACCTTGAGCGGCCACCTTGTAACCTACACCCACGAACTCCTGCTTGATCTCAAAGCCGGCGGACACTCCTACCACCATATTGTGGGCCAATGCGCGGTAAAGTCCGGGCATCGAACGGTGGCGCGGGAGGTCGGTAGGCCTCGTGAACTTGATTTCCGAACCCTCAATGGTGACGGTGATGTCCGGATCCACTTTCTGGAACATCTCACCCTTCGGGCCTTTAACCTTCACCACGTTACCGGGCTGCAGCTCCGCGCTGACCCCGGCCGGAAGGTTTACAGGCAATTTACCAATTCTTGACATTATACTTTGTTTTTAGTCATTAATAAACATAGCATATAACCTCGCCGCCGACATTGAGCTCCCTGGCTTCCTTGTCGGTGATGACGCCCTTGGACGTCGAGAGAATCGCGATGCCCAGTCCGTTGAGAACCCGGGGGAGATCCTTCACGTCGACATACCGGCGCAGACCGGGGGTGGATATGCGCTCAATCTTCTTGATTGCCGCCACCTTGGTCTGAGGATGATACTTAAGGGCGATTTTTATCGTATTGTAGGGCTCGCCCTCCACAACCTTGTAGCTGAGGATGTATCCCTTCTCACACAAAATCCTGGTAATCGCGACCTTCATATTGGAAGAAGGTATCTCGACAACCTTGCGTCCCGCCATATAGGCGTTGCGGACCCGTGTAAGATAATCTGCAATTGGATCAGTCATTTTCTTTTGCTTTTAATTGAACCGACGCGCTTCGCGCGCCCGATATCCATATTGTTAATAATATTCTCTACCAGCTTGCTTTCTTCACGCCCGGAATAAGACCGTTGGAAGCCATCTCGCGGAACTGGATACGGCTCAAGCCGAAGGCCCTCATATATCCCTTGGGACGGCCGGTAAGCGAACAACGGTTGTGGAGGCGCACCGGAGACGCGTTCTTGGGGAGCTTGTCCAGAGCGGCCCAGTCACCTGCTTCCTTGAGTGCCTTTCTCTTCTCTGCGTACTTGGCAACAAGCTTTGCGCGTTTAACCTCGCGGGCTTTCATTGATTCCTTTGCCATAATATACTAGTTGTTATGTTTCTTAAAAGGCATTCCGAACGCGGCGAGAAGCGCGTGGCACTCCTCATCGGTCTTTGCCGTCGTAACAAACGTAATCTCGAGACCGTGAAGGCGCGGGTTCTTGTCTATGTCAACCTCGGGGAAGATAATCTGCTCCTTGAGGCCGAGCGTATAGTTTCCGCGGCCGTCCATATTCTCGGCCACACCGTTGAAGTCACGGATACGGGGAAGAACAATCCTCACGAGCTTCTCAAGGAATTCGTACATCTTCACGTCACGCAGGGTGACCTTCGTTCCGACGGGCATACCCTTACGGAGCTTGAAGTTGGAGATATCCTTGCGGGAAGAAGTGATGACAGCCTTCTGTCCGGTGATCAGAGCGAGCTCCTCGGCGGCCTCCTCGACAATCTTCTTGTCCTGTGTGGCATCGCCGACACCTTCGTTGATGGTTATCTTGAGAAGCTTGGGTACGCGCATAACGGTCGTGAACCCGAACTTCTTCTTCAGGTCGGCGGCTATCTGCTCCTTGTAAAGCTTCTTGAGTGCAGGAACGTATCCTGTAGGCAGGGCCTGTGCCTCTGCGGCGGCTTTCTTTGTCTGTGCCATAATTAAATCACCTCCCCTGATTTTTTAGCATAACGGACCTTCTTGCCATTTTCAATCCTGTGCCCGATACGGGTCGGCTTCTGGCTCTTGGGGTCGATAAGCTGAAGGTTTGAAATATGAACAGGCGCCTCCTGCTTGATGATTCCACCCTGAGGCTGCTTGCTGTTCGGTTTTGTGTGCCTGCTCACCACGTTGATTCCTTCAACGATAGCGCGGCTCTTCTCGGGAGAGACGGAAAGGACCTTCCCGGTCTTCCCCTTGTCGTTACCGGCATTCACATACACGGTATCGCCTTTCTTGATGTAAATCTTTGCCATAATGCTTTATTGTTAAAGGACTTCTGGTGCCAGTGAAACAATTTTCATATAGTTCTCACGCAACTCCCTGGCCACAGGCCCGAAGATACGTGTGCCGCGAAGCTCTCCGGCATTGTTGAGGAGAACGCAGGCGTTTTCGTCGAAACGGATATAGGAACCGTCAGGACGGCGGATTTCCTTCTTGGTGCGGACTATGACGGCCTTCGATACCGTGCCTTTCTTGGCCTCGGCGCCGGGAATCGCACTTTTGATGGACACGACAATCATATCTCCGACTGTCGCATAGCGGTGGTGTGTTCCGCCAAGCACGCGGATGCAAAGGACTTCCTTCGCCCCGCTGTTGTCGGCCACCTGCAAACGTGTTTCCTGCTGTATCATACTACTTGGCTTTTTCTACGATTTCAACTAATCTCCAGTTCTTGGTCTTGCTCAGATGACGGGTCTCCATAATACGGACGGTATCGCCCTCTCCGCACTCGTTCTTCTCATCCTGAGCCACGAACTTGGTGGTCTTCTTGACGAATTTTCCATAAAGGGGATGCATTTCCTTGCGCTCGACGGCCACAATGATGGTCTTGTCCATCTTGTTGCTGACCACAACCCCTGTTCTTTCCTTACGAAGATTTCTTTCCATGGTTAGTTCTGTTTTTCTTTTTCAGCAAGGATAGTGATCATAAGAGCTATATCCCTTCTGGTCTTTTTAAACTTGGAAGTGTCCTCAAGCGGAGAAATCGCGTGATTGATCTTCATTGTGTCGAGATTGCCCTTCTCGATTTGAATACGGTCGCGGAGGTCTGCTACAGACATCTCGCGGGCTTCTGATGCTTTCATCTTAATTCTCTCCACCTTTATTATTCAACATAATCCCTGCGGACAACGAACTTTGTCGCAACGGGGAGCTTGTTTGCGCCCAGACGCATGGCCTCCTTGGCTACGGCCAGGGACACTCCCTCGGCCTCGAACAGGATACGGCCCGGGGTGATGGGGGCTACAAATCCGTAAGGATCGCCCTTACCCTTACCCATACGGGTATCAAGAGGCTTCTTCGTTACGGGCTTGACAGGGAAGACCCTGATCCAAATCTGGCCCTCACGGTTCATATAACGCGAGATGGCCTGACGGGCAGCCTCAATCTGCTGTGCTGTAAGCCAGCAATTTTCAAGGGTCTTGATGCCGAAAGAACCGAATGCGAGCTGATTCCCCCTCTGCGAGAGACCCTTCATGCGGTTCTTCTGTTCCCTTCTGAATTTGGTTCTTTTTGGTTGTAACATCGCTGTATTACTTTAAAATTGTTTGTTCTTTTTGTCAAAGGGCTGCAAATGTATAAAAAGTTTTTATATCCACAAAATATTTTTGCACTTTTTCGACCGGAAATTCTTACACCCAAAGTCTGTGCCTGCAACGAGTTACGTAACCTGCTCAAAAATTTCCGGAACCTTTTTCGACGTGAAATCCGCAGAATTTCCTAACTTTGACACACAAATGTCGCGGTTCAAGGTCATAACGGTTGTCGCGGCGGCGCTCCTGCTGGTGACCGTCGCGGAGGCACGCCCCCGCAGGAGGCCCCCCGCCGTCCGCCCCCCGTCCGGAGAACCGATGGCCTTCGTCCTTGACAACGGCGACACGGTCTTCGTGGACGAGATTGACCCGGTGTGGTGTTTCCCGAAAGGGTACAGGCCTCCCCGCGGGAAGAACTGGAGGAAACACTACAAGCTGGTCTATAATTTCAACAAGGTTTACCCCTATGCGCTTGTCGCCCGCAAGTACATCGCCCAGGTTGACAGCACCATAAAGGCCGATGCCACCAAGAGGTCGGAGCGCTCAAGATACATATCCGACGTGGAGAAGGAACTGTTCAAGCTGTTCGAAAAGGACATCCGCAACGTCACGATAAGCCAGGGGCTGATCCTGATGCGCCTTCTGGACCGGGAGTGCGGGATGTGCGTCTATGACATAATCAAGACCTACGAGAACGGCTTCACCGCCGGTTTCTGGCAGATGGTGGCAATCCTGTTCTCCCAGAACCTGAAGACAAGATACGACCCCGCCGGCAAGGATTCCGAAATAGAAGAGCTGGTGAAAATCTGGGAGAGCGGGCGCTGGAACACCCTATACTACTCCATTTTTATGGAAATGCCGCCCAAGACCGTCATAAAGTCTGAACGCCTCCACAGCATCGTCCGCCACTAGGCGCGGTTGGACAGCGTCTTGCCGTCAAAATATGCGTGCGGAGTACCGCCTCTCATCCAATCCCCCAGAATGAGCAGCCTGGCCCCTCCGGGAAGTTCGGTATCGACAATGTCGTGGAAATGGCCGAATATGAAATAGTCCGCCTCGGCGACGTGCTCCGCGGCATACTGATACAACGGTTCCCCGGGCCCGCGGAAACGGTATCTGGAATGTTCCTCACGGTTGGAGGCAGACCATCCGTGGCCTATGCCGAACGCAATCCTGGGATGGAGCGCCGCAAAAAGCCTCTGACATACGCGGCTGCGGAAAATGCGCAGCATCAGTCTGTAACCGAAAGTCAGCCTGCCGAGGCCGTCTCCGTGGCCCAGGCAGAAGCGCGCCCCTTCTATCGTAACATAGGAGGGCTGCTCCAATTTCTTCATTCCAAGACTCTCGAAGTGGGAAAAGCACCACATATCGTGATTGCCGGAGAAGAAGCACACCTCGACTCCGGCATCGACAAGGGCTATGAGTTCGGCCAGCACCCTTCCGCCAAGCCTCGGAATCACGTCCTTGTACTCGAACCAGAAATCCCAGATGTCGCCCAGAAGATAGACGGCACGGGAGTCGCGCGGGATACCTTTAAGAAAAGCCACGAAGCGCCTCTCCCTCTCATCCGGATCGCCCATACGCAGTCCGAGATGGACGTCGGCCACAAAATATACTCCTTTTCGTGTCATAGGAACAGAAGAACTAACACGCCTGCGGCGGCACAATAAAGGCCGAACCAGCCGAGCCGCGACCGGCTGACCAGGGCAACCATCACCCTGCAGGCGAAGATACCGGAAACGAATGCCGCGGCAAAACCGACAGTCATAGGAAGAATCCCCGTGGAGGAAGATGACAATCCCCCGCCCACCAGATCCAGAAACGCCTCGCCCAACACCGGAACAAGTACCATAAGGAAGGAGAACTCGGCCATCCTCTTCCTGTCAACCCCGCACAGCAGGCCCGTCGCAATGGTGGTGCCGCTGCGCGAAAGGCCCGGAATCACGGCAAGCGCCTGGCCTATCCCGACCACGAACGCCTGCCACCAGGAAATACCTCCGCGTGCAACATTCCCCCTTTCCGCAACCTTCGGGGCAATGATGTCCGAAAGGACAAGCAGCGCGGCGGTCACAAGCAATGCGGCCCCTACGACTTCAATGGTGGAGAAAAGCGCCTCAATGCGCTCCCTGAAGAACATCCCGGCCACAAATACGGGAATCATCGACACGATTATCTTGAGCAGATAATCGGTCTGGTCATTGTATTCGAACTTGAAAAAACCCTTGAGAAGTTCCCAAATGCGCTTCCTGAAAACAAAAATCGTCGCCAGGACTGTCGCGCAGTGAAGCACAATCTCAAAATCGAGGTCTTCCGCGACTCCGGCGCCCAACAGCCTCCGTCCGATCTCGAGATGGCCGCTGCTGCTGACGGGAAGAAACTCCGTCAAGCCCTGGACCAACCCCAGAAGAAGCGCATGCCACCAGTCCACTCCTACTCCTCCGTCTTCGGACGGCCGCCCATTATGGCGACAACCTCAACAACTATGCCCGCGAGAATGACAATCGGCGCCGCCACCAGACGCCGCCAGTCGAACATCGCATAATTGAACTCCGACGGGTCCGTGACACCGCCGCCCATAAGGAGTATGTTGCCGGCTACAATCACGACAAGACCTGCCAGCATAAGTTTCAAACCCTTGCGGGTAACAGCCGATTTATCCATATAATTCATCTTTACTCAAGGAAAGGAGCCGCGACACCGTCGAGAAGGTACAGGCCACGCACACAATCACCCCCGTCACCACCACGATTGCGGCGGACATTGCTATGATTCTGGGTTGGAATATGGCGAAAAGCTCCTCGAAGGAACGGTTCAGCAACATTATCAGGCCGCCCAATACGCCAAGTGCCAGCACCGCCGCGGCCAACCCCTGGATTGCCGCCCTCTTGAGGAACGGTCCCCGGACAAACGAACGGGTGGCGCCGACCAGCTGCATCGTATGGATGGTGAACCGGCGGGCGAAAACGTCGAGCCTCACCGTATTGCCGATAAGCACGAAGGAGATGAACAGCAGCAGCAGGATGAACACTCCGAGCACCAGCGAAATCTTCGCCAGATTGGAATTGAGCGCCTCCACCAGCGATTGCTGATATGACACCTCCTCGACCAGCGGAGACTCCTCCAGCATACCCTTCACCATCGACACGCTGTCGGGGGATACATACTCCGCCTTCAGCTGGATGTCAATCGATATCGGTATCGGGGACGCCTCGAACACGCTGAGAAAATCCTCTCCGAGCATTTCCTTCATCTGGGCGGTCCCCTCCTCCTTCGTCACCAGCCGTGTGGACTTGATGAACGGCCTGCCGTCAAGGTCGTTCTTGAACTCCCCGGCCTTCTCCTCGGTGACCTCCTGTTCCATAATGACCGATATCTGGAGACTCTCCTTGAAATAATCGGCCACGCTGCGGGCATTGGCGATGAGGAAAGTGGCTATGCCGACCAGCATAAGCACCAGCGAAATGCTCACCAGGCTGGAAGCATAAGCGCCGGCCAGACGCCTGCGAAGAAGTTTTTTCTTTTGTGCGGACATGGTTTCTGTCAAATCCGGCCCAAAGATAGCAAATATTAAAAAATGAAAAAATTATATTATCTTTGCGAATATGGGTGAAAGCGCGAAGAAAATATTGTTCGTAAGTGCGGAAATTCTTCCCTACCTGCCTGAAAGTGAGATGGCTGCAATAGGCCGCTTCCTTCCTCAGGGGGTTCAGGAAAGGAGACGGGAAATCCGTTCGTTCATGCCGCGTTACGGATGTATCAACGAGCGCAAGAACCAGCTCCACGAGGTTATCCGTCTCAGCGGAATGAACCTTGTGGTCAACGGTGTCGACCGCCAGCTTCTCATCAAGGTGGCCTCCATTCCGACCGCAAGGATCCAGGTCTATTTCATTGACAATGACGACTACTTCAAGCGCAAGCAGCCCTTCTGCGACGAAAGCGGCAAGTTCTTCGAAGACAATGACGAACGGGCCATTTTCTTTGCCCGTGGCGTGATGGAGACCGTCAAGAAGCTCCGCTGGGCCCCCGACATCATCCATTGCCAGGGCTGGATTTCCCATCTCGTGCCTGTCTATTTGAAGAAAGCCTACAAGGACGACCCAATATTCACGTCAAGCAAGGTTGTCCTGTCGCTTTACGACGACTGTCCGGAAGGGGCGCGGTTCTCCCCGGAGTTTGCGAAGAAGGCGCTTTTCGGAGCTGTGGAAAGCAAGGACCTTTCCCTTCTGGAAGATCCTACTGGCATAAATCTTGCTAAAACTGCCGCCCGGTACTCGGACGGTGTCATACTCGGAAGCGACAACCTTTCGCCGCTGCTGGTGAACTACTGCCGGGACAGGGGTATGCGCGTTATGAAATATAATGCAAAGAGCCTTGCTTCGGGGAGCTACATCGACGAGTACAACGATTTTTATGATTTGCTGTAGGTTCAGGATGAAGGTTGTTGGAAAACTGCTGACTGCGGCGGGATGCGCCGCCCTGCTTGCCGGTTGTGTTGACGTCGACACGTCTTTGGGCGTAAGCGTTGTGCCGGATTATCAGAAATATACGGCCCATACCACCAAGGTCGGGATTGACCGGCTGACACTGTCGGTAACCGACTCCCTGTCGGGATATTCGCAGACAAGAATAGTTGTAGGCGCAATCCGGGACGAAGAATTCGGTCTTACCACCCGCAGCAGTTGCGTCACCCTGATTCCGATGGGCTCTATGGATATGGGGTCCAATCCTGTCTGCCGGAGCTTCCATTTTGCAGCGGCCCCCGACACCATCTCCTTTGCGGACAAGGGCCAGTCCCATCTTCTTCAAGCCATCAAGGTGACGGAAATGACGAAGGCGCTTGATCCGACACGTGATTTCGACTGCAACGAGGATGTCCCCCACGGGACTGAAAGCATAAGCATCGGGACGCCCATTCTCAACGGCCGCGACTCCCTCGCATTCAACCTGACTACCGGATTCGGCCAGAAATATCTGGATGCGCTCAGCGCGGACACGACGCTGTTCCACGACCTTACCCGCTACACGGAGGCGCTTCCCGGCATATATATCGAGCCGAGAGACCCCTCACAGGGCAATGCCGGAAGGCTCAACGCCTTCAATCTCCAGCTGGGGTACGACTCCGACCTGGGTTATGTGGTCGGCAATTATGCCGTAATCGAATTCACCGCGGACTACCCGGGCAACCCGGCCGTGGACACGACGCTGTTCCTCTACTTCGGGGCCACGGACATGAACGGCGTGGATTCGCTCTGCCGCTACGGGACCGCGGGCAGTTATCCCCAATACTGCCTCAATATCACCGGGCACGAAAAGCGCCGTGGCGAAAACGTCAACGTTGACGACAACTATGAGACGTTCCGCGTCGAAGGCGGCGGCGGATACAAGCCCGTCATCCCGGCCTCCTTCCTCAGACAGACCGCCCTCAGCGCCATAAAGGACACAATAGCCGCACACAGGAAGGAAGCGCTGACCCCCGAGGAACTCGCCGACGTCCTGTCCCGCACCGTTATCCTCAGGGCCACCCTGACGCTGCCGTTCGTGTTCCCGGAGGATTACACTGACGCATACAAGTTCCCGGCGCGCCTGAGCCCCACGCGCAGGGTCCATTCGACAGATACAACGGTATCATATATGGGACTTACCGACTCCAGCGACGGGGAGGCCGACCAGGGGGACATCAACCGGTCCACCCTGATTTATTCGCCCGACATCACCTATCACCTCCAGCAGCTCATCAACCTGGACGAAAGCGAACTCAAGACCGACTATGACGTCTGGATGCTTTTTATGGCAAACGAGACCACTACCACAACCACAACCGGAGACGAGGACATGCAGGAATACTACCAGTATCTGGCCTACCAGAGCTACTACAACAATATGTACGGCGGGGGCGGTTATTCGGGCAATTCCTATTCCAACTACTACACGTATATGATGATGGCCCAGTACGCCAGCGGCCAGACCTATACTTCGACGGACGTGAAACTCGATATCTTCCGCTACTACAATGCGGAGTTCTGCGGACCGGGATACCCCGACGTCAAGCGCAGGCCGAAGTTCTCGTTTACCTTCGCAATTCCTAAAGAATAGTTGCGGGAGAAAGAAAAAGACGCCGGCATCCTTTATGGGACACCGGCGTCTTTTCGGTTATTGTTGTCAGGCGTTGAGCTTCTCGTTGACCTTGTCAACAGCGTCCTTGACGGTGGCAATCGTAGCCGTCTCCTCATCGGGAATCTTGATTCCGAAAACCTTCTCGAACTCCATAAGGAGCTCCACGGTGTCGAGGGAGTCCGCCCCCAGGTCATTTGTGAAGCTGGCCGTTTCCGTGACTTCGGTCTCCTTGACGCCAAGCTTGTCAACGATTATCGCCTTAACTTTCTTTGCAATTTCTGCGTATTCCATAAGAATCTGATTTGGTTTATAATTACATACCATGAATCGGTCTGCAAATTAACGGATTTTTCTACAATTTTGCAAACTTCCTCCCTATTCCGT
The DNA here is from genome assembly GCA_024401995.1 of Bacteroidales bacterium. Taxonomy (GTDB): domain Bacteria; phylum Bacteroidota; class Bacteroidia; order Bacteroidales; family UBA932; genus Cryptobacteroides. Next base: position 11,929 of record JAKSJZ010000001.1, read on the forward strand.
CCGGCTCAATCCCCACCATATGCGGATACCGTTCAGACCGTTGATGAAATAGAATATGTACTTGATGAGCGGAACCACCGCATAGCCGGCATCCGGATTGAACATCGGCGTGATGGCCCAAAGCACTATGGAGCACACGTTCACCGTCATCCAAAGGTACCATTGCTCCATATATGCCCCCGCCATAAGCACCAGTGCCACGATGTTCGCCGCGGCAATCGCCCCGTCGAGAATCAGCTTCACGGGGATGACCCCGGCGCCCTTCCAGCGCAGCAGGAACCCCGACAGCACAGTACAGGCGGCGAACACCACGAGGAAAAGCAACACCACCGGAATCCAGTACCGGCGCGGGAGCCTGCGGGCCTTGACCTTGTTCTTCCGCAGCCCTATCCTGCGCCACTTGAAGAATCCGACCACCTCCATGGGAAACATATAGAGAAGATGAAGCCCCAACTGGGCAAACTGGTCGTTATTATAAAGGATAATCGAATACAGTATTATATCCGTTATCCCGAAGGCGAAGTTCCAGATGCTCCCGTTGGCCGCCAGCACGGTACTCAAGACGCCGGCCACGGCCCCGACCGCCGCTATGGCAAGAAGCGTGCTGCTCTGCCCGGAACCCGACTTGAGAACAGTCGCGATGATGACACAGGCAACCATACCGCCCAGTACAAAAACGTTGAACCATCTGTTGAATTTGCTGTCGTTCATTCTGTGTTGTTTAGCTTTTCGATTATCCTGCCGGCAAGTACGGGGCCGACAACTCCCGCAAGATCCTTCTCCCCGGCGGCCAGCATCCTTGCCACACTGCCATAATGGAGAAGAATCCTCTGTTCAGTCTGCTCCCCCACCCCCTTGACGGAACGCAGCGCCGAACGCACCTGCTCCTTGCTGCGCAGGTCGCGGTGGAACGTTATCCCGAACCGGTGCGCCTCGTCCCTTATATGCTGCAGAACTTTCAGCGCCCGGGAATTGCGGTCAATGAAGAGCGGATACGGGTCTCCCACCCTCACCACCTCCTCGAACCGTTCGGCCAGGCCCACAACCGTCAGCCTGTCGGTCAATCCGAGTTCGAAAAGGGCTTCGTAGGCCATTGAAAGCTGCCCCTTGCCCCCGTCTATCACAACCAGTTGGGGCAGGTCGTCCGGAGCCTCCTCCAACATTCTCGAGTACCTTCGGTTGACCACCTCCTTCATAGTGGCATAGTCGTTCGCCCCGACCACCGTCCTTATCTTGAACTTTCTGTATTCGCCCTTCGACGGACGGCCTCCACGGAACACGACGCAGGCACCGACCGGATTGGTTCCCTGAATGTTCGAATTGTCGAAACACTCCATATGCTCGGGAAGAACTTCCATTCCGAGAGCCTTGCGCAGATCCTCAAGAACCCCCGCATAGAATTCGTCCGGATTGCTGTGCTCCCTCTGCTTGAGCGCCCCGAGGCGGGCCTCCCTGGCATTCTTGGCGCTCAACTCGAGCAACTCCAGCTTCTCACCGCGTACCGGCATACGGAAATTCACCCCCTCAATCTCCACGTCGGGGAGGAAGGGGACTATGACCGTCGGCTGCAATTCGCCGAATTTGGACTCTATTTCGGCAAGGAAAGCGCTGAGGACCGACTCGCGTGTCTCTTCTATCGCCATCCTGAATCCCAGGTTAAGCGACTGTACGACTGCACCGGCCTTGACGCGGAGGAAATTGCCGAAAGCCTCCATCCCGTCAAACTCCAGCGCGAACACGTCGGCGAAGATGTCCCTGGCCGAAGAAACGACCGACCTGGAATAATGCTGCTGAAGGGCCGCAATCCTTTCCTTGCAAACCTGCGCAGTCTCAAAATCCAGCCCGTCGGAAGCGTCCTGCATGGCACGCTGGTTCTTCGCGATAATCTCTGCGGTCCCGCCCTTGAGTATCCTCACTATGTCCTCTATCCAGCCACCGTACTCCTCCTGCGACACGCCTCCCACGCAGCATCCCCGGCAAAGCCCTATGTGCATGTCCAGGCAGGGCCTGCTTTTGTGGCGAAGAATTGTCTCGGACGTGATTTTGTGCTTGCAGGACCTTATCGGGTACGCACTCCTGAAAACTTCCAGCAACCGGCGGGCGTGAAGCACCGAACTGTACGGCCCGAAATACCCCGCGCCGTTCCGGTCCACCCTCCTCGTGAGGAAAACGCGCGGGAACGGCTCCGAAGTGACACAAATCCAGGGATATGTCTTCGAATCCTTGAGGAGGATGTTATAGCGCGGCTTGAACTGCTTGATGAGGTTGTTCTCCAGCAGCAACGCATCCGACTCCGAATCGACAACGGAGTATTGTATCGAGTCGATTCTGGATACAAGTACCCTGGTCTTTGCATTGAGTCTTTCCGGGGCCACGAAATACTGGGCCACCCTCTTGTGGAGGTCCTTGGCCTTGCCCACATAAATCACGGTTCCTTCCGCATCATAATACCGATACACCCCGGGAGAGTGGGGCAGAAGGGAGATTTCTGCGGGAGAGAGCGACGTCTTCATCTTTTTTCGCGGCGGAACACTATGGAAAGCAGGGCGCTTATGCCGATAAGATAAGGATAATATAAATACGGAACAAGCTCGAACGGTGCGCAGCCGACAAGCTGCGCCGCAATGAGAATCTGGCTACCGTAAGGGAGAAGGCCCTGCATGAAGCACGAAAACGTATCCAGGAGGCTGGCCGTGCGCCGGGGATCGATATTGAACTTCGCGGAAATTTCCCGCGCTATGCCGCCCGTAGTAAGAATCGAAATGGTGTTGTTCGCCGTACACAGGTCGACGGCGCACACCATCGCCGCTATGCTGAACTCCCCGCCCCTCGCGCCCTTCACCCTGCTCGTCAGGGATTCTATGGCGGCTTCGAAACCGCCTCCGCTGCGGATAAGGCCCATAAGGCCTCCGGCCATCATCGTAATGACCGATATCTCCCACATATTGAGGGTGCCCTTACCCATCATCCCCAGACATTCCACTCCGCTGAAAGACTTTGTCGCCAAGCCGATTACGGCAGCGGAAATTATCCCTACCGGCAGCAACTGCATGACCCGCAGCCCGCAGAAAGCCAGCAACAGCAACAGGAAATACGGTATGGCCCTTATCAGTTCGACAGGCCTGTCCGCTATGTCAATCGGATGGGAACAAATACCCACAATAAGATATATGGCCACGACCACGACAAAAGCCGGAGTCACAATGCGCAGGTTGGCGAAGAACTTGTCCCGCATATTGCAGCCGAGAAGCCGTGTCGCAGCGATGGTGGTGTCCGAAATGAAAGAAAGGTTGTCCCCGAAAAGGGCTCCGCCCACTATCACGGCGGCCACGAATGCTATCGAGCCGCCGCCCTGCTGCGCGATACCTCCCGCTATGGGCGCAAGGGACACGATTGTGCCGATACTTGTACCCAAAGCCATCGACACGATACAGGAAGCCATAAAAAGGCCCAGAAGCACCATATTCGCGGGAGCCTGGTTGAGAATCAGATTGACCGTGGCCTCAATGGCCCCCATCCCCTTTGCCGTCTCGGAGAATGCGCCGGCAAGCATGAAAATCGCAATTATCATCAGGATGTTCCGGTCAACAGTCCCTTTGGCAAAAGCCTTCAAGCGCTCGCGGACAGAGCCGCCGGCCACGGCAAAACCGTAGATGACGGAGGACAGGAAGGCGACGGACACCGGTACCCGGGCGAAATCACCGAACAGCAATGCTCCCCCGAGATATACCGCAAGGAACACTACCGGACTGAAAAATATAAGCCTGGTTTTCACTTCACCGCCGCTTTTCAACATCCAAAGATAACAATAAGTTTGTTTTCATCCACTTGTCTCCGCGTATCCGGGCGGCGAAAATCAGTCCCCTGACCGAAAGCTCGACGGCCATCGCAATCCAATAGCCCTGAAGACCGAAATGCGGAATGAGCAGAGAGGCCAGCCCGATTCTGACAAGCCACATGCACCCGACGTTTACAACCGAAGGGACAAGAGTGTCCCCCGCACCCACGCAACAGCCGTTGCCGACTATGCCCACGGCGAAGAACATTTCCGCCCAGGCCTCGATGCGCAGACATTCCGCCCCAAGTGCCACCACCTGCGGGTCGCGGCTCATCAATCCCATAATCTGGGGAGCGAAAGCCCACATCAGCACTGCAAGGCAGGACATCATCACCGCGCCGGCGCAAATCGTAATCCAGGCAAACCGCCGGGCCAGATTCTTCCTGCCCGCGCCCAGACTCTGCCCCACAAGAGTGGTGGCCGCGTCCTGCATTCCGAAACCGGGCAGGTAGCAGAACCCCTCGGCGATGATGGCGAAGGAATTGGCTGCGATTGCTATCGTCCCGAGTGGCGCCACAAGCGCCGTTGCAGCCACGTGAGCCCCACGGGTAACTATGTTTTGAATCCACAGGGGCCAGGAGATGCCGGCGGCGGCCCGCAGGGAACGCCTCCCGTCACGGAAAGGCCTGATCCGCCCCCGACGGCCTCCAAGCTCCGCACTTGACCTGAGCGCGTAAAACAGAAGGGCCGCCGCCGCACACAGCTCCGAGAGCCCGGTGCCGATTGCGGCGCCTTCCACCCCCATATCAAGAAGGAAAATGAAAATATAGTTGAATCCCACGTCCAGCAGGCACATCAGCATGCTGACAATGCTCGGGAATTTCAAATTTCCGCTGGCGATAAGACTCGCCTCGCAGAATACTGCAATCTGGAATATGGGAAGGAACGCCGCATAGATGCGGAAATAGCCCGAAGCGTCCTCCACTATGTCTTCTCCACCGCCAAGCCATACAGGCAGGGGCCCGCCTATCGCGAAAGCCGTCCCACCCAGAATCAGCCCGGCAAGGAAGGTGAAGAACAAACCTTCACGGAAAATTGTCCCGGCTTCCCCGAAGTCGTGGGCCCCGCAACGATGGGCAATCTGCACGCTGAAACCGGAACTGTTCGCATAGCAAAGGCTTCCGAACAGCCAGGTGGCCGTGCTGACAATACCTATGGCGGCGGCGGGGGCGCTGCCGAGCCTGCCCACCATCGCCGCGTCGATGAAACTCATCAGGCACATTGCCAGCTGCGCGAAGATGGCGGGGACGGCGAGAAGAAAAGTCAACTTGATCTGCCCTCCGGACGGCAGCGCCTCCCCGTCGCGCAATTTTCCCAGTAGTATGTCCTTGTTTGTACCCACGTCTCCGTCACTTGAATACCGGCGACCGGAATCTTCCGGCCGGTATGAAACAAGAAGAGGATGACTAAGTCATTATAATCACCCTCTCCTGCTTTTTAAAGACCGGGAACGGCTTTTACCTGTTCTCCCGGCGTCCTCCGCGGTCCCTGCCGCCACGACGTCCGCCACGGTCTCCGCGAGGACGTCCTGCTCCGGCAGCCTGTGCATTGGCGGCTATGCCGGCGGCAGGCGTGAGATCCTGCTTGCCGTACTTCTCGCCGTTGCATATCCAGACCTTGATACCGAGGGCGCCTACCTTGGTGTTCGCCACGGCAAGAGCGTAGTCGATATCGGCACGGAACGTATGGAGAGGCGTACGCCCTTCCTTGAACATCTCGTTGCGGGCCATTTCGGCGCCGCCGACACGACCGCTTATCTGAATCTTGATACCCTCGGCGCCCACACGCATGGTGTTGGCGACGGCCATCTTGATGGCTCTGCGGTAGCTGACACGGCCCTCGATCTGACGGGCTATCGAATCGGCCACTATATGGGCGTCAACCTCGGGGCGCTTGACCTCGAAGATGTTTATCTGAACGTCCTTCTTCGTGACCTTCTTAAGCTCCTCCTTGAGTTTGTCGACTTCCTGTCCGCCTTTCCCGATGATGAATCCGGGGCGTGCGGCATAAATCGTGACCGTGATGAGCTTCAGCGTCCTTTCGATGATAATCCTGCTGAGGCTGGCCTTTGCAAGACGGGAGGTGAGATACTTGCGGATCTCAAAGTCCTCGGCTATCTTCTCTGCATAGTTGCCACCGCACCAGTTGGAGTCCCAACCACGGGTGATACCGATACGGTTGCTGATTGGATTTGTTTTCTGTCCCATATTATTTGTTCTCCACCGGTTGTTTTACATCAAGAACTACGGTAACGTGGTTGGAGCGCTTGCGGATGCGGCCCGCACGGCCCTGAGGGCACGGGCGGATACGCTTCAGCGTGCGTCCTTCGCCGACCATTATGGTCTTGACGATGACGTTGCCGTTGTCAAGTTCCTTGGCACTGTCGGGATTCTTCGCCTCCCAGTTGGCTATCGCGCTGCGGAGAAGCTTCTCCAGACGGATCGACGCCTCCCTCTTCGAAAAATGAAGCAGGTCGAGCGCGCGGTTTACCTCAACGCCTCTCACGGTGTCTGCAACAAGACGCATCTTGCGCGGAGACGTAGGCACATCATTAAGCTTTGCTATCGCCGTGGCCTTCTTTGATTCCTTGAACCTTTCGGCCATAAGTCTTTTACGAGCTCCCATTGTCTAGTCTCCTGTTATTTGTTATTGCCTGAGTGGCCTTTGAACGTACGTGTCGGCGCAAATTCGCCGAGCTTGTGGCCGACCATCTGCTCAGTTACATACACGGGAATAAACTTGTTTCCGTTATGAACTGCGATCGTATGGCCGATGAAGTCAGGAGAGATCATACTGGCGCGTGACCAGGTCTTGACCACCTCCTTCTTCCTGCTACCTTCATTCATAGCAAGAATCTTCTTCTCCAGGGATTCCTGGATATATGGACCTTTTCTAAGTGAACGACTCATAATCTCTAAGTTTTATTCCTTGTTATTTCTTTCTTCTTTCAATTATGAACTTATTGGAAGAAGCCTTCGGATTACGGGTCTTGTAACCCTTGGCGGGCATACCCTTGCGTGAGCGGGGATGACCACCGGAAGCACGGCCTTCACCACCGCCCATAGGGTGGTCAACCGGGTTCATAACGACACCGCGGTTGTGGGGGCGACGTCCGAGCCAGCGTGAGCGTCCGGCCTTACCATAAGATTCAAGATTGTGATCTCCGTTGGAGACAACGCCCACCGTTGCGCGGCAGGAAACAAGCACCATACGTGTCTCTCCCGAAGGAAGACGCAGGATGGCGTGGTTGCCCTCACGGGCGGCGAGCTGTGCGAAAGCGCCCGCCGAACGGGCCATCGCCGCTCCCTGTCCGGGACGGAGTTCGATATTGTGTACGTTCGTACCTACAGGAATTTCACCCAAAGGAAGAGCGTTGCCGACTTCGGGAGCGACTCCCGGGCCGGAAGCTACGGTCTGTCCCACTTCGAGGCCGGCGGGCGCGATGATATAGCGCTTCTCCCCGTCCTCATACTGCACAAGGGCGATACGCGCGCTGCGGTTCGGGTCATACTCGATTGTAAGCACCTTGGCCGTGCACTCGTCCTTCGTGCGGAGGAAGTCGATGACACGATACATCTTCTTGTGACCACCGCCTATGTAGCGCATCGTCATCTGGCCGGTGTTGTTGCGGCCGCCGGTGCGCTTGAGGGGCTCAAGCAATGATTTCTGGGGTTTCTTGGCGGTTATCTCGGCAAATGCGCTGATAACCTTGTTCCTTTGACCGGGAGTAACCGGCTTGTATTTCTTTACTGCCATTTCTCAACCCTCCTAGATATTGCTGTAGAAATCAATCTTATCCTCACCTGCAAGGGTTATGTATGCCTTCTTGAAGTGATTCGCACGGCCGCGCAGAATGCCCGCCTTGGTATAACGGGCCTTCTTCTTGCCGTGATAATTGACCGTATTCACGTCTGCGACGGAGACACCATACATCTTCTCCACCGCCTCCTTTATCTGAAGTTTGTTGGCCTTGCGCTCCACGACAAAGCCATACCGGCCCAACTTTTCGCCCTGGGCCGTCAACTTCTCCGTAACTATTGGCTTAATTATTATTCCCATCTCAAGTTCTTTTTAACGCACCCTTTCGGAGAGAATGTCCTGGACGCCGTCGATGATGACCAGAGAGTTCGCGTTCATAATCGCGTACGTGTTGATCTCGTTGACTGTAATGACATTCACCTCGGGAAGATTGCGGGATGAAAGATAGATATTGTCGGAATTCTCCGGAAGAACGAAGAGAACCTTGCGGGGGGCCACCTTGAGAGCGGCGACAACCGAAAGGAGATCCTTCGTCCTGGGAGCTTCGAAAGCGAACGGCTCCACGAAAGTGATCGCCTTCTCCGCGGCCTTGTAGGACAGGGCGGAAACGCGGGCGAGCGACTTCACCTTCTTGTTGAGCTTATGCCAGTAGCAGCGCGGCTTCGGGCCGTGGATATTGCCTCCACCCACGAAGATACCGGCCTTGAGAGCGCCGTGACGCGCACCGCCGCCGCCTTTCTGGCGACCGAGCTTCTTGGTACTGTAGGCAACCTCGCTGCGGTCCTTGGTCTTGGCGGTACCCTGACGCTGATTTGCAAGGTACTGCACCACGTCGAGATAAATCGCGTGGTCATTGGGGGTCACGCCGAACACCCTTTCGTCGAGAGTCACGACCTTGCCGGACTCCGTACCGTCTATTTTCAATACAGGAAGTTTCATAGCGCTATACCTCCACCATTAAATAAGAACCCTTGGCTCCGGGAACGGAACCCTTGACAACGATGAGATTGTTCTCGGGGATAACCTTGATGACCTGAAGGTTGAACACCTTCACGCGGTCGCCTCCCATATGTCCCGCCATACGCATTCCGGGGAATACGCGGGAAGGCCACGAAGACGCACCCATCGAACCGGGGTGACGAAGGCGGTTGTGCTGACCGTGGGTGACTCCGCCGACTCCGGCGAACCCGTAACGGTGAACAACGCCCTGGAAACCCTTACCTTTCGAAGTACCGATGACATCCACGTAAGCCACGCCCTCTTTCAGAACGTCGGCCACGGTGAGAACGTCACCTAACTTAAGCTCTCCCTCGAAATCCGCCGCAAACTCGGCGAGTTTCTTCCTGGGAGTGGTTCCTGCCTTTTTGAAATGCCCCATAAGAGGCGCGCTGGCGTGCTTTTCTGTCGTTTCGTCATAGGCAAGCTGTACAGCGGCATAACCATCTTTTTCAACTGTACGAATCTGCGTAACAACGCACGGACCAGCCTCGATAACGGTGCATGGCATATTCTTGCCATCGGCACCGAAAACGGAAGTCATTCCGATTTTCTTTCCAATTAATCCAGGCATTGGTTTGTTAATTAATTGTTTATAAATCCCCGCAAATTTGCGGGGCGACAAAGGTAGCAATAATTTTTCATTTTGCAATACCCTTTCCGCAATACGTTGAAAGCCGGCTTCCGTCCGGCCGTCCGGCGTTCACTAAAAAACTACTCGCCGGACCTGCCGAAATCCGTAGGCTCCGGGCCGAGTTCAAACTCAAGAATACCGCCGGAAGCTATCTCCGAATGCGGAAGAATCGCCGACTCCCACTGCTTCCCGTTTACTTTCAACGACTTGATGTATACGTTCTCCGGTGCGGCATTGGCCTTTATCTTCAACTTGCCGCCCCGGGACAGCCTGAGCAGCGCCCCGCTTACCATCGGAGCGTTGAGGTAGTAGAAATCCTGCCCGGCGTTGGGGCAAAGGCCCAGATTGCAGAACACATACCAGGATCCCATCGCCCCGGTGTCCTCGTTGCCGGGATACCCCTTGAGGTCAAAACCGTTCCGCATGGACTGATGGACCCAATACGAACTCAAGTCCGGACGTCCCGCATGGACGAAGGCTCTGGACGCAAGCAGCCCGGGCTCGTTGTCGTACTTCACCTTCTTCTCCCTGAATCCGCAGTCAAGCCTTTCAACGAATGCCTCCGGCCCGCCCATCAGGGCTATGAGCCTGTCGAAATCGTGGGGGACAAAATAACTGTACGTCCACGAAGACCCCTCATAAAACGGTGATATCCAAGAACCCCCGTATTTGTCCGGTTCGATGGACGCGAACTTGCCGTCCGCATCCGCCGCGTCTATGAATCCCCGGTACTTCCCGTCACTCAAATCCGGATTCCACAGGGCCGTCCACCCGTGGCTGCGCTCAAGATACTTCTCCGCATCCGCCGCGCGACCCAGACGCTGCGCCATAAGGCCGGCGCAATAGTCGTTATATGCAAACTCGAGAGTCTGCGAAGAACTCATATTGCACGTAGGGATATACCCCAGTTCACGGTATCTGGTATGGGGGCCGCCGTCATCCGGGTCGCCGCTGCCGTAGCCGATACGCCTGTTCTCGGCATTGTTGCGCACTATTGCATACGCCCTCTCCCAGTCAACACCCTCCACTCCCTTGAGGAAGGCATCCGCTATCACGCAGTCCACGTCGTTGCCGCCCTGGTCCATCCTGCGCTCCCTGCCGGCTATGAAGCCGTCATACACGCAGCCTTCCTTTCCGAAACGGTCCGCCATGGAGAGGATATTCCCCGCAACCGCCTCCCCGTCAATCAGCGCCAGAAGGGGGAACAGGGTCCTGAACGTATCCCAGTACGCATAATTGTCATCCCAGAGAGGCTGTCCGGCATCAAGCCCGCCTCTGTCCAGGGACCTGTCCCGCGCGAAAGTGAACACCCGGTAAAGGGCCGAATAGAACACGGTCTTCGCCGAATCCGACACCTCGTCCAGCTTCACGGCGGCCAATTTCTCGTTCCAGACTCTTCTGCCCCGCTGCGCGACACCGTCGAAATCCCATCCCCGAATCTCGGATGCCAGCAACTCCTCCGCCTTTTCATACCCCACAAAGGATATCGCCAGCTTGAGGTGAACCTGCTCGCCCTCGGAAGTGGGGAAAGTGAAATATGCGCCCCGGTGGGCGGTGGTAACCGTATCGCAGACCAGAGACGTCTCCCCCGGCGCAATACGTCCGTCCTCCCACACCCCGTACCCCTCGGGCTTCCTGTCCATATGTGCCGCCACATACAGCTTGTACGGGCCTTCGGGCCAGCCCGCCTCTATGTTTATCATCATCCTCACCCCGCCGTCCGGGTCCACGAACACCTCGTTCCCCAAAAGGCGCTTGCCCATATAGGCGGCGATATCTCCGGCGATGCTCTGCGAGGCGTCGAAAACCACGGACGAGGAATCGCAACGGGGGAAAGTGAACCGGTAAACGGCGCTGTAATGCGCCGGCGCCACCTCAACCCGAATTCCATACCGGTCCAGCGTGGTCGCATAAAGGTAAGGCAACGCCACGTCATCCGAGTGCGGGGACGAATGTGTTCCCGGGATGACAGACAGCGACCCCGTCTGCGGCTGAATCAGAAAATGGCCGTAGGAACCCCAGCCGGTTCCGCTGACGTGAAGCTGGGCGAACCCGTCTATCGGCTGTCCCGGATCATAGCCGTCGGGGCCTCCTTCCCTCGTCTGGGGAGAGGGGTTTATACTGCCGTACGGCAACATCGGGCCGATGACGCAGTTGCTCGAACGGTCATCGACCACGCCCACCGTCGTATCCACAAAGTCTGCAAGTCCCGAATCCGTGCAGGCTCCGGTGGCCAGAAACGCCACGACCATCATCGGGAGCATTCTCCCGGAGTTGAGAATCTTCTTGATCATAACAATGGCATCAGTTTGAAGGGTGACTTCCACCCGACGGCAAAGATACAACAAAGATGTCGGTTATTTTTGCTGGTTGCCGGAATTTTAGATAACTTGCAAAACTATGGTTCTGGATATTTTCGGTTTTCTACATCTGTCCCCGATAGACGTGCTGGACATCGTCATCGTGGCCGTCATACTTTTCATTTTCTTCCGCTGGATGAAAGGCACCGCCGGGATGAACATCTTCATCGCCATTATCCTTGTGCTGGTTGCAAACATTCTGGCCAGGGCGCTTAACATGAAGATGATTTCCTCTCTTCTGGGGGCCGTCCTCGACGTCGGAGCCATTGCCATAATCGTTATCTTCCAACCGGAAATCCGCCGTTTCCTCTACAGCCTCGGCCGTTCCGCTGGGACAGCCAACGGCCTGCTGGGGAAGATTCTCCCCGGTCAGGCGTCGGGCGGCGTGGACAATGCGGCCGTTTCGGAGATTGCCCGGGCCTGTATGGAGATGGGAGAGACCAAGACCGGGGCACTGATTGTCCTGCGCCGCAAGGAACCGCTCGAGGACATCATCTCCACGGGAGACACCATTGACGCGGAAATCCGCTGCCGTCTCATAGAGAACATCTTCTTCAAGAATTCCCCGCTCCACGACGGAGCGATGATCATAGGGGGGAACCGCATCGTTGCGGCACGCTGCACCCTCCCCATTTCCGAGAGGCACGACCTTCCGGCAAGTTTCGGGATGCGCCACAAGGCGGCGGTCGGCCTGTCGGAGAAATGCGATGCCGGGATTGTCATCGTGTCCGAGCAGACCGGGAAGATATCTTTCGCCAGCCACGGCACAATCACGGAAGTCAAGAGCGAGACAGCATTGAAATTACTTGTTTCAGGTGAGCAGCAGAGAAGATAAGAGACTGGAAAGCAAGCTCGGCTTCGACCGGGTGAGAGCCGCCGTCGCCGCGAGGTGTATGACGGGATATGCCGTATCCAGGGTTGAAGAGGAGGATTTCTGCACCGAGCCGGAGACAATACGCCGCAGGCTTCTGTTGACAGACGAGATGCGGCTTGTCCTGATGTTCGAGGAAGCGTTCCCCACGGCAGGCTATATCGACTCCATTCCATTTCTGGAGCCGCTGCTGAAGGACGGAAGTTCGATTGACGCGACCGGCCTGGGCAAACTCAGGACTATCCTGGACACGTCCCGCAAGATTGCCGCATTCTTCTCGAATCACTCAAGGCCGGGGACCTACCCGGAGCTCGAGGCCCTGTCAAAAGGGATAGCCTGTTTCCCCGAGATTGTCCGCCGGATTGACCTGGTCGTGGACAAGTTCGGAGAAATCAGGGACAGCGCCTCCGAGGAGCTGTTTTCCATCCGGAAGTCCCTGCGCGACAAGGAAGGCGCGATATCCAAAAGGGCTGCGGCAATTCTCCGTCAAGCCCAGGCCGACGGCATAGCGGCGGACGACGCGGCGGTTGCCGTCCGCGACGGCAAGTTCCTGATCCCGGTATCGACCGCTCTCAAACGCAGGATTCAAGGCTTCGTATATGACGAGTCGGCCACGGGGAAGACCAGTTTCGTGGAGCCGGCCGAGATCATAGAACTCGAGAATGACATAGTGGAGCTGCGTTTTGACGAAGCCCGTGAGATTGCCCGCATATTGTTCGAATTCAGCGAATTTCTCAGGCCTTACGTGCCAGATCTGCTGGAGAGCGCCAGGGTTGTGGGCGAAATTGACTTCATAATGGCGAAAGCCCGGGTCGGGGCCGATATGACGGCTGGGATGCCGGTCATATCGGAGGACGGCCGGCTCAATCTGCGCAAAGCCCGCCACCCCCTGTTGGAGCAGGCCTTGAAACGCGACGGCAAGGCGATTGTCCCCCTCTCGCTTTCGCTGTCCCCCGGCAAGAGCATCCTTCTTATTTCCGGGCCCAACGCAGGCGGAAAGTCCGTATGCCTGAAAACGGCGGGGCTGCTCCAATATATGTTCCAGTGGGGGCTTCTCATCCCTACGTCGGAAAGTTCGGAACTGCCGGTATTCGAGCGCATACTGGTAAGCATCGGCGACGACCAGTCCCTCGACAATGACCTGAGCACCTACAGTTCCTTCCTGACCGACATGAAGGAAATGCTCGCGAAAGCGGGGCCCGACTCCCTGATATTGATTGACGAGTTCGGCTCCGGCACGGAACCGGCCGCCGGCGGCGCAATCGCCGAATCCATCCTCGCGGAACTTGACAGGCGCGGCGTTTACGGAGTGATAACCACCCACTATACCAACCTCAAGCTCTATGCTTCGGGTGAGAACACGGGCGTCGTGAACGGTGCAATGACGTTCGACTCCGAAAAATTGGAGCCTCTGTTCAGGATGGAGCCCGGACTGCCCGGAAGTTCCTTTGCGTTCGAACTTGCACGCAAACTCGACCTGCCGGAACAGATTGTCGCGGATGCGGAAAAAAGGGCCGGCAGAAACTATGTGGACATAGAACGCAATCTGCGCGAGATCGCGCGGGGAAGACAGTCGCTGGACGAAAAGCTGAAAAAGGTAAGAAGTGCGGACCAGAGCCTGGAAGCCCTGACGGAACGCTACCAGAAGGAACTTGACGCGATAAAGGAGCAGCGCGAGCTTATACTTGCAAACGCGCGGGAAGAAGCGGAACGCATAGTGCGGGCCGCCGGCAGCAAGGTCGAGAAAACAATCCGCGAAATCCGCGAATCCGGGGCGGAAAAACAACGCACGAAGGCCGCCCGCGAAGACCTCCGCGGCTTTGTGGCTGCTCTGGAGAAAGCGAAGGAGAAGTCCGAAAAGGTGGCGAAACGCCCGCAGGAGCCGCTGATGGTCGGCGAAAAGATACGTATAAAAGAGGGAGGAATGGTCGGGGAGGTCATCAAGACCGGGGCGAAGAACATCACCGTCGCCGTCGGCAACATCTCCACCACCATCTCTGCGGACAGGGTCGAACGGATTTCCTCGGCCGAATACCGCGATGCCGTCCGGACAAGCCCGACCTTCGTGTCCAGGGTTGACAGCAACCTCACCGAACGCAAGCTCCGGTTCTCGCCGGAGATCGACCTGCGGGGCCAGCGGCTGGACGAAGCGCTCACCAGCGTGATGCACTATATCGACGACGCCATAATGCTCAATATGGGATCGGTAAGAATCATCCACGGCAAAGGCACCGGAGTCCTCCGGGAAGAAATACAGAAATACCTTCGGACCATACCCGGCATAAGTTCGGTGGCCGACGAGGACATACGCCACGGAGGGACGGGAGTGACAACGGTGACCTTCTGACAGAACTTTGAACTATGAAAACTTCAAGACAACTTTTGGGAAGACGGGGAGAAGACGAGGCGGCGGAATACCTTGCGGGAACGGGCCATACCATACTTGAAAGGAACTGGCGGAACGGCAGGTATGAGATTGACATAATCACCCTTGCGGAAGATGGCCTGCATTTTGTAGAGGTGAAGAGCAGGAACGTCCCTTCGGCCGCCGCGCCTGAAGACAACATCACCGCGGCCAAGCGCCGCAGTCTCGTGCTGGCGGCGGAGCGTTTCCTTCACTCGGCAAGCAGAAAGGGCCTTCCCGGGGACATTGAAATATTTTTTGACGTTATCACGGTGGGGTTCGCCGGAGGCGGAAGGGAATTGAATTATTATCCCGGCGCATTCACACCAATTTATGTATGAGATTATGAACAAGCACTATTACTGCGTGATTATGGCCGGAGGCATCGGCTCGAGATTCTGGCCCCTGAGCCGCGCATCGAAGCCGAAACAGTTCCTGAACTTCTCCCAGTCGGGCAAGTCCTTCCTGCGACTGGCCTATGAGAGGGTGAAAGGCGTGGTCAGCGACGAGAACATCCTGGTCGTCACGCTCGAACGGTACAAGGATCTCGTGCTGGAGCACATCCCGGAACTGGACATTAGGAATCTCATCCTGGAGCCTTACAACCGCAACACGGCGCCCTGTCTCGCCTACTCCGCCCTCTCGATACTGAAGAGGGACCCGGAAGCGGTGATGTGCGCCATTCCCGCCGACCAGGTCATAGACGATGCCGCCCTCTACCGCAAGACATTGTCCGCCGCCCTCGACTACGCCGCCGGCAGCGATTCGATTGTAACGATAGGCATAGTGCCGACAAGACCGGACAGCAATTTCGGATACATCCAGGCAGGCGACGAGATCCGCCCCGGCACCCCGATAAAGGTCAAGACCTTCACGGAGAAGCCGGACAAGGCCCTGGCGGAAGTGTTCCTGAAGACCGGCGAATTCTTGTGGAACTCCGGCATATTCGTATGCCGCGCCGACGTTCTCCACGCTGAGATAAAGCGTCACGCTCCGGCGCTTGCCTCCCTTTGGAAGAACTGGATGGAGATACTGGGTTCACCGAAGGAGCGCGAAGCCGTGGAACGAATCTACACGGACGTCACCCGCATCTCGCTCGACTATGCCGTGATGGAAAAATCCGAGAACGTCATGACCTTCCCCGCCGAGTTCGGTTGGGCGGACATCGGCAACTGGGAGTCCTTCTACGAATATCTGTGCAGCCACGACGCCAACTCGAATGCCGTCCATACGGCAGGAAAATCCCTGCTGCGCGAAGACCGCCGGTCCATCATCTACTCCAATCAGGACGGAAAGCTGATAGCGGTCAAGGGATTGGAAGACTTTATGGTCCTCGACACCGAAGACATACTTCTGGTTTGTCCGCGCGACGAGGTGAAGCTGAAGGAATTCCTCTCGGAACTGGCGATGCCCGAATGGGAGGACTACAGATAGCGGGGATATGTACGTGCTGAAATTCGGCGGTTCGTCCGTAGCGAACGCAACAGCGATTTCCGGGGTACTCGACATCGTGGAGGGTGTTGCGCGTGAAGACAGGGTGATTCTTGTCTGTTCCGCCATAAGCGGATGCACCGACTCTCTGATTTCCGGGGACAAAAAAGCGCTGGAGTCAATCCGCCGGCGCCATCTCGACATCATTTCAAGACTCTTTACCGGGGAGGACCGGGCGGACGCGGCGGCGGAGTTCTTCTCGCTGTTCGACCGGATGACCAAAGCGCCCGCCGCCGAGGCCCCCGCCTTCGGAGAGGTTTTTTCCACCAGAATCCTGGCGCGCAAGTTGTCCTGTGAGGGCTATTCCACCGCCTGGGCAGACTCCAGGGAACTCGTCGTCAAAGGGGACGAGGCCCGCACGACGGACAATATACGCGCCTTTCTCAAGGCCAATGCCGCCGCACAGATGGTGGTCGCGCCCGGATTCATCGCAAGGGGCGCGGACGGGAAAGTCTGCACCCTCGGCAGGGGCGGTTCCGACTACAGCGCGGCCATCTTCGCGGCGGCGGCGAAGGCTTTCTCGTTCCAGATATGGACGGACGTGCCCGGAATAATGACCTGCAATCCGAAGATTGTCCCCACGGCCACCACCATCTCCAAGCTCTCCTACGATTCTGCGCTGAAGATGGCCGAACACGGAGCCAAGGTGCTCTATGCCCCGACAATCGCCCCGGCGCTTGCCGCCGGGATAGAAATAAACATCCGCGACACCTTCCAGCCTTCCGACCCGGGGACTGTCATCGGCAATGCTCCGGGGCCTGATGTCTGCGCCTGGACAGGAGTGAGCAACCTGCCCTCGGAGAACGGAAACCAACGCGTTTTTCTGAGTTTCGAGGGGCCCGCCGCGCCGGATGCCGTAATCGCAAGAATATCAGCCTGCCTGAAGGCGGCGGGCATCGCCCCTCTGCAGACTGGAACGGAGAAAGACGGGCTGGTGTGGGCGGAGGTGCGCGACGCCGTACTTACACAGGCTTGCCGGGCCATCCACAGGGAGTTCTTCGAAATTCAGGCGGCCAAGACCCTCGACCTGTACATTGCCGGGAACGGAGCTGTCGGCAATGCCCTCAGGAAGCTGGTGGAATCGGGGGCGGCCCGCAAGAGCGGGCGCCATATCAGAATAGCGGAGATCTCGTCCTCCCGCGATTTCGCACAACGGGTTCTCCAAACCGCTCCGCGGCACAGCGTATTCGCCGACTGCACCGACAGCGAAGACATCCACGCCTTCTACGTGCCCCTGCTGGAAGCGGGCATCAACATAGTCTCCTCGAACAGACGGTCCCTTGCAGTCCCGTTTGTAGAGTATGCCGCCATGAAACAGGCGGCCCTCCAAAGCGGCTGTTTCTTCCGCTACAGCACTACCGTCGGGACAGCACTGCCTGTGCTTGAAAGCATCCTGGCGGGCGCAATGGCGGGAGACGAACCGGAATCCATAGAGGCTGTCGTCTCCTGCACGCTGAACAGGATACTGAGCGAACACGAAAGCCATACCGGCGACTCGTTCGCAACCCTGCTCAGAAAAGCGCAGGAAGAGGGCTTGACGGAGAAAGACCCGCGCTTCGACCTGGGCGGGGAGGATGCCCTCAAAAAGCTTCTCATCCTTGCAAGGGAGGCCGGCATCCCGCTCGAACGGGAAGACGTCAAGGTCATTCCCGCGTTTTCGCAGAGGCTTTTCGACTGCTCACTGGACGAATTCTACAAGATGGTGGAGAGCAGGGAACAGGACCTTGCCGGGGTGGAAGCGGATCTGCAGGCCAAAGGCTTCCGGCAGCGCTTCATAGCCTCCGTGAGAAAGGACTCCGGGTCTCCGGGAGGATTCGTGGCCGAAATCAAGTTGGTCCCCGTGCCTTCCGACAGCCCTTTCTACAGGATAACGGGGACGGAAAACGTCATAGAGATCCGCCGCAAGTTCACCGCGCCGATGGTCATCCGCGGAGCCGGGGAAGGCGCGGGCGTAGCGGCTTGCGGTGTTCTGAACGACATTCTCAAATAATTCTGGCATTATGAAAATAATAATCAGCGGATACGGCAAGATGGGCCATATGGTGGAGGGCGTTCTTCTCTCCCGCGGGCACGAGCTGGTCGCCGCTTCGGAAAACATTACGGAAACAACTCCGGAAACGGCGCATGACTGCGTGTGCATCGATTTTACCACCCCGGAAGCATTCAGGTCCAATTACAGATTCATTGCCGCGCATTTCAAGGCGGCCGTGGTGGGCACGACAGGGTGGGACGACATACGGGAAGCCGTCGTGGCCGAGTTCGAGAAGCAGGGGACCCCGCTCGTATATTCCTCCAACTTCTCGATAGGAGTCAACGCGGTATTCGCCGCCATCGAAAAGAGCGCCGCGGTGCTGAAAGGCCACGGCTACGTCCCCCACATAGAGGAAACCCACCATATCCACAAATTGGATGCACCGAGCGGCACGGCAAAGACAATGGCCTCGATCGTGGAGTCCTCCCTCGGAACAAGGCCCGACATCACCTCAATCCGCGAGGGCGAGGTGCCGGGCATCCACGTGGTGAAATTCAAATCGGAAGTTGACAAGATAAAGATATCGCACGAAGCCTTCTCCCGCGAAGGGTTTGCCGAAGGGGCTGTGGTCGCCGCAGAGATGACAGCCGGGCTGAAAGGAGTGCACACGTTCAAGGAACTTATACTGAAATGATGGAATTCAAAGGTTGCGGAACCGCGCTGGTCACTCCGTTCAAGGAAAACGGGGAGGTCGATTATGAAGCATACTCCCGGCTTGTCCGCCGGCAGGCGGAAGGCGGCGTCGATTTTCTCGTTGCGCTGGCGACCACCGCCGAGACCCCGACCCTGTCCGTGGACGAAAAACGCAGGATCCTCCTGCTCACTTACCGGAACGCTGTCCGTCCGGACGGTTCGAGACTTCCCATAATCGCCGGGTGCGGCTCCAATTCGGTGGAGGCGACGCTCGCAAACGCCGAGGTGCTGGACAAAGGACTTTTCGACGCTTACCTGGTTGTCGTACCCTTTTATAACAAGCCCACGCAGGAAGGTATGTACCGCTACTTCTCGGCCGTGTCGGAAGCGCTGGACAAACCCGTGATTCTTTACAACGTACCGGGTAGGACCGGGGCCAATATGACGGCTCAGACCTGCCTCAGGATAGCAAGGGACTGCCGCAACGTGATTGGTGTCAAGGAAGCGTCGGGCAAGTTGGAGCAGATGCTCGGAATACTTGAGGGCGCCCCGGAAGGATTCTCTCTCCTGAGCGGGGATGACGATATGACGGAAGCGGTTATGGAACACGGGGCGAAGGGCGTCATCTCGGTGGCCTCCAACGTCAGGCCCGACCTTGTGTCCGATATGACGGGGGCGGCGCTGAAAGGGGATTTCGGGAAGGCCCGTGCACTGGACGCGAAACTCGGCCCGCTGTTCAAGGCCTGCTTCGTCGAGTCGAATCCCATACCCGCAAAGGAGGCGCTGCATATCCTGGGACTTTGCGCCAACAGAATGAGACTCCCGCTGACAGAAGCGACGGAAGACACGTCCAAGACCATTTCTGCCGTACTTGGCAGCCTTTAGACCAACTTGCGGATTATATCCTCCCTGTCTCCGGGAAGCAAATCGACGGGAGGAATCTCGATGAGCGTATAGCACCCGGGGCGTTGCCTTGTCGCCGCCCTCGCGGCGCAGGCAAGAATCTGCCCGGTCAATGCGGGGTTGTTTATTCTCATATCGAACGAGAATCTGTATCCCGCCGCACCCTCGCGGACAAGGTTGACACCGTGGCTTTCCGTATCGAATGCGGCGATGTCGTCAACCACCCTGACCTCGGTATGATCCGACGCGAAATACGGGTCGGCCTTGATGGCCGCCGCAACCTTGTCGCCTTCGGCCTCGTCGTCAAGCACAACATAGACCTCGCGTCTGTGCACTCCCTTCCCTTCGGGGACCGTTATGCTGACGGCATCCCTTACTCCGGGAACGGCCTTCGCCGCCACCGTATGGCCCATCGACCGGCCCGGACCGAAGTTGGTGAACGTCTCGCCTTCCGGCGCAAGCGCGGCAAGGAGGGCCCGCACAACGGAGTCGCTGCCCGGATCCCATCCGGCCGACACGACGCTCGCCACACCGTTACGCCGGGCCACTTCGTCCAGTTCCATCCTCAAAGCCGCTATCCCGGTATGGATGTCGAAACTGTCAACGGTGCTTACACCGGCCTCCAGGCAGGTTTTCACCACCTCGCCGACGTGACGCGAAGGAGCGGCGACAATGGCCACGTCAACGTTCTCCAACTGGCGGATGTCGCTTACGACGGCATACCTGTCGAGTTCGCGGTATCCGCCGGCGGAACCGCCGCGCCTGACTATACCGGCGCACACTTCATCGGAAGCCATCTCCACCGCCCGGAGGGCATACCTTCCTATATTGCCGTATCCGACTATCGCAACCCTTATCTTTTCCATATTCCAGAATCTTCTACCGGTCCGGTAAGGAATACGTCTCCGAACCTTCCGGCATCATATACAAAATCAACCGACAATTCGTCCTCCCTGGCCCTGACATCATAATGACGGGCTCCGTCCGCCGGGCCTTCCTCCAGAAAAGCGGCGATTGCGGAAGCCACAATGCCTGTTCCGCAAGCCCCGGTCTCCCCTTCCACTCCCTTCTCGAAGGTCCTCACGGCTATCTTTCCGGAGCCTTTCACCTCCACAAAATCCACGTTGGCCCCCTCCGGAGCAAACTCGTCGCCGTGGCGCAGCCTCCGCCCCTCCGTCCCGACGTCATAACTCTCCAGGCCCCGCACAAACACGATACAGTGGCGGGCGCCCGTATCCACGAACCACCATCCGTCTCCGCGTCGTATTCCGGACGGAGTGGTCATTCCGAGGCGCACGATACCACGGGACTGCACCTCCGCCCGGTGCAGGCCGTCTGGACCTTCGAACACATATTCCCTCCCGTTCGACGGGACAATACCGCAATGTGCCGCAAAGTCCACCAGACAACGCCCTCCGTTCCCGCACATCATCCCAGTACTCCCGTCAGGGTTGAAAAACTCCATCCTGAAATCCGCACTTCCCGAGACTGCCTCTCGCAGGACAACGGCGCCGTCAGTCC
Organism: Bacteroidales bacterium; assembly: GCA_024401995.1. Classification (GTDB taxonomy): domain Bacteria; phylum Bacteroidota; class Bacteroidia; order Bacteroidales; family UBA932; genus Cryptobacteroides. Next base: position 33,371 of record JAKSJZ010000001.1, read on the forward strand.
CGGCAGCCCGGCACTCCGCGACCACGTCGGGCAGGGTCTCCCCCCGCCGCAGGTCATAAATGACGAACCTGTTGCCGGCTCCGGAATAGAGATGCGGTTCCATCACTTCCTTGTAATATTGGCCCCGAGCGCATTCAACCGTCCCTCTATATTCTCATAGCCGCGGTCTATCTGATCGACATTGTCTATCTCGGACACACCCTCTGCGCTCATCGCCGCAAGCAGCATCGCAATACCGGCCCTGATGTCGGGCGAACTCATCCTTCCCGCCTTCAGCGGCATCTGGTGGTCGTGTCCGATGACTACGGCCCTGTGGGGGTCGCAGAGAATTATCTGCGCACCCATATCGATAAGCTTGTCAACGAAGAAAAGCCTGCTCTCGAACATCTTCTGATGGACGAGGACGCTTCCGCGGCACTGGGTCGCCACAACCAGAAGTACGGACAGAAGGTCCGGCGTTAGCCCCGGCCAGGGTGCGTCGGAGATGGTCATTATCGACCCGTCGATGAAAGATTCTATCTGGTAACTGTCCTGCGCGGGCACATAAATGTCGTCGCCCCGCTGCTCCAGCTTCACGCCCAGCTTGCGGAATGCATCCGGGATGATGCCAAGATTCTCGTAGGAGACATCGCGTATCGTCAGTTCGCTCCTTGTGATGGCGGCCATCCCTATGAACGAGCCGACCTCAATCATATCCGGCAATATCCTGTGACTTGCCGTCTTGAGCCTCTTCACCCCGCTCACCCTTATCATATTGGAGCCCACTCCGTCCAATAGGGCTCCCATCTCCTTGAGAAGACGGCAGAGCTGCTGGACGTAAGGTTCGCAGGCGGCGTTGTAAATGGTTGTCGTGCCCTTCGCGAGGCTCGACGCCATCACGATGTTGGCGGTTCCCGTCACGGACGCCTCGTCCAGAAGCATATACGTCCCCTTCAGACCGTCCGGCGCCGTCAAAAGATAAGCCTTCTTGGCCGGCACATACTCACAGGTGGCTCCCAGTTTGATGAAGCCGTCGATATGCGTGTCAACCCTCCGGCGGCCTATCCTGTCGCCACCCGGCTTCGGGAAATACGCTCTCCCGAAACGGGCCAGAAGCGGTCCGGCAATCATGACGGACCCCCTCAGCCGCGAACATATCTCCACAAACTCATCACTTTCGACGAAGGCGGTGTCAACCTCATCGGCACGGAAAGTGTAAACGCCCGGATTCTCCCGCAGGACCTTCACCCCCATCCTTTCAAGAAGCGAGATGAGATTCTTCACGTCAAGTATCTCCGGAATGTTGGAAATTCTGACAGGCTCGGCCGTGAGCAACACGGCGGAAATGACTTCAAGGGCCTCGTTCTTCGCGCCCTGCGGTGTGATGCTGCCGCTCAAGCGGCGGCCGCCTTCTATGACGAATGTACTCATAATCCTATATGTTCCACCTCGGGGTGGAGTTCGACGCCGAATCTTGAACGCACCGCCTCCACAATCATCTTCTCAAGCGCCAGCACGTCGGAGGGCGTCGCGTCCCCGCTTGCGTTGACAATCACCAGCGGCTGCTTCGCGTACACGGCCGCACCCCCGACACTGCGCCCCTTCATCCCGCTGTTCTCTATGAGCCAGGCCGCCGGTACTTTCACGTCCCCTCCGGAAGTGGCATAATGCGGAACGTTGGGGAACTCTCCGGCTATCCGGGAATAGACTTCCGGCGGGACCATCGGGTTCTTGAAGAAAGACCCCGCGCTCCCCAACTCTTCGGGATCCGGAAGTTTGGACCGGCGGATACGGATGACCTCATTCCGGACATCCTGCGGGCACTTCGGAACAAGTCCGGACAGGCCCCTGTACTCCAGCCGCGGCTTCGGGCTGCGGTTCAGGCGGAAAAGAACCCCCGTTATCACATAACGGCCGGCAGTCTTCTTGAAAAGGGATTCGCGATAACCGTACCCGCACTCCCCCGCCTTGAACTTCACCATCCTGCGGGCAACCGTGTCATAACAGGTAACCCCGTCTATGACGTCGGCGGCCTCAACCCCGTAAGCTCCTATGTTCTGGACGGCGGCAGCCCCGACGTCTCCAGGTATCAGCGACAGGTTCTCCACTCCCCAGAGATTGTCCGCACAGGCTTTCGCCACAAAATCATCGAACTTCACGCCGGCACCGACCATAACGGGGACGCTGTCCAGCCCCATATCGACATATTTTATGTACCTGATTGCGGAATGCAGCACCGTGCCGGGAAAATCACCGGCAAAAAGCAGGTTGCTGCCGGCGCCCACGCTGATGACGGGCCGGGGGAGCGAATCCCAGTCAATGGACTCCAGCTCCCCGACGGTCTCGTACTCGACAAACAGGGCGCATTTCACCTTCATCCGGAAGGTGTTCCTGCCGCTCAGGTCATAATTTTCAATCCTTACCATTATTCAAAATCGACGGGAAGGAAGAATTCCGGACGGTGATAGTCGGGACTCGGGGTACGGACCGGCGCCCAGGTCACGAAATGCGGGACCTTCAGTCCGTCTCCGCACTTGAAGAAATTCATTCTCATCCTCCGCCCGCTGAAATCCTTCACTCCGGAATTGAAGAGCGCGGAGGCGGGTATGGCTATATCCAACGACCACTCCTCCACATATTTTTCGTCAAAGGGCTCCTTCCCGGCCGTGGTCTCTATCCTGACACTTTCCAACACTTCCCGCGGAGCGTCTTCGGGGTCGTTGCGCCCGGTCCGGCAGGCCATCGCCATCATACCGATGGGGTTGAACTCAAAGTTGTAATAATGCGGATCCGCCGGGTCCGGCTGGATGAAGCATTCCACGCAGGAATCCTCATAAACGGGGCCCCCGAGGACGGTCTGCAAAGCCCTTGTCCCCTGTTCCCGAACATTATACCCAATATGAAAAGTATCCCCTTCGTGCCAGACCCTGAACTGCACCCGGGGCTTGTAGGGGAAGCTTTCCTTCCAGTTGACGTTTTCCAGACAGAACCAGTCTGACGGGATTCCTTTTCTTATCAGCATATTTCTTCTTTACGACTCTGGCAAATTTAATGAATATTTATCGTATTTTTACAGCCATATGAGAACTGCCATTTACGGCGCCGGTTCCCTCGGGACAATTCTCGGCGCATTCATCACCAAAAACGGAGGCCGGATTGACCTCTTCAACCGCAACGTCAACCACGTGAACGCCCTCAGGGAAAAAGGCGCGACGGTCACGGGCACGCTTTCGTTCAACCAGAAGGTGAACGTCTTCACCCCCGATCAGATGGACGGCGTCTATGACATCATCTTCCTGATGACCAAGCAGCTTCAGAACCAGGAGGTGGTCACTTTCCTGAAAGACCATCTTGCCGCAGACGGGGTGATAGTCACCCTGCAGAACGGGCTTCCGGAGCCGGGCATCAGCGAAATAGTAGGAGAGAACCGAGTATTGGGATGCACTGTGGCCTGGGGCGCCACGATGAAGGAGCCCGGAGTCTGCGAACTGACCAGCGCACCCGACAGCCTGACTTTCTCACTCGGGAGCATCTCCCCCTCTCCCAGCCCGAGAATCACCGACGTAAAGGCGTTGCTCGAGATGATGGGCCCGGTGGAAATCGACACCAACTTCATCGGTACCCGGTGGAGCAAACTTCTCATCAACGCGGCGTTTTCGGGAATGAGCGCCGTCCTGGGGTGTACCTTCGGGGAGGCCGCGAAGGACAGGGGGTCGCGCAAGGTGGTACAGGCTCTCATAAAGGAGTGTATCGACGTCTGCGCCGCCGGCGGTATCCGCATAGAACCCATCCAGGGCAAGGACGTTGCAAAGTTGCTTGACTACAGGACCGGATTCAAGAAAGCCGTCTCGTTCTTCATCATTCCCATCGCAATCCGCAAGCACGCGCTGCTCAAGGCAAGTATGCTGCAGGACCTGGAGAAAGGCAAGAAGACCGAGGTGGATTCCATCAACGGCTCCGTCTGCGACTTCGGCCGCAAAATCGGATTCCCCACGCCGATGAACGACAAGGTGGTGGAAATCATACACAAAATAGAGGACGGAGTTCTCACCCCGTCCTTCAAAAATCTGGAACTGTTCGGCTGACGGCTACAATATCCTTACGGTTCCGTCCTCCGTCACCTCTATGGTGTCGCCGGTCCTTACCGTATCCAGGAACTCCTTTCCCAACTGGTCAATCGCTATCAGATTGCTGTGTTCCCAGACGACTGACAGAATCACACCGGCCCCGGCAAGGGAGTCTATATGCTCCGAAAACAACAGGCAGGCAGGATTGATTCCCATCGAGCAAATCACCTGCAGAACCATCCCTCCTGTCGTGGAGCCTATGGTCTGCGGAAGACAGAGCGCCTTGCCCGTGAGGTTCTTCTGAAAGATGTCAGTGTTGTTCTGGTCTGCCGCCGTCACCTTGTCGGCGTGAGCAAGAGCGGATTTCTGGAAAGTTGCAAGAGTGTTGACTCCCTGATGTGAAACAACGGCCTCCCCCCTGTAATATCCGCCGTTTATGACGCGTCCTTTGAATTCTTTCATTGTTCAGTCCTCCTTTCCCGTTATGATGTCGAGAAGCTCGTCATCCTTGTAATACCTTGCAACCGAATACGTGCGCAACTTGTTGGAACAGGTCATGATCCTCCTTGTCTTGGTAAGGGGATTGGACGTGTACATAAGCGGACAGATTGTCGTCACCTTCGCGCCGGTCTCCATCAACTTTGCATACTTCTCCGTCTTGGCAAACGCCGCCCTCACGGGCGGAGCGGTGCACAGCACGGTGCGGCAGGCGACCTTTTTCCTCCCCTTCGACTTCAGCGCCGAAACAATCCTGTCGGCCCAGTCTTCCAACTGTACCCTGGAAAGGTGGGGGCAACCGATGAACGCGAGGGTTCCCTCCCGGTCCGGATTCTTCCACATCACCGGATATGATCTGTACACCCTCTCAAGTTCGGCGTCATCAATTACATATTCCTTATAACCTTTCGCAAGGAGTGCCTCTCCCTGTTCCTTCGCCTCGGGAGTCACCCCGTCGATATGATACAGGCCGACTGCGCCGTTGGACGCCGTCGCGGCTCCGAAATCCTTCAGATATGCCTTGCACTCGTCCGTGAGCTCGGTCCCTATCCACTTGTCAAGCCCTACAACATACGGGACATCCTCCATAACCCTGATCCCGATGGCGGAACCGAGAATCTGGGGAATCGGCTTCGCGGTCGTTTTGACCGTGACCTTCCATTTCGCCTTCCTGCCTTCGTCCGTAAGGAGCCCGAACTTCGGAACAAACCCAACAATCGAACCGAAGATGTCTATCATTCCCGAATTGCGGTTGCAACGGGCGCCAAGTACCGAATTGGCATAATTGACCGCGCTGGACTCCGCCCAGGACAGAACGTCTCCCTTGCCGGGGATGTTGCCCATCTCGTCGAAATAGCAGGCACAGCTGAACGCGTCGTCGCGAACAAGCCCCAGTTGTTTCAACTGTTTCTCGTATTTCCCCTGTGCCCCGTACAGAACGGTGGAGAACAATATCCGGTCAAGAAGGTTGCACTTGACGTTCTCGAAATCGCCGGGCCGGGGATCCATCGTGAACCCCTCCTCCACCTTGAGCCCCGCGCCAATCAGTTCGTCCATTATCCGATAAACCGGCTTGAGAAGAGAGAGGCCGAAGGACGTTACGAGATGGCCCTGACCGTGGGTCACCTTTACGAGTTCATCCGCCTCGAACATATCGCCATACCTGACGATTGTCTCCATAACCTTGGCCTTTACCTCTCCCTGTCTGCCCTCGAGAATATCTTTCTGCTCTTGAGTGAGCTTCATTTTGTATTTGTATGCCACGGCTCGGGTCTCCTATACTTTCATAGCCACGTCCCAGGCACGCCAGATGGCCGTGCGAAGATTACCCACGTGGTCGCAATCTCCCACCAACTTCACTTTCCTGCCGGCTTCAAACAGCGGCTGGGGCCTGTATCCCATCGAAGTGATGACGCTGTCTCCCTTTATTCCGAATTCCTTTCCGTCCTTGTCTATCACAATGACGCCGTCATCGGTAAATTCCTTGAGACGGGTGTCAAGATGGACTTCAACCTTGTTGAGCTCGAAGAAATCGCGAAGATATGAACTGTTGGCAAGGCACACTCCCTTGACTGCGATAAGGTCGTTTTTCATCTCCACGATGACCGGCGTCTTGCCGTGACGGTAAAGATCATAGGCGATTTCGCAACCGGAAAGGCCGCCGCCGATGATTATGACCTTCTTCCCGACCTTCGCGCCGCCCAGATACTGGCAGGCTTCGATGGACTTCTCAATGCCCTTGATGCGCGGGCGGTTGGCCTTTGCACCGGTAGCAACCACTATCTCGTCGAACTCCCCGAGCTCCTCTGCGGACTTGACCTCTGTATTGAAGCGTATCTCTATCCCGTGATCCTTCATCTCCTTCGCATACCACTTGATGAGCTCCTTGTCCTTCTCCTTGAAATCGGGGGCCGCGGCGTAATTGAACACGCCTCCGATCCTGTCCGACTTCTCGAAAATCACGGGCTTGTGGCCTCTCAGGGCCAGAACCCTTGCAGTCTCCATCCCTCCGATACCGGCACCTATAACGGCCACGCGCTTCGGGCGCCTTGTCGGCTTTATCCTGTATTTGCAGGACTGCATCGTGGTCGGGTTGACGGCGCACCGGGCCATCCCCATATTGTCGGAGAGGCTCTGGTCGTTGCCCACGCCCTTGTAGGAAGCCATATTGAAGCAGGCGTTGTGGCAGCAGATGCAGGGCCGGATGGAAGCAAGGTCGTCATTCATCAACTTGGTGACCCATTCGGGATCGGCCAGGAACTGACGGGCGGCGCCCATCGCATCGATCTTCCCTCCGGCGACAGCCTCGGCGGCCGCCTCGGGGGTCATCCTTCCGGCGCAGACGACGGGGATGTCCACAAATTTCCTGATATGGGCCACGTCGTCCAAGTTGCAGTTCTGCGGCATATACATAGGCGGATGAGCCCAGTACCAGGCATCATAGGTCCCGTTGTCGCAGTTGAGCATATCGTATCCTGCATCCTGCAGATACTTCGCAGCCCTCTCGCTCTCTTCCATATCGCGGCCCACCTCGACATAGTCTTCGCCCGGCATTGCACCCTTGCCGAAGTCCTTCGTCTTGGAGACGACCGAATAGCGGAGCGACACGGGGAAGTCCGCGCCACAAACCTTCTTGATTGCCTTCACAATCTCCACGGGGAACCTGTAACGGTTCTCGAAACTTCCACCGTATTCGTCGTCACGGAGATTGGTGTATTTCATCGTGAACTGGTCAAGCAGATAGCCCTCGTGCACGGCGTGAATCTCCACGCCGTCCACTCCGGCGTCCATACATAATTTTGCGGTTCTGGCAAATGCTTCCACCATCCGGTCTATCTCCTTCCTTGTGAGAGGCCGGGACATACAGCTCTCCTCCCAGCGGTTGGGGGTGGCCGATGCGGAGGCCGTCAGGTAGTCCATATCGAGGACCGGCTTCATCAGGAGCCCCAAAGCCTTGTTCTTGCAAGCCTTGACCATAATGTCATTGATGGCCATACTCCTTCCGAAACCCGCGGTCAGCTGGACGAACATCTTTGCTCCCGTCTTATGGAACTCGTCCATAAACTTCTTGAGTTTCCTGAACTTGCCCTTCCCCTGATAAAGCCATTTGCCAAGGATGATATCCTTGATGGGGGCGATTCCGGGGAGAATCAGTCCTACGTTGTTCTTCGCTCGTTCGAGCAGGAAATTGGCCGCCTCCTTGTCGAAATGGTTCGGCTCAAGCCATCCGAAGATGGACGTTCCGCCCATCGAAGTCATCACAATCCTGTTCTTGATCTCAAGATTGCCTATCTTCCACGGGGTGAACAATGGGTCATACTTTCTGTTCATATCGGTATTGTTTCAGTGTTTTGCGGTTGTGTCGAACTGCGTTCATCCTTCCGTGCTCCTCAGGCAGAGCTCGTCCATCTGAACCTTGTCTATCAGCGACGGGGAATCAATCATCACGTCACGCCCCTGGTTGTTCTTCGGGAACGCGATATAATCCCTGATTGTCTCCTGCCCCCCGAAGAGGGAGCAAACCCTGTCGAAACCGAAGGCCAGCCCCCCGTGAGGCGGGGCGCCATACTTGAAGGCGTTGATTATGAATCCGAACTTGTATTCGGCCTCCTCCTTCGATATGCCCAGAACTTCGAACATCCTGGACTGCATGTCGGCATTGTGGATACGGATCGAACCGCCTCCAAGTTCCGTCCCGTTGAGGACGAAGTCATACGCATTGGCACACACCTTCTCCAAATCCTCCTTCCTGTCGGAACGGAAAAGAGCCTCATGCTCCGGCTTGGGAGCCGTGAACGGATGGTGCATAGCATAAAACCGTCCGTCCTCCTCGCTCCATTCGAGCAGGGGGAAATCCACCACCCACAGCGGCGCGAACACCTTGGGATCCCTCAAACCCAGACGGCCGCCCATCTCGACACGAAGTACGCCGAGCTGGCCCTGTGTCCTGCGGCGGGGGCCGCAGAGAACAAGAATCAGGTCTCCAGTCGACGCTCCAAGCCTCCCGGCAACTTTCGAGAGGTCTTCGGCGGAATAGAACTTGTCGATGCTGGACTTGATTCCATCGCCACCCAGCTTTATGTATATCAATCCCTTGGCCCCGACCTGCGGACGCTTCACCCACTCCGTCAACTCGTCGAGCTGCTTGCGGGTGTACTCCGCCTGCCCCTTCACACATATCGCCCCCACATACTCCGCGGAGTCGAACACTCCTAAGCCGCGACCTTTCACAAGATCCGTCACCTCGTGTATCTTCATATCGAAACGGATGTCGGGCTTGTCGGAACCGTAGTTGTCCATCGCGTCATACCAGCTCATCCTGGGCAGCGGGTCGGGAATATCCACTCCGAGCGCGTTCTTGAACATCGCCCTCATCATCCCCTCGAACATGTCAAGCACGTCTTCCTGTTCGACAAAACTCATCTCGCAGTCTATCTGGGTGAACTCCGGCTGACGGTCGGCCCGGAGGTCCTCGTCGCGGAAGCAGCGCACGATCTGGAAATACCTGTCGTATCCCGCCACCATCAACAGCTGCTTGAAGGTCTGCGGACTTTGGGGGAGGGCGTAAAACTGGCCCGGATTCATCCTGGAAGGCACCACGAAGTCGCGGGCGCCCTCCGGGGTACTCTTTATAAGATACGGGGTCTCTATTTCCATAAAGCCCTCCTTGTCAAGATATGTACGGACCTCCTGGGAAAGACGGTGACGGAGAGCAAGAGCCCGCTGAAGCGGCGCACGCCTCAAATCCAGATATCTGTATTTTGCCCGGAGATCCTCTCCTCCGTCGGACACCTCCTCTATCGTGAACGGCGGCGTCTGCGCCCTGTTGAGCACGTTGAGCTTCGACACGCTTATCTCTATGTCGCCGGTGGCCATTTTCGGATTCTTGCTCTGACGCTCGACCACCTCGCCTTCGACCTGGATGACATACTCCCTGCCCAGACCCGGGTCTCCTTCGAAAACAAGTTGTGTTATGCCGTACCTGTCGCGCAAATCGACAAACGTCATGCTGCCAAGGCTTCTGACCTTCTGAACCCAACCGGCAAGCGTCACCTTCCGGCCTTTGTCGGAGAGCCTCAGCTCCCCGCACGTTTTTGTCCTGTACATATCTGTTATGTTTCCTTTTCGGGGCTCCACCCCGTTCCATTGTACAAAAATAATAAATCCGGAGCGAATTCAAAGTGTTTTCGCGAGCCGTACGAAGTCCTCCACGCCCAGATTCTCCGCCCTGAGCCCGAACACGGGATCGGTGGTCGGAGTCTCCGGGGACAGGAGCGGCTTGAGCGCATTGCGGAGCGTCTTGCGCCGCTGGTTGAAAGCCGTCTTCACCACCTGCCGGAAACGCCCCTCGTCAACGCCGAGTTCCGTGCGCGAATTGCGCCTCAGCCTTATGACGGCCGACTGCACCTTCGGCGGCGGAGAAAACGCTCCGGAACCGACCGTGAAAAGATATTCTATGTCATACCAGGCCTGAAGCAGCACGCTGAGGATCCCGTACGTCCTGCTTCCGGGCTTTTCCGCAATCCTCTCCGCCACCTCCTTCTGTACCATGCACACCACTTCGGGAATATGCTCCCGTTCGTCCAGTATCCTGAAGAATATCTGCGAGGAGATGTTGTAGGGGAAATTGCCTATCACCCGGTAATCGCCTGCAAAAAGCAGGCGGGGGTCCAACTTCAGGAAATCCCCCTCCACAAGCCTTCCCCCTATGCCGGGGAAATGCCCCAGAAGATACTCCACCGACTCCGGGTCTATCTCTATCATCTTTGGGGACAGGTCCTCCCTGGCCAGCAGGCGACCCGTAAGAACGCCCGTCCCCGGCCCGATTTCCAGCACGTCTCCCACCGCCTGCGGCTCCAGCGCGGCGACGATGTTCTCCGCCACCCTCTGATCTGTCAGGAAATGCTGACCCAGCGACTTCTTTGCACGAACTTCCATCGGCCTACGCGGCAAATTCCGCTATCCGCTCCGCCAGACTGCGGAACGCTTCCGCATCGGGGCCTTCTCCAAGCGCGGAGGGTGTGCCCGAATCACCGCTCTCCCTTATGCCTTGAACCAAAGGAATCTGTGCCAGCAGCGGCAGACCGAGCGAGGCGGCCATCTCCGCACCCCCGCCGTTGCCGAAAAGGTAATATTTCTCGGCGGGATGCTCCCTGGGGGTGAACCAGGACATATTCTCCACTATGCCCAGAATGGGCTTGCGCACGTTCTCGTTTCGGAAAAGGTTGACGCCCTTCTCCACGTCCGCCAGGGCCACGGCCTGGGGCGTCGTCACTATCACGGCTCCTTCCACGGGTATGTCCTGGACCAGACTTATGTGGATGTCCCCCGTCCCGGGAGGCATATCTATCAGCAGGTAGTCAAGTTCTCCCCAGCGGACCTGCAGAATCATCTGCTTGAGTGCGCTGCAGGCCATTGGGCCGCGCCAGATAAGGGCCTGGCCGCGCGAGGCGAAATACCCCACCGACATCCACTTGACCCCGAACTTTTCGACAGGGAGTATCAGTTCCCGGCCGTCTTCCATAACCGCCTCGGGGGCAACCCCCTCGGTCGCGGTCATCATCGGGACGGACGGGCCGTACACGTCGGCATCCGCAAGGCCGACCTTATATCCCTGCCGCGCAAGCGCACAGGCAAGATTGACGGCGACCGTGGACTTGCCGACCCCGCCCTTGCCGGAAGCGACGGCTATTATGTGGCGCACCCCCTCTATCTGGTCTGTTCCGAGTTCGTTGACGCCTTGCCGCCCCTTTTTCGGCGCATCCTTAACCCGGGTCGCGACCTTTGCTCCGGCATAACCCGCACGGGTCAGCGCCGCACGGGTCGCACCCACAAGATATTCCGTCAACGGGTCGCGCCGCGCCGGAAACGCGAGTTCTACAAACACCGTTCCGTCCTCTTCGCCCACCGACTCAACCATACCGAGATCCACAATGCTCCTGTCCCCCTGAGCCGGATGGGTGACCGTCGCCAGAATCTCCATTATTTTTTCCTTGTCCATTTGCATTTGACTCTTTCGGACAAATTTACTCATTTTTGTCGTCATATCGGCGTTATCCGGTCGGGATTTGCATTTTTTCACAGGAAATGATATTTTTGTAGGATACGTGTACACGGAAAAGAATATTAACTGAACAATAATCAACAAAATGAAAGAGTATTCAAAACAAGACATCCGCAACGTGGTGCTTGTAGGCGCCACCAAATCCGGCAAGACTACGCTTGCAGAAGCCATGCTCTATGAAGGCAAAGTCATAGACCGTCGCGGCACGGTGGAGGACAAGAACACCGTCTCCGACAATGACGAACTGGAAAAGCAGAACCAGCGCTCCATCTATTCCACCCCCCTTTATGCCGAATTCATGGGCAAGAAGGTGAACTTCATCGACACTCCGGGTGCCGACGACTTCATCGGCGGGGCCTATTCGGCCTTCCGGGTCTGTGACTGCGGAATTCTGGTGGTCAACGCCCAGCAGGGCGTCGAGGTTGGCACGCAGGCATTCGCCCGCAGGGCCGAGGATATCAAGTTTCCGATGATTCTTGCCGTCAACCAGCTTGACGCGGAAAAGGCGGACTGGGATGTCGTGCAGGCGTCACTGAAGGAGAACTTCGGCGGCAAGATCATCAACGTGCAGTTCCCCGTCAACGCCGGGACCGGTTTTGACGGCTTCGTGGACGTGCTGATGAACAAATACTACCACTTCAAGGATGCCAACGGCACAAGGGAGGACCTCGAAATTCCCGCCGAATATGCGGCTATGGCCGAAGAATACCGTCAGGCCCTGATCGAAAAGGCCGCCGAATATGACGACGCCCTTATGGAGAAGTTCTTCGAGGTCGGGGAGCTCACCGAGGACGAGATCCGCGCCGGTCTTGCAAAAGGCATCAAGGACGCTCAGGTTTATCCCGTATTCTGCGTGTCGGCGAAGAAGGACATCGGCGTGAAGAGACTTCTGGAGTTCACCAAGAACGTCTGCCCTGTCCCCGACAACAAGGAGGACGGTCCCGCATCGCTCTTCATATACAAGAACGACGTCGAGCCGCATCTTGGAGAAGTGTCCTACTTCAAGGTCATGAGCGGCACGATTACCGCCGGAATGGACCTCGAGGACCCCGTGTCCGGCAACAAGGAGCGCCTGTCCGCCATCTATGCGGTGGCCGGGACCAAGAAGGAGAGCGTCACCTGCCTCAAGGCGGGCGACCTCGGCTGCGCCGTCAAGCTCAAGAACAGCCGGTCGGACACAACCCTGTCCGCTCCCGGTTCGGGCATCACCTATGACAAAATCAAGTATCCGGAGCCCAAGTACCGCTGCGCCATCAAGGCCAAGGTCCAGCAGGAGGACCAGAAGCTCGGCGACGCCCTCAAGAAGATTGCCGCCACTGACCCCACCACGATTGTGGAATACTCGAAGGAGCTTCGCCAGACCATTCTGAGCGGCAACGGAGAGCAGCACATCAATATCATCAAGTGGCGTCTTGTCAACGAATTCGGGGTTGACGTGGAACTCTTTGCCCCGAAGGTGCCTTACCGCGAGACCATCACAAAGGTGGCCTGTGCACAGTACCGCCACAAGAAACAGTCCGGCGGCGCCGGTCAGTTCGGCGAGGTTCACCTCCTGGTATGTCCTGCCGAAGGGGAGCTGAACACGAAGTTCAAGATTGACGGGAAGGATACCCAGCTCAACGTAAAGACCCAGGACATCACCGAACTGGAGTGGGGAGGCAAGCTCGAGTTCTACAACTGCGTCGTTGGCGGCGCCATCGACCTCGGATTCATGCCCGCCATCCTCAAGGGTATCAAGGAGAAGATGAGCGAAGGCCCTCTTACGGGTTCCTATGCCCGCGATATCCGGGTGTTCGTCTATGACGGCAAGATGCATCCGGTTGATTCGAAGGAAATCGCGTTCATAATTGCCGGACGCAACGCCTTCAAGGAGGCTTTCCGCAACGCCGGCCCGAAGATTCTCGAACCCATCTATGACGTGGAGGTGATGACCCCCGCCGAATATCAGGGCGCGGTTATGTCCGACCTTCAGAACCGCCGCGGCATTCTTGGAGACCTCGGAGCAGACAAGGGATTCTCGATTCTCAAGGCCAGGGTTCCCCTCGCGGAACTCTACCGGTACTCCACAATCCTGAGTTCCCTCACTTCCGGGGCCGCTACGTTCTCAATGAAGTTTGCCGACTACCAGCCTGTTCCGGGCGACGTTCAGACCAAGCTTCTTGCTGATTACGCAGCTGCGGAGGAAGAGGACGAATAACACGGGAGGACTTCGCGCGTGGCACGCCAGGTGGAAGACACCCCTTTGTTGAAACAGTACTTTTCAATAAAGGCCCAGTATCCGGAAGCTATTCTGCTCTACAGGGTAGGGGACTTCTATGAAACATATTCCGACGACGCCCTGCTGGCCAGCAGGGTGCTCGGTCTTGTCCTGACCAAAAGAAGCAACGGTCAGGGCCGGGAGCCTGTCGCGATGGCAGGATTCCCCCATCACGCAATAGAACAGTACCTCCAGAAGCTTGTCCGCGCGAAATACAAGGTCGCAATCTGCGATCAGCTCGAAGACCCGAAGCTCATCCAAAGCAAGCTCGTCAAGCGGGGCATAACCGAAATCCTCACTCCCGGCGTCGCCTTCGGAGAGAACCTTCTTGACCAGAAGGAGTACAACTTCCTGGCCGGCGTCACTCTTGACGGCCCCGATTGCGGGGTGGCATTCCTGGACGCGTCAACCGGACATTTCCAGGTGGCGGAAGGCTCGCGGGAATATATCTTCTCGCTGATTTCAAGCATGCAGCCGAAGGAGATTGTGGTCAGACGCGAAGACAGCCGTTTCGCAAAGGAGAAATGGAGCGGAACGTACATCTCCACCATCGACGACTGGGCCTTCGTGTATGAGTCGGCCCGGGAGAAGCTCTGTTCGCAGCTCGGCGTGAAAAACCTCAAGGGTTTCGGCGTGGAGATTTTTCCTTTGGCCGTATGTTCCGCAGGAGCGCTTATCCATTATCTCGAGCAGACCTGCCATACGGGGCTCGGCAATATATGCAGCATCTCCCGCATCGACGAAGGAAAGTTCGTGTGGATGGACAGGTTCACCTTCCGCAATCTTGAGGTGTTCCACAGCACAAGCGCCGAAGACGGCGTGGCGCTGGTCGACGTGATCGACCGTTGCTGTTCGCCGATGGGTGCACGCCTGCTGCGGCAATGGCTTTCGATGCCCATTATGGATATCGAAGAACTGAACCGCCGCTATGACTGCGTCCAATTTTTCGTGGATAACGAGGAGGCGCTGGACGAACTTCGGGGGTGCATTTCCGAAATCGGCGATCTTGAGAGAATCATCTCCAGGGTGGCGACCGGCCGTGTCTCTCCCCGCGAGGTCTCCCATCTGGGCCGCAGCCTGTCAAAGATAAAGCCGCTGCTGGGCATCTGCTCCTCCACGGGCGTGGAAGCCCTGGACTCTCTTTCCGGCCAGCTTACCGACAACGAGGAGCTTGTGACGCTCATACAGACCACCCTCGGCGAATCTCCGGCGCCCCAGATCGGAAAGGGGGACGTGATTGCCCCGGGCATAAACAAGGAACTCGACGACCTCCGTTCCATCTCGCGCGGCGGCAAGGACTACCTTATACAGATGCAGCAGCGGGAATGCGAAAAAACAGGCATCAACAGCCTGAAAATAGGCTACAACAATGTCTTCGGATATTATTTCGAGGTGCGCAACACCTACCGCGACGCCGTCCCGTCCGACTGGATACGGAAGCAGACCCTGGTCAACGCGGAACGTTACATCACCGAAGAACTGAAAGACTACGAGCAGCGCATCCTGTCAGCGGAGGGCAATATCTATGAGATCGAGTCCCGGCTGTTCGCGGAACTTGTGTCCTCTATCCAGAAGAGCCTTGCCCGGATTCAGCAGAACTGCCGTATCATTTCGAAAATCGATGTCCTGCAAAGTTTTGCGCTGCAGGCTGTCGAAAGGTCTTACTGCCGGCCGGTCGTGGACAGGTCCGACAGCATTGACATCAGGGGCGGGCGTCATCCGGTCATAGAAACAAGGATGCCGGACGGGGAGGAATACGTGCCCAACGACCTGTCCATGGGGAGCAACAGCACCCAGATAATGATTCTGACCGGCCCCAATATGGCCGGAAAGTCCGCCCTGCTCAGGCAGAGCGCCCTGATTGTGCTGATGGCCCAGTGCGGCTCGTTTGTTCCGGCCACCTCCGCCCGATTCGGCTATTTCGACAAGATTTTCACCCGGGTCGGAGCGACGGACAACATCTCCCGCGGCGAATCCACGTTCATGGTGGAGATGATCGAGACCGCCACAATAATGCACAACCTGTCGCAGCGTTCCCTGGTCCTGCTGGACGAGATAGGACGCGGAACCTCAACTTACGACGGGATGTCGATAGCGCGCGCAATTGTCGAATATATCCACAAATACGGCCGCGGGGCGAAAACCCTTTTCGCTACGCATTACCACGAACTCAACGATCTCGAGAAACGCCTTGCACGCGTGAAGAACTACCACATCGCCGTCAAGGAAGACGGACACAACGTGATTTTCCTCCGCAAACTCGAGGAAGGTGGAGTGGCCCACAGTTTCGGCCTGCACGTGGCCCGGATGGCGGGAATGCCCAAGGAGGTCCTGGACTTTGCGGAACGCACCCTGCACGACCTCGAAAAGAAGGAGCTCAGCATCAAGGCCGTGAGCGAGAAAGGCCGCGTCGAGGATGACGGAAGCGTACAGTTGTCTTTCTTCCAGCTGCAGGACCCGCTGCTCGGTTCGCTGAAAGACAGGCTCGATGCCGCAGACCTTGACAATATGACCCCGCTTCAGGCTTTTGACCTGCTCAGGAAACTCAAGGAGGAGATGGGGCTTGACCCTACTTGAAAAAGTTCGCGAGGAACACCACCGTTATTCCTACGGGGGCGATATATTTCACGACGAAATAGAAGACATTGAACACCACGACCCCTGCCCGGTTCGTGCCGGAATTGGTGAACTCATCCCTTACGTCCTCCTTCTTCATCACCCACCCGGTAAACAGGGCCACCGCCAGCGCCCCTATAATCATCAGGTAGTTGGACGAAAGCTCGTTGCAGATGTCGAAAATACTGTGGTTGAAGAGCCGGATGTCGGAAAGGACGCCGAAAGACAGGGAGCAGACTCCGCCCAGAATGGCCATTGCCAGAAAAAGAACCAGCGCGGCGCGTCCGCGTGTGAAATGCCTGTGTGACACCAGGTGCTCGGCACACACCTCGAAAAGAGAAATCGAAGACGTAAGCGCCGCCATGAAAATCGCAAGGAAGAATATTGTCGCTACGATACGGCTGACAACCGGAGATCCCAGATGCTGTCCGAGGGATGAGAAAATATACGGGAAAGTCTCGAACACGAGGGACGGTCCGCTTGACGGGGCGATTCCCACGGAAAACACTGCCGGCATAATGGCAAGACCCGCAAGAATGGCAAAGCCCGAATCGAAGAGACAGGTCAGGAAGCCGGAGGAAACGATACCGGTATCCTTCTTCATATAAGATGCATAAACTATGACACCTCCCACGCCGAGGGACATCGAAAGGAAGGACTGCCCCAGCGCATCCGCCACTGCGCCGGCCGTGAGTTTCGAAAAATCCGGCTTCAGAAGATACCGTACACCTTCCGCGCTGCCGGGCAGCATTACCGAATACACGGCAACTATCACCATAAGGACGAACAGGAGCGGTGTCATCACTTTCGTAACCTTTTCTATGCCATTCTTGACACCAAGCACACATATGCCCGCAGTCATCCCGAGAAACACGAGGTGCGTGCATATGGGGCGCCAGACATCGGACGCGTAACCGTTGAACACGCCGGAAGAAGCCGCCGCGTTGTCGGCGTGGAATCCGAACATGGACGCCTGGACCAAATACTCAAGCGACCAACCTCCTATCACGCTGTAATAGGAGTTGATGATGAAACAGGACAACACCGCCAGAATCCCGAAAAAGTTCCACCGCGTCCCCGGAGCCAGCGTGGTATATGCCACATATGCTCCGGCTCGCGCCCTGCGCCCTATCACCGTTTCACAGCAAAGGACCGGAAACGACAAAACCAGGGAAAATATCAGGTAAATCACTATGAACGCGGCCCCGCCGGATTCTCCGACCACATACGGAAAACGCCAGATATTCCCCAGGCCTATCGCCGACCCGGCAAGCGCCATAATAAAGGCGAATTTACCGCCAAAATTCTCTCTTTTCATCCTTTCCTTCTTGTGTACACTACAAACTCATATCTGAAACCCGTTTCTGCGTCCGTCTGCGTCGCGGAACGGGACGATTCCTCCCAAACTGAAGAATCGATGACGGGGAAGAAAACGTCCGCGTCCTTAACCTCCGTATGGACGTGGGTTATATACAGTTCGTCGGCAAAAGCCATCCCCGCCCTGTAGACGGAAGCGCCCCCTATGATGAAGCACCTCTCTGCCGTGGCTGCGACCGCAAAGGCCTCGTCAAAAGAATTGACACACACCACCCCCTCATCCGCTATCGGCCCGCCCCCGAGGTTGAGAACTATGTTCTTCCTGCCTTTCAACGGACGGAACGGGAGAGAAAAATAGGTGGTACGCCCCATAATCACCGGACAACCCGCGGTCGTTTTCCGGAAATACTGCAGATCTCCGGAGAGATGCCAGGGAAGCATTCCCTTCACACCTATCCCGAGGTTGTCCGCAACTGCCGCTATGATGCACTTTTTCATATTGCAACGGGGGCTTTTATCGCCGGCCAGGGATCATACCCCTCAAGCGAGAAGTCTTCGTATCTGAAGTCGAAGATACTCTTGACATCCGGGTTCAGAATCATCCGCGGAAGCGTCCGGGGCTCCCGGGAAAGCTGAAGGGTAGCCTGCTCCAAGTGGTTGAGGTACAGGTGAGTGTCACCTGTTGTATATACGAAGTCTCCGGGTTCAAGCCCGCAGACCTGGGCCAGCATCATCGTCAGGAGCGAATACGACGCGATGTTGAACGGCATACCAAGGAACGTGTCGGCGCTGCGCTGATAGAGCTGGCAGCTGAGGCGTCCGTCCGCCACATAGAACTGGAACAGACAGTGGCAGGGCGGCAGGGCCATCCGGTCAACCTCTCCGGGGTTCCAGGCGCATACGATCATACGGCGCGAATCCGGACGCTTCTTCAAGTCCTCCACCACATTGGCAAGCTGGTCTATGCTCCTTCCGTCCGGGGCCGGCCAGCTTCTCCACTGATGGCCATACACGGGCCCGAGATTGCCGTCGGCATCTGCCCACTCGTCCCATATACTCACCCCGTGCTCCTGTAGATATCTGACGTTGGTATCGCCGGCTATGAACCAGAGAAGTTCGTAGATGATGGACTTCAGGTGAACTTTCTTCGTGGTAAGCAGAGGGAAGCCCTCCGACAGGGGGAAACGCATCTGATGGCCGAAAACGCTTTTCGTTCCGACCCCGGTACGGTCCGTCTTGACGGCCCCGTCCTCCATAATGTGTTTCAAAAGGTCAAGATATTGTCTCATTCGCCGAAAAGATTGTCAAGATATTGCAGAACCCGCTCGACGGGAGCGTCCTTTAAAATAACCTTCTTCTCCCGATCCAAAAGATACAGTGACGGTATCGCCCTGACGTTGTAGAGTTCGTCCGTGCGAATCACCATCTTCGGGTCATATCCCACCACCCAGTTGTCGGGATATGCCTTGACGTGCTTTCTCCAGGTGCGTACGTCCTCGTCTATGTAAACGCTCACCACCGCCAGATCGCCGGACGCAATGCGTGCGGAAATATAACTGCGGCTCTGTATCTGATCCTGAACCGTCTTGCAGTCGGCACAATCTGGATTGTTGAAGCAAAGCAGCGTATATCCGGCCTTTATCGCATAAAGGGACGTCTGCGTACCGTTCGCCTTCCTTATCTTGAACTCCGGCACGAACATTCCGCGGCGGTTCAACTCACACATCCTTGTCTCGTATTCATACGCCGGGCGCATATCCTCGGAGGTGTACTCCGAAACCGCCGCCGCCCTGACGAACGGCAGGTACAAGTCCTCATCCCTGACCGGGGAATTGGGGTCATACATATACTTCGAGACCAAATCACACATAACGCGGTAACACCGCGACGCGGTATCTTCGGCCTGTTTCCTCTCGAGAGCCGAAAACAATCCGAGGACACCGGCCTGCGCCTCCTCAAGACCTATTCCTTCGCTGAGTTGGATAAAATCGGCAAGAGCCTGCTCCACTTGTGCGGCAGGGACGCCAAGTACCGTCGCCGTATCGGTGGGGCCGTCGAGCGCGAAGAACTCCTCCCAATAATGGGCCTGCGCAAACAGGGCCCTCTCCTCCGGCTCCATTATCACCGCCGGAACCTCAACGAGCGGAAACCCGTCGTGATGCTGCGCCTCCTGCCGCCCCTTGCACGAAGCAAGGGCCAGCGCTATCAGCAATCCCGGGAGTATTCTCTTCGCTACCGCCATAAACGCACAAATTTAACCAAATTTATTAAATTTGCTACCCACGCCGACGACATGAAGTTCAAACCCGCATCATCTGTTTTTCTTTTTCTCCTGCTCTGTACGGACATCTCCGCACAGTTCAGTGTCGGCGGGACAGACCCGGCCTCCGTCCGCTGGTCTGAAATCGAAGGCAGCCACTATCGCGTGATTTACCCGCGTGGGATGGATTCCCTCGGGCGGGTATTTGCGGTCGAATTGGAGCGCTATGCGCCGCTTGTCGGCAAATCGGCGGGAATGGACCCGGCCTCCGGGGCACGCAACAAACTGCCCGTTATTCTACACCCATACATATCCCAGTCGAACGGCGTGGTCACCTGGACACCGCGGCGTATGAACCTTTATACAACTCCCGCATGGCTGGGCTCTTCGGCATATCCCTGGCACAGCCAGCTGGCTGTCCACGAGGGGCGGCACGCGGCCCAGATGCAGGCCGGGCACGACAGGCGCTACCTGTGCTTCCGCATCCTGTCCGGAGAAATCTTCGAAGGCCTGTACGCCTCCCTGTACGGCGGGCCGTTCTTTCTTGAAGGGGATGCCGTGGCGACGGAGTATGAGCTCTGCCATTCCGGCCGGGCACAGGAGGCGGACTTTCTGGAATACTGGCGGGTATGCTCGTCAGCCGGGGAGAGGCGGGACCTCTGGCAGTGGGTGTACGGCTCCCAGCGCAGATATTCACCGGATCATTATCGGCCCGGATTCGTTCTTAATGCCGGAATGCGTTCCGTCTTCGGCGTGGAAGACTTCACAAAGCGCTTCTATGACAGGGCGCGGGACAAGTTCCTCCCTTTCTTCAATCTGCAGAAAACGGTAAAGGAGACGACCGGGCTGAAACTTCGTGACGCTTTCTCCGTCATCTGTGACTCCCTCGACGTGTTCTGGGAAAAGGATGCCGCCGGACGCGGGCCTTTCGTCCCCTTCAGTACAATATCGCCCGCACCGGAAAGATATGCCGACTACCACGGGACCGCCCTGCTTGGGGCCCGCCCCGTAAGCATCCGTACCTCCATCTCCCGTCCGACGGAACTGGTTGACCCGGACGGAAAGTCCTTCGGCGTCTTTTCCTCTTCGGTCCGGAGGCTGCGCCAGGCTCCCGACGGAAGAATCTATTGGACGGAAATCGTCCCCGACCGCCGGTGGAGCCTGCGCTCCTACAGCGATATCTTCTTTATGGGGCCGGACCATAAAAAGGGAAGACTTACCAGGCGCACCCGTTTCTTCTCCATCTCCCCCTCTCCGGACGGGGCCCGGATCTGCGCATCGGCCCTTCCCCCGCAGGGCGGTTCGGCGGTCGTGATTCTGGACGTGCGGACCGGGAAGGAAACCGGACGAATTCCCGCCCCGGACAGTCTGCAGATCGCAGAGGTGGAGTGGCTGGACAGCGGAAATATCCTTGCATCCGCAATCTGCGGGAAAGGAATCGGCCTTTTTGACGTGACGGACAACTTCCGGGAAGTCCTCGCTCCGCAGCAATCGTCAATATCGGAACTCTGGCACAAATCGGACACCCTGTTTTTCACGTCGGATCTTTCCGGTGTCAATGAACTTTATGCCCTGTCCGGAGAAAAGGGGCAGGCTTTCCGGCTGACGTCCACGAGGCACGGGGCGTCCTCGTTCGCGATGAACGAAAGTGGGGACACCCTCTATGCCTCCATTCCCGGAGTGGACGGGCGCCTGGTCGGAAGCGCCGCTGTCCGCGACCTCCCGGCCCCGGCCCCGGCAGATTTCTCCACTCCGCCCCCGGCTCCGTTCCGGAACGGATTCCCCGCCGAAGCGGCCGTGCCTGCGGACAATGACAGCCCGGAAATCTCAGAACCGAAAAATTATGTGAAAGGCGCCCATTTACTGCACTTCCATTCCTGGCTGCCGGTTTGCGCCGCCTTCGATTCCGAGAGCTCAATAAGCTTCGAGACCATTATGCAGCAGGCGGGACTTGGAGCCACCGCTTATTTCCAGAACGAACTCGGTACCGCCTACGGGTATGTCGCATACAAAGCCTCTCCCGGCAGTCCGAAATGGACTCATACGGGCCTTGCGTCCTTCACATATACCGGTCTTTATCCCGTATTCGAGACCAAGCTGTCGATAAGTTCCGAAAGTTCGGTCAGCCTGAAGGCCTACATCCCCTTCAACTTCAGTTCCGGAGGATGGACACGCGGCCTCATACCGCAGATAACGGGGACCTATGCGCTGCGTTTCGGCACCGCCGCCTGGGGATATTCCGTCAATGCCTCCCTGAGGGGCTATACGATGTTGCCGGCCCCGTCGTCCTGCATTTATCCGAAACTGGGTATCGGCGGGCAGGTCGGGTTCGCCGCAAACCGCGAGCTACAGGAAATCTATTCGAAAATTTACGGGTATCTGCCGGGCTTCCACGAGACTCACGGCATAAGCCTGTCCGTGTTCAACGAATACCTCCTGAACGGCAACGACCTGCTGTCCGCAACCCTGGATTACGCAATTCCGTTCGGTTCGGTGGACTGGGGAGGGATGAGTCCGGTAGCCTATGTGCGCAACTTCGAACTCATACCGCACGCCGAAATGGCCTGCGGCTTTATGAAAGGGAAGGACAGTTCGCTGGCCGGCGGTGTCGGAACCGTCTTCGACGTGGTCCTCGGCAACCTTGCCTTCATCCCGTTCACAACCAGGATAGGCGTAAGCTACACTTATCTCTTCGGGGACGTCAACAGACACCACTCCGTAAACCTCGTGTTCTCAATAGACCTCTGATATGCTGGATTTCACCTGCCCGTCGTGCAACCATTGCGAATCGCTGGACATACCGGCCCTTGTAAACGTCAGGACCAATCCCGAACTGAAGGAAAGCATTATGGACGGGAGTTTCTTCCTGCACGAATGCCCCGCCTGCGGGGCTTCGGTGCTGCTTAAATTCCCGTTCAGCTATGTGGACCCCGACAAAAGATTTCTGGTCCGCCTGTCCGGGGAAGAGACGCGGCTGTCGCTTGATGATGATTTCGTGGGACGGCGGGTTGTCGAGGTTGGGGACCTTCTGGAAAAAGTCCGCATCCTGGATGCAGAACTTGACGATATTGCCGTCGAACTGGTCAAATACGTGACCTCCAACGATATGAATATCCACACCCGCCTGTGGTTCAGCAAACAGGATCCCGTTGACGGCAACCTGACGTTCGCCTACGCGGCGGACGGCGAACTGAAAGCGCTGAGCGTGGGGGCGGGGGTATATGAGAATTGCTGCGGCATCGTGGCGCGCACCCCGGAATTCAAAGAAAAATCCACCGGACTCGCGCTTGTGGATGACCGGTGGATCGACTCGTTTATGCGTTAGCGGGAAGCTTCCTTGCTCCGTCGCTCACCACGACGTCATAGAACTTGGGCTCGTGGCCGAACCGGGCCGTGAACTGCTCCCTTGCGGCTTTTACAAAATCATCGTAAAGCTCGTTCTTCACAAGGTTGATGGTGCATCCGCCGAAGCCGCCGCCCATAACGCGCGACCCGGTGACATCCATCCTGCGTGCAAGCTTGTTCAGGAAGTCAAGTTCGTCGCAGCTCACCTCATAAAGACGGCTCAGGCCGAAATGCGTCTGATACATCATCTCTCCCACGGTCTCGTAGTCGTCGCGCTCTAGGGCGTCGCAGACGTCAAGCACTCTCTGAACCTCTCCAATAACGTACTCCGCGCGAAGGAAATCCTCTTCGGGAATGTTGTCCCTTACCTCATCGAGCCAAACCCTCTTCGCGTCGCTGAGGAATTCCACCTCGGGATGATTCTTGCGGATGGCGGCGGCGGCGTTCTCGCAGGACGCCCTGCGCTTGTTGTATGCCGAGCTGGCCAGCTCGTGCTTCACGCAGGAGTCTATGAGAAGAAGCCTGTACCCCTTCGGATTGAACGGGAAATACTTGTACTCCAGAGTCTTGCAATTCAGACGGATAAGCGAACCCGCCTTGCCGAAGCAGGAGGCGAACTGGTCCATAATCCCGCACTTCACGCCGCAGTAATTATGCTCCGTGCTCTGCCCTATCTTCGCAAGTTCGAACTTGTCAAGCCCGTTGCCGTTCATCTCGTTGATGGCGAAGGCAAACACGCTCTCGAGCGCGGCGGAAGACGAAAGCCCCGCCCCAAGGGGGACATCCCCCGCAAAAACGGCGTCGAAGCCGGCAACCTTCCCTCCCCGCTTGAGCGTTTCGCGGCATACGCCGAAAACATAGCAGGCCCAGGCCTGTGACGGCTTGTCCTGTTCGGCAAGCCCGAATTCCGACCTCTCGTTGTAGTCGACGGAGAAAAGCCGGACCTTGTCCGTTCCGTTGGGTTTGATCCGGGCAAGGATACCCTTGTCTATTGCACCGGGGAAAACATAACCTCCATTATAATCGGTATGCTCCCCTATAAGATTGATTCTGCCGGAAGCGGCATACGTCGCGCCGCCCTCTCCGAAGAGGGCCGCGAACTTCTCCTGAATTTTTTTGTTCATTTCCATACTGCAAATATAAAAATTATTTACCTTTATGCCTGTCTTTGCTTTCACTTTGCAAGACAGGACTTTATAACCAACATTCATTTTCGGTGACCTTATGAAAGGACTATTTTCCGCCGCTCTCGCACTGACGTTCTGTATGGCGATGGCGGCACAAACGCACACAATCACCGGCGTGGTGGTTGACCGGGCGGGGGAGCCCGTTATCGGGGCCTCCATCCTGGAACTCTCGGTCTCTCCGACCAACGGAACGGTGTCCGACATCGACGGCACCTTCTCCCTTTCCGTCAGGGCCGGCGCGACCATCGAAGTCTCTTCGATCGGCTATGTCACCCGCGACATTGCGGTCGGGGACAGGACAACCTTCGACGTCGTGCTCGATGATGACACCCAGCTTCTGGACGAAGTCGTGGTCGTCGGCTACGGCACCCAGAAGAAGAGCGACCTTACCGGCGCGCTGAGCGTGGTGGAAGCCAAGGACCTCAAGGACAGGACCTCGCTCGATGTGGCCCATATGCTTCAGGGCACGATTCCCGGACTTAACATCTCCAGTCCGACCGGACGCCCCGGACAGGCCGCCGACATAAATATCCGAGGATGGAACTCCATCAACGGAGGAAGCCCGCTTGTCCTGGTGGACGGGGTCGAGGGCAACCTCCAGCAGGTCAGCGCAACCGATATCGAGTCCATCACCGTCATCAAGGATGCCGCCGCCGCTGCTGTTTATGGTGCCCGCGCATCGTTCGGAGTCATCCTGGTGACTACCCGCAACGGAAACGCCGGGGACGGCAAACCCACTCTTTCCTATAGCGGCCGCTTCGGATTCACCGCCCCCACTACAAGCACGGAGTATGAAACCCGCGGGTATTTTTCCGCCCTTGTGAACAACAAGTTCTTTTCGACCTATGACCCTGCCGGGTATGTCCATTACTCCGATGCGGATATGGAGGAACTCTGGGCCAGACGCAACGACGTAGTCGAAAATCCTGACCGCCCCTGGACCGTGATCTCGGTCGAGAACGGCAAGAAGGTTTACAACTACTATGCGAACACGGACTGGTACCACTATCTGTACCGCGACCTGAAGCCCACGCAAAGCCATTCCGTCACCCTTTCCGGGGGCGCGGAAAAATTCAAGTACCTCCTGTCGGGCTCCTACAATCAGGAGCAGGGCATGTTCCGGGAGAACCCGGACGTGTATAACAAGTACAACCTCCGCAGCAAACTGTCGCTCGACGTCACGAAGTGGCTGAACATCAACAACAACACCAGCTTCTTCACAAGCAACTACTCCTACCCGGGGGCAAGCGGGGCCAACAGCACCTTCGACAAGATGCACAACCACGCTCTCGCCTGTTTCCCCACCCACAACCCCGACGGGACGGAGATATACACCTCAAAATACAACACCTACACGCTGATGGACGGCTACCATATGGCGGTGAACAACCCCAACTTCAACAATACGGAAAAAATCACCACCGTTTCAAATACCGTCGAACTGACCATCCACCCGATAAAGCAGCTGGAACTGAAAGGCAACTACACATATACCTTCTACCATCTCGCCGCAACCAACCGGTCTGTAAATGCAAGCTACTCTGAAACTCCCGACAAGATTCTGACACTTTCCACCGGCATCTTCGAGAACAAGCTGTCGGAAAAGGCAAACACCCACAATTACCATTCGGTAAACCTCTACGGGACCTATTCCGACACTTTTGCGGAAGCGCACAATCTCAAGGTGATGGCCGGATTCAACTATGAGACCAAACACCTGAAAGATATCGGGGCGCGGGGATGGTATCTTATCTCCGAAACGCTGGACGACCTCAGCCTGACCGGTATCGACGAAAACGGGGACAGGCGAACCGAAGTCTCCGGGGGGCAGAACGAATATGCCGTCGCCGGCTTCTTCGGGCGCGTGAACTACGACTACAAGGGAAAGTATCTGCTCGAGGTCAGCGGCCGCTATGACGGCTCATCCCGCTTTGCACAGGCAAGCCGCTGGGGCTTCTTCCCCTCCGGGTCGCTCGGATGGAAGATTTCCGAAGAGGATTTCTTCTCCCCCGCGAAGGATGTCATGAACCTTCTCAAGCTGCGGTACTCATTCGGCCGCCTGGGCAACCAGCAGGTCGGGTACTACGATTACCTGCGCACCGTGACGATAGGGACCCAGACCTATCTGTTCGGCGGAATGAAGCCCATTTCGGCGAGCATTTCCGCCCCCAACTCGACAGACCTCACCTGGGAAACCATTTCGCAGCACAACGTCGGTGTCGATATGGCCCTGCTCGACAACAGGCTCACATTCACCGGAGAGGCCTACATCCGCGACACAAAGGATATGCTTACGGCCGGTATCGCCCTGCCGGCAATATACGGAGCCGACTCCCCGAAGATGAACGCCGCCGACCTCCGCACGAAGGGTTACGAACTGTCCGTCAACTGGAGAGACCAGTTCACCATCGGACAGCATCAGTTCGAATACAACATCGGCGTCAATTTCAATGACTATGTCAGCCATATCACCAGATTTGACAACCCGGAGAAAGCCTTTGCCAAAAACTACTGGGAAGGTATGCAGTACGGTGAAATCTGGGGTTACCATATCGAGGGCCTGTTCGCAAGCGACGCCGAGGCTGCCTCCCGGCCGGTTGACCAGGCCATCGTGAACAAGATTATCCGCGACAGTTCGGGCGAAAAGGGCCTCAGGGCCGGAGACCTGATGTTCGCCGACCTGAACGGCAACGGCAGGATTGACGTTGGCGCCAACACCGTCAACGACTCCGGAGACCGCAGGATAATCGGCAACAGCCAGCCGCGCTACGTCTTCGGCATCAATCTCGGAGCGAAATACTTCGGATTTGACCTGTCCATATTCCTGCAGGGTGTGGGCCGCCAGGACTGGTATCCTTCGAGCGAGGCGTCCTCCTTCTGGTTCACCTACAACCGTCCTTACGCCACCCTGATTCCGAAGAACTTCCTGGATGACTGCTGGAGCGAGGAAAACCCCGGGGCCTACTATCCGCGTCCGAGGGGTTATGTCGCGCTCAGCGAGGATCGTGAGCTTGGAGCGGTCAATGACCGTTATCTGCAGAACATCGCCTACTGCCGCCTGAAGAACGTCACCTTCGGCTATACCATTCCGGAGAAACTTCTCAGCAGGGTGAAGATAAAGAACCTCAGGGTTTATTTCTCGGGCGAAAACCTGGCCTATATTGCGCCGGGCCTTCACAGCAAATACATCGACCCGGAACAGGCCAGCGCTGCGGCTGCAGCCCTTGTCACGACCGCAAACGGCCGGTCTTCGAGCGAAGCGGCAAGACTGAGGACCTACCCCTGGCAGAAGACAATAATGTTCGGCATCGACCTCTCCTTCTAAAATATGAGCGTTATGAAAAAATATATATTCATCATACTTGCGGCATCCGTACTTGCGGGATGCGTTGATCAGTTGAACAAGTTTCCCCTCGATCGGGAGACCGACGAAACCTTCTTCTCTTCGGAAACCGACCTGGTTGCCTTCAGCAATTCCTTCTATTCGCTGTTCCCCAGTCCGGACGAAAGGGCTTCCGTGCGGTCCGGAATGATTGCCTTCGACAACGCGGACAACATCTTCTCCAAAACGCAGAGCTCCGAGGTCCGGGGCAACCGCACCGTCCCTTCCAGCGGCAACGGCTGGACCTTCACGAAATTGAGGGACATCAACACGATGCTGGACCACATCGATCGGTGCAAGGATCCCGAGGTTCACGCCAAGTACAAGGCTCTGGCAAGGTTCTTCCGCGCATACTTCTACTTCGACAAAATCCGCATTTTCGGGGACGTTCCCTGGTGCGGCACACAGCTCTGGGACAATTCTCCCGAACTTTACAACCCACGCGACAACCGGGAGGTGGTGATGCAGAAAATCGTGGAGGACCTCCTGTTCGCCATCGACAGCCTGCCCGACAAAAAATCCGTATATACCGTCACCAAATATACCGCCCAGGCGCTCCTGTCACGCGTGGCCCTGTTCGAAGGGACATTCCGCAAATACCACGACTACCAAGTCCCCGACTCCGTTGCCAACCCACACTCGGCGAACTGGTATCTGGGGCTTTGCGTCAGTGTGTCCAAGGACTTCATAGACGAAGGCAAGTACACGATTTACTCGACCGGCAATCCTGACAAGGATTACCTTCATCTTTTCACCGCTGAAAAATATGAGGGCGACCCGACGGCGGACGAAGTCATCCTGGCCGAAAATTTCAACTCCGAATACGGCAGAAGCCACAACGTCAACAACATCACCATAGCGACTTCGAAGGACTGTCCGGGTATGAGCCGTAAAGCTGTCGCCTCCTACCTCAACGCTGACGGCACGCGCTTCACCGACACTGCCGACTGGGAGAAGAAATCCTTCTTCGAAGAGACGCAGGGCCGTGACCCGCGCCTTGCCCAGAGCATCCGCACCCCCGGCTACAAGAGAATAGGCCGCGACAACACCGAGGCTCCCCTGTTCGGCTCGACGGTGAGCGGATACCAGCTCATAAAGCACGTTCAGGCGCCGGGAGACGGAGACATCAAGGACAAGGACGGCAAGTCGGATGCCGACATCATCGTCTTCCGGGCCGCGGAGGTTTATCTCAACTATGCCGAGGCCAAAGCCGAACTCGGGACAATATCACAGAACGACCTTGACATTTCCGTCAACAGAATCCGGGCACGTGTAAATATGCCCGCCCTGGAGGTCAGCGTGCCTTTGGACACTTTCCTGACAAGCGCTGCCTGGGGTGGATATACGGGCACTACGAACCCCCTCATACTCGAACTGCGCCGCGAACGCTGCGTCGAACTCGGCCAGGAGGGCCACAGATACTTCGACCTTATGCGCTGGAAAGAGGGCAAAATTCTGGAGAAACCGATGTACGGCATGTACTTCCCGGCAGACACCTCCGGCCTGTATGACCTTGACAGGGACGGAAATTTCGACGTTTATCTGTACAGCGATCAGAAAGACGCGACCAAGGCCGGCAAGGCAAAGTACAATTACAAGTTGAACGCTGAAATTTACCTTACCGGGGGTGACCACGGTATGGTCTTCCCCCACAAGAACAGTCCGGGAAAATGGGATGAGGACAAGGATTATCTCTACCCCATCCCCTACGGGGAAATCCAGCTCAATCCCAATCTGGCGCAAAACCCGGGGTGGACATTATGATGACAACCATCAGAACCGTCTCCGTCCTGCCGCTCCTGCTGCTGGTCCTCTTCCGTCCCTGCCGGGCGGAGGACATACCGGTCAGGTGGGAGGACAGGACGGTTGCCGACGGGGTCGTCTATCACGAATTCCTCGGGGTGGAACCCGTGAGCGGCGACCACCAGTTCGTTCATGTAGTGGAAATTGACCCCGGGAAAGGATACCGCCTTGCGGTGGATTATGATGCCGACTCCCCTCACATTGCTTCTGAAATCCACAGGAAACACAACGCCATTGTCACAATCAACGCCGGTTATGAGGGAGAGGCCATCTTCATCAAAAGCGCCGGGAGGGTGATGCGCGACATCCAATGCGACACCATTCCCACTCCGGGACATGTTCCAAACTGGAAGAACGACGGGGCGCTGTGTCTTTCCCCGGACGGCATTCCCGTCATCCTCAACACGATGCTCTGGCCGGAAGCCGGAGTGTCGGCCTACGGTCTGGCGGTCTCCATACAACGCGAATTCTTCAGGAACAATCCCTGCCTGGATGCTTTTCCTGACATCATCTCCAGCGCTCCCCTGCTCATTGACGATTACAACCCGGTCGGAGAATCCTTCGTGTCCGTGCCTCCCGAAGTTTTTACTTCTCTCGAATATGAAAACCCACAGCGGCACCAGGGGGTGCGCCATCCCAGAACGGCGGTCGCCCTCAAGGCAGACGGACATATTCTGCTGATTGTGGTTGACGGCCGACAGAAAGGCATATGTGAGGGATTCAGCGCAAAGGAACTTACAAGATTCCTTGCCGTGAACTTCAATCCGCAATATGCCCTGAACCTGGATGGTGGCGGATCGAGCACCATGTGCATCCGGGGTCTGGGACACCCGACCACGCACGTGGTCAACTATCCTTCCGACAACAGGTCGGCAGACCACGACGGGGAAAGGGCCCTGCTGTCCTTTATTTTTGTGACCGGCGCGGACTGACCGACTCAGAACACCACCACTACCGGCAGATGGTCGCTGACCCCTCCGTTGTAACGCGGGCCGACATAGGTTCTTTTCGGCTTCATTCCTCCGTGCGTGCGGTCCGGCTCAAGAAGTGATGCGTCCGAGAAAATGAAGAGGGCTGCGTCCGCGTTGGTCCTGCATCGGTCTATCGTCTCCCACCGGCCCTGAAACCGGATTGTTCCCGGTGCGTCTCCCTGCGCCGGCAGCTCCCTGAACACCTTTCCTATTATCGAATCGCAGGCTTCCCCCGCCTCTTCGTTGAAATCCCCGCCGGCAACTATCGTGCGGACTCCGGCGCCGGCAAGTGAGTCGCACAACTGACGCAGCGTCCGAAGCGCCGCAGTCCTTATCGGGGAATCCTGCCCTCCGAGCTGCGAGGGATGATGGTTGACAAGCACGGCCAGCGTGTCGCACTCAAAAACCAATATGTCCCTGGTGGCAAGCCCGTTCCCGCTGCCGTCCCGCACGGATACCGGATAAACCTTCGGTTGCGGGAACTTCGACTTCCTGTACATTAGGGCACAGTCTATCCCGCGCCTGTCCCCGGACTCGAATGACTCTGCCCGGTAATCGGTCTTCGAAAGTATTGACGAATACTTCATCCGGCGAAGGACACCGACGTTCTCCACCTCCTCGAAAGCCACGACGTCGGGAAGGGCGCCGAACCTGTCGGCTATAAGCATTATCGTTCTTGCGACCGCATTGCTTTTCCTGTAGAACCGCCCGGAGGTCCAGGCCTTCGCGCCGGTCGCAGAAAATTCGGTGTCGGACGGACTGAAACCACCGTCCTCCGTATCAAAAAAATTCTCCACGTTCCAGAAAACGACAACGGTGGAGAGAAAAAGAAACAAATTTTTCATAGCAGGGGCAATTTACCACTTTTCCCATATATTGTGTACCTTTGTGCGCTAATCTTACGGATATGTCTCTCAAATGCGGAATCGTAGGATTGCCCAACGTCGGCAAGTCCACCCTCTTCAATTGCATCAGCTCCGGAAAGGCCCAGAGCGCCAACTTCCCGTTCTGCACAATCGAGCCCAATCTCGGCTCCACAAACGTGCCCGACCGACGGCTCAACGTTCTCTCGGAAATATGCAAGCCCCAGAGGACGATTCCGGCAACGGTGGACATTGTCGACATTGCCGGACTGGTGAAAGGCGCCAGCCGCGGAGAGGGGCTTGGGAACCAGTTTCTTGCCAACATCCGCGAATGTGATGCCATCCTTCACGTACTGCGCTGCTTCGACGACGGCAACGTCGTCCACGTTGACGGAAACGTTGACCCCGTGAGGGACAAGGAAGTGGTTGATGCCGAACTCCAGATAAAGGATCTCGAGACAGTCGAAGCAAGACTCTCGAAATGCGAGAAAGCCGGTAAGGCGGGGGACAAGGAGGCCGCAAAACTGGCCTCCCTGCTGACCCGTTACCGCGAAGCTCTCTCGGCGGGAAAATCCTGCCGTAGCGTGACGCTTGTCAACGACGAGGAGACGGCTCTGGCCCGCGACCTGTTCCTGCTCACCAACAAGCCCGTAATGTATGTCTGCAATGTGGACGACGCCTCCGCCGTCAACGGAAACAAATACGTGGACGCGGTCCGGGCGGCCGTGGCGGAAGAGAACGCGGAGATTCTGGTAATCTCGGCCAGGACCGAATCCGAAATCGCTGAAATGGAAGACCCTGACGACCGCAGGATATTCCTCGAGGAAATGGGATTGACCGAGTCAGGGGCGGCGCGGCTTATCCGCGGCGCCTATCATCTGCTGGGCCTGCGCACCTTCTTCACCGCCGGCGCCGACGAGTGCCGCGCCTGGACCATCCACAACGGGGACAAGGCGCCCAAGGCGGCCGGAGTCATCCACAGTGATTTCGAGAAGGGCTTTATACGAGCCGAAGTCATCAAATATGATGACTTCGTCGCTCTCAAAACCGAAGCCGCCGTCCGGGCAGCCGGTAAAATGGGGGTTGAAGGAAAGGACTATGTCGTCTGTGACGGCGACATAATGCATTTCCTTTTCAACGTCTAATAGAATCTCGCCCTGTTGTCTTCAACACCGGCAGCCTCCATCATAGCGGGAAGAATCTGCTGCGAAGTGTACTGGGACTTCTGAAGTTCGTACGCTTTTGCGTCCTCCTCCGTATAGAAGGAGCCTGTCTCGACTCCGTTGACCTTTACTACATAAACTCCCGCGTCGGATGCAACCGGGCCGGCTATCACACCCTCCTTCGCGCCGAGAACGGCTCCGGCAAGAACCGGATCCACATATGCGGAAGTCATTCCGAGCGCAAAGTCGGCGTTCTTGGTAACAGTCTGGCCCAAAGCCTCGGCCACCGCCTCGATGGTGCTGCAGCCCGCAATGGCTTCCCTGACTCTTGCCGCTTCCTTTTCATTGTGCTTTCCGGCATAAAGCCTGTAGCGGATAGCCTCGCCGACTTCACTTATCGGGGCATACCCGTCCTTGCGCACCTCGTCCACGGCAACTATGAAGAAGAAGTTGTTGTTGACGGTGATGATGTTGGAGGCCTTGCCCTTCTTGGCGTCGAATATCCAGCGGGTGACTTCCTTGGCCTGGTCAACGGAGCCGTATGAGGACGTGCTCTCAAGCACCGTGGCCATCTTGTGGGAATATACGCCGAGAGAATCGACCGCCTTCCTGTACCCCTCAAGAGTACCGCCCGCGAGCGTTGCGAAGGTGTTCGCCTTGTTGTAGAAATCGTTGAATGTCTCCTTGCTGGCAAGAACCGTCTTCTCGAAAATCGCCACCTGCTTCTTCTCCACGGCCTTGGTCTTCTTCGTCACCATAACGACGTGCATTCCATAACGCGTCTTGAGCGCGAACGGCTTGCCGACCTCGGCCGTCATTACGGACTCGAAGCCCGGAATCATATAGTTCTGCGTAAGCCAGCCCACGTTGCCGAGCTCTCCGTCCGCCGCAGACGACTGGTCCTGGGAATGGAGGGCGACAAGCGCCGAAAAGCTTCCGCCACGCTTGATGACGTCAACAAGGCTGTCGGCCCTGTCCTTCGTCGTGACGTCTCCCACAAGAATATGCCTGACATATACGGAATCGGGCATAAGACCCGTCGCAATGACCCTTGCGGCCATAAAGGTGTTGTCCTCCCTGATTATGGGGGACACGCCCGCATTCTTGCCGAACACGAACTCGTCAAGCTGCGCGGATACCGTGCGGAGTTCTCCTGCCTTGTACCAGGCTTCGGAAAGCTGACGGTCGCTGTTTTTGATAAGGAACGCCTTGACGTTGTCCGTCTTTGCGAATTCCGCATAAGCGGCATCGAAGTCATCGCTTACGGCGATTATGTCCTCCTGTGAAGGAACCACCTCGTAAACGACATATTCCGCGCTGCGGCTTGCCTTTCTTTTGAACGTCTCCTTGTGGTCCTTGTAATATTTCTTTATCTCGGAAACGGGCACGTCTATCGTCGAATCGAGCGCAAAGGATGCAGGCTCGAAGACATACTCCAGGTCGGCCGTCTTGTTGCCGGCATCGACCGCATTGGCCACTACAAGCGCGTTGGGATAATTGGACGCATTGAACAGCGAACCGTATTTCGAATAATACTGCTGTACCTGAATGGTGCGCTGTACATAATCCCAGAAAATTTTCATCCTGCCCGTCTCGTCATCGCCGATTGTCCTTGCAAACTCGCGGACCGCCTCGGGGGAGAACTGACCGTCCTCACCCTGGAAAATCGGGTTCTGCCTGATTATGGGCGAGACATACTCACCGGTCGTAAGGGCGACAACCTCCTCGTCTCCAAGGGTTATGCCGGCCTTCCTGGCATTTTTCAGGAACATATTGTCGTCGAGAAGCTCCTGCCAGGCGGAGTTGCGGATCTGCTCCTGTATTTCCTCGTTCTGCACGGAAGAGCCGGTGACAATCTCGTTGATTGCCGTATATTTCTCCACGTCCTCCTGGAACTCGGTGTAGGAAATGTTCTTGCCTCCGATTCTGCCCACGTTGTACTTCGACGACATCGATGCGAACGCCGTCTCGAGCGTGCTCGGGTCAACAATGAACGACAAAAGGGCCAGCGCAATTATTATCGAGATTGCGAGGCCGAATTTAACGCGTATTTTTTCAAGTACCGCCATTGTATTTTATTTTATAAATTTTCCGTTACGGGCTGCGAAGTTAATAAATTTCCTTCAAAATTGGAATTTGTTTTCGGGAGCGGTCCTATAAAATTGACGGAATCCAGCACTACGGTCAGCGTATCCTGTGTCGTGATGCCGTAACTGTCGAACGGATTGTGCAGTATGGCGTTTTTCACGCGGTCGTCCGTCCTCATTCCATACCCCTGCATGAACCCGCTCGGAGAGTACATCCTGACATAGCAGTCCGTAAAAACCTCCCCCGTGGAATGATCCCAGTAAATTGTGTCGGTCTCCAGCGTCTGCTGTTCTATGACGTTGTGAAGAACCACGTTGCCGAACGCAGACCAGGTCTCCCCCTCATCCCGTCGCCTGTCCTTCATCTTCACGTGCTTCGCCTCGTCGGCTATTATGATGCTCTCCATCCGCCCCAGCGAATCATACCCATACACGGCAAGTCCCTCCGGGAAAACTTCATAGGTGGAAGTGTCGTCATCGAACCGCTTCACGAGCGGGGCCTCCACCCTCATCATCGTGCGTCCGTCCTCGGTCTGCACCGCAAACATATTCCGCACCAACTGGATGGGGGCCTCCTTCAGTCCGCTTCCGTCGGTACTTGCCACCTTTCCGCTGCAGCAAATGGCAAAGACAGCAACCGCGACGGCGGTTGCTGCTTTACAAAATATCGCTGC
The DNA here is from genome assembly GCA_024401995.1 of Bacteroidales bacterium. Classification (GTDB taxonomy): domain Bacteria; phylum Bacteroidota; class Bacteroidia; order Bacteroidales; family UBA932; genus Cryptobacteroides. The sequence continues at coordinate 68,903 of JAKSJZ010000001.1, forward strand.
ACGATTTCCCAATTCGCCTTAGTCCTGGGTGCGGACAGTGGTGACGGCCACCATTCCTCCGCAACGGGCGGTATAGGACTCGCCCTTCGTGAGGTTATACATGAAGGCGTCGGCCGTCTGGGGATAATACTTCGAGTACTGGCCGATGAACTTGTTCGCCTCCTCGGCAAGAGTCTCGTCGGCAGCCTTGGCCTTGATGAAATAATCTATCGCAACCCAGTACGGGGCGCGGCGCTCCATCTCGTCGCCGTCGGCACAGTTGCACGCGCTCCATATCTGACCGATAAGGAAGTATGCCTTACCCGTGAACTTGCCGTCCGTATCCATCGACAGCACGTTCTTCGCAAGGTCGAAAGCGCGGGCGGAACGTCCGGACTTGAAGCAATACGTGGCAAGCTGGAACGTATAGTCTATGTCGACAAGAACATCGGTCTCGTCAGAAGCAATCGACTCTTCCATATACCTGATGGCCTCGGCGGTGTTGCCCTGGGCGGCGTTGAGCCTGTAAAGGGCGTAAGCCGCGGCGGCGTTGGGATCAAGGCGGTACTTGGTGGCCGCAGCACGCAGATAGAGATCGTTGTTGATGCAGTCGTCCGCATAAGCCATCATCTTGAGAATGCTGTTGACAAGCTGGAGATTTTCCGGATCGGCCTGGAATTTCGGGGTGAAGAGGGCGAGGAGGTCTTCGCAGGAAGCTACCTTGCTGGTTGCGAACAGGCCCTCGAGCGCGGTCTTGGAGGTTTCGTCGAGTGGCTCCGCCGACTCTATCGCCTCAAGCGACTTCTGGTAGGTGTCGAGGATGTCCTCCGCCGACATCTTGCCGGCATTGAACAGGGCTATTGCCGCCTCAAGGTTGTATACGTAGATGTCCCCCTTTGTCTTGGCACCGTTTGCGTCGATAATCTCCTTTGTGATGTCATAGACGCGCTTGTCATCGTCCTTCACGAAGTTGTGGACATCCATACCCTTGTTGTTGCGGCTTGCAACGGCATACTTGGGATAGTTCGCCACACGGATGTCATAGAGTTCCATCAGCGTGTCTATCAGGGCCTTCTTGTGGGCTTCGTCCTTGCCGGCCTTGGCGATAAGCCTCCTTACGATGGTCGCACCGTCAACATAGAGGTTGTAGCTCGCCTGTGGAGGACAAAGCTTGTATGCGCTCTTCCAGCTGGGGGCGGCATCATCAAAATTCCTCTGCTTGAAATACTCCTTGTAATAAGAGAGGTACTTGATACACTCGGCGCTGTCTGCACCGTACTTTCCCTGTGCGAGACAGGGCAGGCTCATTACGGCCATTGCGATGGAAAGCATCGCGATTCTGATTGTTTTCATATATCAAAAATGTTTAATCATACTGCAGTTTCTGGAACCATATGTCGAAAAGGTTGATACCTATTGCAAACTTCACGAACGTCTCGTCAACCGTCCTCTGCCCGATATTTCCCAAAACGCCGTTCTTGCCGAACTCCACGCCCAGCGAGAGTCCGTTGTACCAGCGGAAAACCGGAAGGGTTATACCCAGAGTCACTCCCCTCGTAACCGTCTTGCGGCCGTCATAAAGATAGTACGAATCCTCCCAGTAGGCACCTACGCGATATGCGCAGCGGCGGAAGAAATAACGGACGTCGTTGCGGTTGGGAACATATTCGAATCCTACCCGGAACGCCTGGCTCGTGGTGGTCTGAAACCCTTCGCTTGCAAAACCCTCGAACGTGTCGAGCCCGGTCCCGCGCCAGTCGGAGATTGCGTAATTGAACTCTCCGCGTATCTTGTCCATATAATTGACGGATATGCCCACCGTCGCTTCCGGGGCTATCCTGACTTTCTCCTTCACGCTTGCCAGAACCAGCGTCGTGTCGGAAAGGTTGCCGGACGTTGCCGACCCGTCGAGCGACACGTAGTTGTTCACGTATCCGCGGAACGTCGCCCCTATGTTATAGGTCGCCCCAAGACATATTTTCCACTTCGAGCCGATCGGCTGCTCATATTGCAGGCCGAACTTCGCCCCGTCGGCATTGAGGATCTGCTCCGTGCCGCCGGTGAAGCCTACTACTCCACTCCCGGTAGCCACGACGGGCCTGGTCTTGGAGATGTTACCGAAATAGTGTATCCACTGCGCACCCAGCGAAAGCCGCTTCCAGAAAGTGACCCCTGCGCCGATATATCCCTGATATATGCTCCCCTGTCCGAGGAAAGAATAATAAACGTTACCGACCTGGGAGATGATTTCCTCGTTGTCTTCATAATACCCGTAGGAGTACCCCGTGCTGCTGTACGGCGATATGCCGATCATCATCGCGGAACTCCTGTAAATCGGGAAGGACATTATGAGGTCGGTGAGGTTGAACGTATTGCGTGCGCTGCTGCGCTTTACGTCCCCCTCATACTCCTTGAAGTAACGGTTGTTCTCGCTCATCGAGAAGTCGCACATGAAGGAAAGCGTGTCTCTTGCGGTAACGGAAGCCGGATTGAGCGGATTGATGAACCGGTTGTTGCGGGTGGCCGTTCCCACGCCGCCCATCGTGCGGTTGTATGCCGTACCCGGAAGAAACCTGTCTCCTATTCCGAACAGGGAATAGGGGTGGAATGACCCGAACTCTCCGTTCTGCGCCAGAGCCGGAACGCCTGCAAGCAGGACGGCAAGAACGACAACCTTCTTATTTACCACTCTTCCGAACATACTCATTCGTGATTTGCAACAGCCCCATGAGCACAAGATTACAAACTGCAAAGATGGAGTTTTTCATCATCTTTGCAAAATATATCGCGTCTCCTCCCGTAAAAACCACAACATTTTCGGGGTTGCGGGCCATATACCCCTCGATTTCAAACTTTATGCCCACTATAACCCCCGTCTCCATATCGGACTTGAGCGAATCTCCTGCAGGCCGTACCTCCTCGGGAGTGTTGACCAGCGGCAACGATTTGGCATAGCGGTTAAGAGCCTTGAACCTGGTCCGGCACCCCGGGGAAATGCTGCCCCCCTGATAGGAGCCATCAGGAGCTATAAAATCTATGGTAATGGTGTTGCCGAAATCGAAAACGCTGCAGCCCTTGCCCTTGAAAAGATACCTTGCCGCTATTATCGCGGCAGCCCTGTCATACGAAAGATAATCGGGAAGACCGTACGAGGCAAGAGTCTCCGGGTGTGCCGCATCCAGCACAAGAAGATGGGCGCAACACCCTTCCAGCAGCGCAATCTCCTCCTCCGAAAGCACCCTGACCGCAGAAACCGTCATCACTTCGGGGGTCTCCCTGGCGGTAAGGGAGACGATGAACTCCATCATCTTCTCTCCCTGATACCGGTAGGTCTTCCCGAGGACATTTTCTTCGGTACGGGCGGCCTTCAGCGCAGTATTGCCTATTTCGACCAGAAGGTTTGCCATAGGGTTGCGAATATACTAATTTTATTGCAATTTCCTCAATATCTCCCTTGCCTCGGCAAGATTTGAGACATTTCTGGAAACCGTCTTCAATTTGCCGTCAGTCTGTTTCAGGGAGAAAACGGAGGGGTGGTCTCCAATCCTTTGAATAACTCCGGCGAAAGTGTCCGTCTTGTAATACGGGGACATCGTGTTCGCGATGAAGAAACATATCATCATCCCGTTCCTCACAATAACCTTTTCAAGCCCCAGCGCGGCAGCCGCATTGCGGATTCTTACAACGTCGAAAAGGTTTTCCGCCTCTTCCGGCAGCTCTCCGAACCGGTCGGAAAGCTGGTGCTGGAGACGGTCTATGTCCTTTTCCGACACCAACGAGTCAAGTTGCTTGTATATCCTTATCTTTTCTGCCGTCACGTCAAGGTACGACTCCGGAATCATTGCAGGGGCATCCGTCTCGACCGACGTGTCGCAAAGGAACTGCTTCCCGGACTTTCTTGTTCCCTGTTCCTCCGTCTCCACCCCGAGTTCCTCCATCGCCTCGGCAAGAATCTTCTGGTAGGTCTCATACCCCATATCCAAAATGAACCCGCTTTGCTCGGCTCCCAGAAGGTTGCCGGCTCCGCGTATGTCAAGATCCTGCATCGCGATATTGAATCCGCTCCCCAGGTCCGAGAATTCCTCTATCGCCCTGAGTCTCTTCCGGGCTTCTTCGGTAACTGATGCGAGCGGCGGAACAATCAGATAACAGAACGCCTTTCTGTTTGACCTTCCTACCCGTCCGCGCAGCTGGTGCAGGTCGCTGAGCCCGATATTCTGGGCCTGATTGATAATTATGGTGTTTGCATTGGGAATGTCAAGACCGTTCTCTATAATGGTCGTGCAGAGCAGCATGTCATAATCACCCCTCATAAAGTCCAACATCCTGTTTTCAAGTTCCCTGGACTCCATCTGCCCGTGTGCCACACATATCTTCATATCGGGATTGAGCCTGTGAAGGATCTGCCGGACGGTTTCGAGTTCCTCCACCTTGTTGTGCAGGAAGAATATCTGTCCCCCGCGGGAAAGTTCATAATTGACTATACTCCTTATCTCCTTTTCGTCGAAGAGTATTATTTCCGTCTGAATGGGAATCCTGTTAACCGGAGGGGTGTTTATTATGCTCAAGTCCCTTGCTCCGAGAAGCGAAAACTGAAGCGTTCTCGGTATGGGCGTGGCTGTCAGCGTGAGGGTGTCCACCCCCGTCTGCATCTTGCGCAGCTTCTCCTTTGCCGACACCCCGAACTTCTGTTCCTCGTCTATTATGAGAAGCCCGAGGTCCTTGAAGCGGAAATCGTCCCCCAATATCTTGTGTGTCCCTATAAGAATATCCACGGCTCCACGCGCAAGCCTTTCCTTGATGTCCCTGACCTGTCCGGCTGTCCGCAACCTGCTTACATATTCGACATTACAGGGAAAATCCTCAAGCCGGGACTTGAATGTCTCATAATGCTGAAGGGCCAAAATTGTGGTCGGCACCAGAACTGCCACCTGCTTGTTGTCGGACACGGCCTTGAATGCAGCCCTTATCGCTATCTCGGTCTTGCCGAAACCTACGTCCCCGCATATAAGCCTGTCCATCGGACATACGTCTTCCATATCGGCCTTGACGGCCCTGGTCGCAGCCTCCTGATCCGGGGTGTCCTCATAAATGAAGGAAGACTCCAGTTCGTTCTGAAGATAGGTGTCGGCGGAATATGCAAAACCTCTTGTCGCTCTTCGCTTTGCATAAAGTTGTATAAGGTCCTTCGCTATGTCCTTGACTCTTTTCTTCGCATTTGTCCTGAGGGCCATCCAACTTTTCGAACCTAGTTTATTCACCTTTGGAGGCTCTCCGTCGGCCGACCTGAACTTGGATATCTTGTTGAGAGCGTGTACCGATACGAAAACCAGGTCTCCTCCCTTATATTCCAACTTTACAAACTCCTTTGCCCGCCCCTGTGCGTCGACCGTCTTCACAAGCCCTCCGAACACCCCTACTCCGTGATCGATATGAACTATATAGTCACCGGGATTGAAGGCGCTTATATCGTTAAGGGTAAGTTGTTCGCTTTTTTCAACGCTTCTCCTGAGACTTACCCTGTGGAACCTGTCAAAAATCTCGTGGTCGGTATAGCAGCATATCCTTTCCCTTCTATCTATGAATCCTGCGTGGATATTCTTGCCCGGTATGAATTCGGGAATCGGACATTTCTGCTCGGAAAGTATGGAGGACACCCTGTTAAGCTGGGACTCCTTCTCTCCATAGATGAAAACCTTGTATCCTTCCTCGATTCTGGCCCTTATGTCTGCGGCCAGCAATTCGAAATTCTTGTTGAAAACCGGTTGGGGCGACGTGCTGAAATCTATGGCTTCTTCCCTGTCGATTTCTATCGGAGTATCCAGAAAGACCTTCTGAAATCCGTCAAGGGCCTTGAAAAACTCCTTTTCCCTGTAAACGTCCGAAGAATCCAACCATATAAGACTGTCCTTTGGAAGAATTTCCACAATACTTCCAACGCTTTCCTCTTCCGACATATCCTTCATTATTTCCGCCTCTTCCACCTTCTCCGTCGAAAGTTGCGTATTGCAGTCAAAAACACTTATCGATTCTATTTCATCACCGAAAAAAGACAGTCTGTATGGAAAATTATATGAAAAAGAAAATATATCTATTATAGAACCGCGGATTGCAAACTGTCCGGGACAGGAAACAAAGTCAACCTTTTCGAATCCGTTGTTTCCCATAAGTTCCATAATGTCGGAAAAAGATATTTCCTCCCCTTTCTTTAACCGTACCACCGAGTTTTCCACGCTTTTCCTGTCCGGCGCCTTTTCTTCGAGCGCTTCAGGATAAGATACTATGAAACATCTTTCTCCGGCTGGAGCACAGGTTATTTTCTGAATTGCGGAAGTTCTCTGTACGCTGTTGGAGGATTTGAAATTGCTGTTTTCCATATTTCTTCCCTGAGAAGGAAGAAAGAAAACACAATCCCCGTCGGTAAGATGATACAGGTCTGAAGCACAGTATTCCGCAGAATCCCTGTCCGGAAGAACCACCATATTCAACCTCTTTCTTGCAGTTCTGCTTAGAACAAACCAACGTGCCGACAGATAAAGTCCCCGGCAGAATTGATTTTTCCCGGAATCTATTCCGCCTGAAAGTTTATTTGCCGCCTCTTCGCAAACAACCATATTCCTTACTGTTGATAACCTGTTTGTTTTTATGTTTATTTCCTGTTTATAAAATTTTCCTTTTTCTTATCAACATATTATCAATAACAATTCAACAGTCACCGAACCTTACTTGTATATTTAAGTTTTTATCAATCTGTTTATTACAACATTTTCAACTTTTCAACAGCCGTTATTATCAAAAACATTTGAAATAAAAATCTATATTTGTATTAAAATAAAGTTTTGTGATGAACGATTTTGACCCCCATTTCGAATCATTGGACAAAGATAAGGATTTGGAGGGAATTATACGTCCACAGGATTTGAAAGAATTTACCGGTCAGGGTGAGATTGTTTCAAACCTGGAAGTATATATAAAGGCCGCAAGGATGAGGGGGGATTCTCTCGACCACATACTTTTCCACGGTCCTCCAGGTCTCGGAAAGACTACACTTGCCCATATCATAGCAAACGAGATGGGGGTGAATATAAAAATCACCTCCGGCCCGGTTCTCGACAAACCCGGAGATCTTGCCGGTCTTCTCACTTCCCTTGAGGAAGGGGACGTTCTTTTCATAGATGAGATTCACAGACTCTCGCCTGAAGTTGAGGAGTATCTTTATTCGGCGATGGAGGATTTTGTTATAGACATAATGATAGACAAGGGTCCGGGAGCCAGGTCTGTGAGAATAAACCTCAATCCTTTTACCCTGGTCGGAGCCACTACCAGAAGCGGATTGCTTACGGCTCCGCTCAGGGAGAGATTCAATATAAACTGTGCCCTCGATTATTATGACACGGACGAACTTGTGAGGATAGTAAAAAGGAGTGCGGGAATATTGAAGATAGGCATTGAAGATAACGCGGCCAGGGAGATTGCAATGAGGAGCAGGGGTACTCCGAGAATATCGAATTCACTTTTGAAAAGAGTGAGGGATTTTGCCCAGGTTGTAGGGGACGGTCATATAGATCTGAAGATTGCCGGTTATGCCCTCGACAAGCTGAAGATAGATAAGAGAGGTCTGGATTCGATAGACAACAGGATTTTGAGAACCATCATTTCCACTTTCAAGGGAGGTCCTGTAGGAGCGAACACGATTGCCACCGCAATCGGTGAAGATCAGGGTACCTTTGAAGAGGTTTATGAACCTTTCCTTATAAAAGAAGGATTTATTGTAAGGACACAGCGCGGAAGAATAGCGACAGACCTTGCCTACAACCATCTCGGAGAGATAAAGGAAAGCGGGGATATTGAACTATTCGGCGAAAATAACTAAAATTGCACTTCTTTTTTGAAAATAAAATAATAGAAAGAGATGGCGGATAAATTAATTTCAAAGATTCCTGAAGGACCTTTGTCCGAGAAATGGACCAAAAGAAAATCTGAAATTCATCTTGTCAGCCCTAACAACAAAAGAAAACTTGAAATAATAGTTGTGGGGACAGGACTCGGAGGGGCATCTGCAGCTGCTTCACTTGGAGAACTGGGATATAATGTCAAGATTTTCTGTATAAGCGATTCTCCGCGGAGAGCCCATTCCATTGCCGCACAGGGAGGAATAAATGCGGCGAAGAATTATCAGAATGACAACGATTCGATTTACCGTCTTTTTTATGATACCATCAAGGGAGGAGACTACCGTGCAAGGGAAGCTAACGTATATCGTCTTGCCGAAGTAAGCGCAGCCATTATAGACCAATGTGTGGCTCAGGGAGTTCCTTTTGCAAGGGAATATGGCGGTTATCTTGCCAACCGTTCCTTCGGAGGAGTGCAGGTGAGCCGTACTTTCTATGCACGGGGACAAACCGGACAGCAGCTTCTTCTCGGCGCGTATGCATCTTTGAACAAGGAGATTGCCGCCGGAACAGTCAAGAGTTATCCTCGGCACGAGATGCTTGACCTTGTTGTAATAAACGGTGAGGCTAAGGGTATAATAGCGCGTAATCTCGTTACGGGAGAGATAGAGAGGTTCGGTGCGCATGCCGTAGTGATTGCCACTGGAGGATACGGGAACGCTTATTTCCTTTCAACAAACGCTATGAACAGCAACGGTTCAGCTGCCATCCAGTGTTATAAGAAGGGTGCTTTTTTTGCAAATCCCTGCTTTGCGCAGATACATCCAACCTGTATTCCGGTTCACGGCGAACAGCAGTGCAAACTTACGCTTATGAGCGAGAGTCTGCGCAATGACGGTAGAATATGGGTGCCAAAGAAATTGGAGGACGTAAAGAAACTCCGTTCCCACGAGATAAAACCTTCCCAGATACCGGAGGAGGACAGGGATTATTATCTTGAGCGCCGTTATCCTGCATTTGGAAATCTTGTTCCCAGGGATGTCGCTTCAAGGGCGGCAAAGGAACGTTGTGATGCCGGATTTGGTGTAAACGAGACAGGAAAAGCGGTATTTCTTGATTTTTCAGAGGCCATAAACCGTCTTGGATGCCAAAAGGTTGCAGAGCGTTACGGCAATCTGTTCGATATGTATGAGAAAATAACCGCGTCATCTCCCTGGAAGGAGCCTATGATGATATATCCGGCCATCCATTACACGATGGGAGGTATATGGGTCGATTATGACCTTCAGACCACTATTCCAGGACTGTATGCGATAGGAGAAGCCAATTTCTCCGATCACGGCGGAAACCGTCTCGGCGCTTCGGCTTTGATGCAGGGTCTTGCGGACGGTTATTTCATATTACCTGTAACCATAGGCGATTATCTGTCAAAGAAGTTTGCGGAACCCCGTACAGACGTGACGGCGAAGGAGTTCGTAGTTGCTGAAAAGGAAGTTCAGGAGAGAATAGACAGACTGTTTGCAATAAAAGGTACCAAGCCGGTGGATTCCATCCATAAGGAACTCGGCCATATAATGTGGGAATATGTAGGTATGGCCCGCGACAAGGAAGGATTGAAAAAGGCGATAAAGCTTATTCAGGACTTGAAGGATGACTTCTATAAGAACGTCAGGGTTACCGGAAGCCAGTATGAGTTCAACCAGGAACTTGAGAAGGCGCTCAGGCTTGAAGATTTCTTTGAAATAGGTGAACTTATGGCCCGCGACGCCCTTGAGCGCAACGAGTCCTGCGGAGGTCATTTCCGTATCGAAAGCCAGACCGAGGAAGGGGAGGCGAAACGTGATGACAAGAATTATATGTATGTGTCGGCCTGGGAGTACAAGGGGGAAGGAAAAGAGCCGCAGATGCATAAGGAACCTCTCAAATATGAGTTCATAGAGGTTAAAACCAGAAATTACAAAGACTGATCGGAGATGGAATTCAACTTGAAGATATGGCGTCAGAAGAACGCCAAGGCCAAAGGCCATTTCGAGACATATCACATTTCGGGTATAGAGGAGGACGCTTCATTTCTTGAGATGCTGGATATACTTAACGAACAGCTTATCAGGGAGGGAGATGATCCTGTAGCCGTCGAGAGGGGATGTAAGAGCAGCGGACCGGTATCTTTCGACCACGACTGTCGTGAAGGAATATGCGGCGCGTGTTCCCTGTTCATTGACGGAAGGGCGCACGGACCCGATGACCACGTTACTACCTGCCAGTTGTTCATGCGTCATTTCGAGGACGGAGCCACCATTACTGTAGAACCCTGGAGGAGTGCCGCATTTCCTGTCATAAAGGACCTTGTGGTTGACCGCGGAGCCTTTGACAAGATACTTCAGGCCGGCGGATTCGTGAGTGTGAGGACAGGTGCCGCCCAGGATGCCAACAATATACTCATCACGCATGATGCAGCGGAGGAAAGTATGGATGCCGCCTCCTGTGTGGGCTGTGGCGCCTGTGTAGCCACCTGTAAGAACGGTTCTGCGATGCTTTTCGTAGCTGCCAGGGTAAGTTCCCTCGCGCTGCTTCCACAAGGCCGTCCGGAAGCGAAAAGAAGGGCAAAGGCGATGGTGGCAAAGATGGACGAACTTGGATTCGGCAACTGCACCAATACCCGCGCCTGTGAAATGGAATGTCCCAAGGGGATATCCGTATCGCATATTGCAAGGCTCAATAGGGAGTTTCTGAAGGCGAAATTCTCGGATTGATCTTTACCAGAGAAAGTTATTGAAGGGGTATCTCCCCGCGTGAATCTCCGCAACCATCTTGTAGATGTCGTTGCGGAGTTTTTCCATACCCGTCTTGTTTTTGGCGGAAATGAAGATACAGGGCTTTTCTTCACAGTTTTTCATCCATTCCGCCTTCAGGTCTTCAAGGGATATATTCTTTTCTGTAGGAGGAACCAGAGAAAACTCATTGTATTTTTCGTACCTGTATGCATCTGTTTTGTTGAAGATGACATAAACAGGTTTGTCTCCGGCACCGATTTCTTTAAGAGTGGAGTCCACAACCTCCATCTGTTCCCTGTAGTCGGGATGCGATATATCTACGACGTGTACAAGAATGTCAGCCTCCCGAACTTCGTCAAGCGTGCTTTTAAAGGCTTCGATAAGTTGTGTGGGCAGTTTTCGGATGAATCCGACGGTATCGCTCAACAGGAAGGGAACGTTTTCGATGACAACCTTTCTGACGGTGGTGTCAAGGGTGGCGAAAAGTTTGTTTTCGGCAAAGACGTCGGATTTTGCAAGTCTGTTCATAATGGTGCTCTTGCCGACATTTGTATAGCCCACAAGGGCCAGCCGCACAAGTTGTCCGCGGTTTCCGCGTTGCGTCGACATCTGTTTGTCAACTTTTTTCAGCAATTCCTTGAGCCTCGTTATACGTTCCTTGACGATTCTGCGGTCCACTTCTATCTGAGTCTCACCCATCCCTCCTCTCATTCCGTGGCCTCCGCGCTGTCTTTCAAGGTGAGTCCACATTCCTGCAAGACGGGGAAGCATATAGTTGTAGCGAGCCAGTTCCACCTGCATCTTGGCATATGATGTTTTGGCTCTCTGGGCAAAGATTTCAAGAATAAGACTTGTTCTGTCTATCACCGAGGATGTTTTGATGACTTTCTCCACGTTCCTCTGCTGCATACCGGTAAGTTCGTCATCAAAAATGACGTAATTTATCTTATTTTCAGAACAATAATCAGCTATTTCAAGGAGTTTGCCGCTCTTTATGTAGGTGGCGTTGTCGGGCTTTTCAAGCTTCTGCAAAAAGCTTTTGTCTCCTTCTACGCCCGCCGTCTCGGCCAGAAAGCGGAGTTCGTCGAGATACTCCACAATCTTCCGTTCGTCGTCACCCTGTTTGACGACTCCTACAAATACTGCGCGTTCGATTTTCGGTTCCATTCAAAAAAGGCCATCCGGTTGGGGACGGCCTTCGGTTATCTGTAAAAAAGATTATCTAAGCTGGAAGATAACAGGGAAGGTATAGGTAACCTTAACCTTACGGTCTCTCTGCTTGCCGGGAGTCCACTTCGGAGAACTGGACACAACGCGGACGGCCTCCTTGTCAAGAGCGGGATCGACACCACGGAGAACCTTGACACCCGAAACTGCGCCGTCAGCACCTACGGTAAACTGAAGAACAACACGTCCCTGAACACCGTTTTCCTTCGCAATCTCAGGATAAACGAGCTTCTGGTTAACCCATTTCGAGAAAGTGTTGGCATCACCACCCTGGAACTTGGGCTTCTCCTCCACGAGGGCGAAGGGAATGGCCTCTTCTTCTACAACCTCTTCCTGAACTTCAACATAATCCTGAATCTCAACACCGAGATTGGCGTCATCTTCAAGGTTCACGATGGTTTCTTCAACCTTCACCTCGTCGTCGACGATATCAATCTGATCTGACAAAACGGGAATCTTGGGCATTTCCGGGGGAGGTGGAGGAGTCTCCTGAGTAATGGGAACCATCTCTTCCTCAATGATTTCTTGATTTCCGGCATCGAGAACGGCAGCTTTCTTCTCCTTTGAACTCCAGGAGAAGCCGGCCCACACAACCAGCAGGGCGATAATCAAGCCGATCTCGACGAAAATCACTCTCAAGTTCTCGAGATTTGCTTTAGGGGATTTCTTTATTTCCATAATTGAATTTGAATTATTCTTTCGTTCAACCCCCAAAGGTAGGAAGAATAATTGCATTTATCAAGATATTTTGAATATTAGTTGTAGATTTGCACAAATCAAAGGAAATATGGTAAGGTATTTCAACGAGGATATAAATTTTTTTCTGAAGGGTAAAGCGTTCAACAATATTTGGTTGAAGACGGTGGCGGAAAGCGAGGTGAGAAAACTCGGAGACATCAACGTCATATTCTGTTCGGACAATTATATCCTCGACGTGAATATGAAATACCTCGGACACGACTATTTTACCGATATAATAACCTTCGATTATTGCGAAGGGAACAAACTCGTCGGAGACCTTTTCATCAGCATTGATTCCGTGCGGGAGAACGCCCGGTATTATGGGGTTGAATTCGAGGAGGAACTCAACAGGGTAATGGTACACGGCATACTTCACCTTATAGGATATGACGATCATACGGAGGAACAGGTTAAGGAGATGAGAGGCAAGGAGGACTATTATCTGGATATCAGGAAGCGGCTGGCGAATGGCTGACAGGTATGACATAATAGTTGTCGGCGGCGGTCACGCGGGGTGCGAAGCCGCAATGGCTGCCGCAAATCTCGGTTCCAGGGTTCTTCTTATAACGATGGACATGCGCGGGTTTGCCAGAATGTCCTGCAACCCTGCGGTTGGCGGAATAGCCAAGGGACAGATAGTCAGGGAGATTGATGCTATGGGCGGATTCACCGGGATAGTGACGGACCGTTCCACGCTTCAATTCAGGATGCTTAACCGGTCGAAAGGGCCGGCGATGTGGAGTCCTCGGGCGCAGTGCGACAAAAGCGCGTTTTCGAGCAACTGGCGCCAGATACTCGAAAGTAATTGTAATATAAGTATTTACGCCGATTTGGCGACATCTTTCCTCTTTGAGAATTCAAAAATTGTCGGAGTGCGTACGAATACCGGGGCAATTTTTAACTCATGCGCGGTTATTCTGACGGCCGGGACGTTTCTTGGGGGAAAACTTTTTGTCGGCAGGACAGTGATGGATGGTGGGCGAATGGGAGAATTTTCATCGAACGGTCTGACGGCCCAGCTCGTAAGTTTGGGCGCGAGGACCGGCAGGATGAAAACAGGTACGCCGCCAAGAATCGACATCAACTCCGTTGACTTGTCTGGGGCTCCGGTCCAGACAGGAGATGACAGTCCGGAGAGATTCTCTTTTCTGGATGAGCCGTCGACGATTCAGGCAGGAATGCCGCAACTTCCCTGTTATATCTTTCATACCAGCGAGGAGGTGCACGAGGAACTTAGGAAAGGGTTCAAGGATTCACCCCTGTTGTCGGGGCTGATTACCGGAAAGGGACCGAGATATTGTCCGAGCATAGAGGACAAGTTGCGGGTCTTTCCGGACAATCCGGCCCACCAGTTGTTTTTAGAGCCTCAAGGAAGAAATACGACGGAGTATTATCTCCAGGGCTTCTCTTCGTCGTTGCCGCTCGAGGTACAGCTTGCCGCACTGCATAAGATAAAAGGGCTTGAAAACGCACGAATTTTTCGTCCCGCATACGCCGTGGAGTACGATTACTTCGATCCCACACAGCTCCTGCCCAGTCTCGAACACAAAGAAATAGAGAATCTTTTTCTTGCGGGGCAGGTCAACGGTACTACCGGCTATGAGGAAGCCGCCGCCCAGGGACTTATGGCCGGGATAAACGCCCACAGAAAAATCAACGGGGAGTCCCCCGTTGTGCTCAAGAGAGACGAGGCATACATTGGTGTTCTGATAGACGATCTGGTTACAAAAGGAGTAAACGAGCCATACAGAATGTTTACCTCCCGGGCGGAATTCAGGATATTGCTCCGGCAGGACAATGCGGATCGGCGGCTCACCGCGACGGCATACGAAATCGGCCTTGCCGATGAAAGCAGGATACGGCTTGTGGAAGAAAAGACTGCGGCAATTAACGAACTGAGCGAGTTTTGTGATGCGCAAAAAGTGAATCCGGGCGATGCTCTGACATATTTGGATTCAATCGGCGAGCCCGTGATTTCCGAGCCGAAGAGAATATCCGAACTTGTTTCCAGGCCGGGAGTAACCCTTGACAGGATTCTTGAAATTGTTCCACATAGAACAACGGCGCCGGATGTGGTTCAGGCCGTGGAGACGGAAATCAAATATCGCGGGTATATAGACAGGGAAAGGCAACAGGCCGACAAAATGCGCAGAATGGAGAATCTCAGGATTCCTGCCGGATTCGACTTTGACAGGTTGCCCGGCCTGACGATTGAGGCAAGGCAGAAACTGAAGAAATATGCCCCCGAGACCATCGCACAAGCATCCAGAATATCCGGTGTGTCCCCTGCCGACATTTCCGTGCTTTTGGTCTGGTTCGGCCGATAGTTACACGTGGAACATTAAAGAATTTGTAGGGCGGCCTTGATGAGGTCTTCCACTTTTGCGGTAGGATTGATCTTCAGAATGCTCTGCAGGGCCTTGGAAACATTGGGCTTGGCAAACCCGAGAAGTTGAAGTGCCGTAGCGGCTTCATCAACGGCCTTGTTTGTTTCGGCGGCAAAAAGAGCCGAGGAAACGCCGCCGTCCCCCTGAACAATTTTGTCTTTAAGTTCCAGAACAAGTCTTTGCGCACTCTTTGCGCCGAGACCTTTGACACTTTGAATGCGTTTGATATCCTCGGCCAGCAGCGCCTCCGCGAATTCGTCGGGGCTGAAGGTGGAGAGAATCATACGCGCGGTAGCGGCGCCCATTCCCGAAACGGAGATGATTTTGCGGAAAAGTTCCCGTTCGGCCTGTCCGGCAAAGCCATAATCCACGAAAGAGCCGTCACGCGGGTTGGTCTGCTGCTGTATATAGATGGTTGCAGAGTCCTTCCCTTCCAGTTCCGCGTAGGTCTGGAGGGATATTTCCGTGGAATATCCTATGCCGTTGTTCTCAATCACTACCCTGGTGGGGGTGAGTACGGCGACTTTTCCGGAGATGTAGTCAATCATTTTTGTCGGGTTATATGTGGGCAAAGTTAACAATTTTGTTCAAACATTCACACGGAACGGAACTTGGCCGTGGAAGAATGCTCTTTTGAAAATAACGCTGGATAGTTCCCCAAAATTGTGTAAATTTGTGGGAGTATATGGATTATCGCAAACAGTTCCCGCAGCTGGAGGAAAAGCCTTACGGAAAGCCGCTTGTCTATCTTGACAACGCGGCGACATCGCTCAGGCCGGAATGTGTCGTGCGCGCCTGGGAGGAGAACGCGTTCAGGAAGAACGCGAACATTCACCGGGCTGTCCATCATTTCTCTGCGGTGGCTACGGAGGCGTTTGAAAAAACGCGCGCCGACGTCGCGTCCTTCATCGGCGCCGGGCCGTCGGACCAGATAGTGTTCACTTCTGGTACAACGCAGGCAATCAATTTATTGTCAGCCACTTACGGAGATGTCGCCGTTGGTGAGGGGGACAACGTGGTGGTCGGCGAGGAAGAACACCATTCCAACATTGTTCCCTGGCAGATGCTCTGCCGCAGAAAGGGTGCGCAACTACGGGTACTTCCGGTTGGTGAAGATGGGGCGATTGGACTGCAAGAACTTGATAATCTTATAGATAAGAGAACGCGACTGGTTACAGTTGCGCATGTTTCCAATGTGCTCGGGCTGGTTAATCCGATATCGGAGATGGCTGAAAGGTGTCATTCGCGGGGCGTACCTCTGCTGGTTGACGGCGCGCAGGGGATAGTTCACGAAAAGGTGGACGTAGGCGCGCTCGGATGCGACTTCTATGTTTTCTCCGGCCATAAGATATATGCCGCCCCGGGCACGGGGGTTTTGTATGCCCGGAAGGGACTGATGGAGGACCTGCCCCCATATATGGGCGGTGGAGAGATGATAGCGTCGGTTGGTTGGGAAAAGACGGAATACGAGCGCGCCCCCCGGCGTTTCGAGGCCGGCACGCAGAATTTCACGTCCGTACCCACGTTGTCCCCCGCTTTGGAACTTGCCTCCCAAATGGGCCGGGGAGACCTTGACGGGATAACCGGATATATGCTGGAGGCTCTTGCCGGACGCAAGAGGGTTCATCTTTACGGAAAGCCCTCCCCGGCCGCGAGAAAGGTCCCGCTGTTTTCCATAACGGTTGACGGGGTTCATCACGAGGATATTGCCCTGATTCTGGACAAGATGGGGATAGCCGTCCGGTCCGGCCAGATGTGTGCGGAGCCGCTTATGCACCGGTTCGGGGTTGAAGGGATGCTCAGGGCGTCATTTGCGCCCTACAACACCCTGGAGGAGGCGCAGTATTTCATCGAATCGCTTGACCGGGCGGTTGAAATGTTGTCAAGATGAGTATAGAAGAAGCAAAGGCTGCCATAGTGGAAGAGTTGCTGATGTATGACGACTGGCTTGACCGGTACGAGTACATCATTTCGTTGGGGAAAGACCTTCCCGGGCTTACGGATGACAGAAAGACGGAGGACAGACTGATAAAGGGTTGTCAGTCGAGGGTTTGGCTGGATTCGAGAAGGGAAGGGTCGCGCCTTTTTTTTGATGCGGATTCGGATGCATTGATAACCAGGGGGATAATTGCGATGCTGATACGGGTTTATTCCGGGCAGGAAGCGGCGGAGATTGCTTCCGATGACTTCCTTTTCGTGAAACGGACGGGGCTTGTGGACAACCTCTCCCCCACCCGGGCGAACGGCCTGGCATCAATGATATCGACAATACGCGGCATAGCGGCGGAAGCAGCCGGTGAAGATGGAGGAAGATAACAAGATATTGAGCGCTGAGGACGTCAGGGAGCTCGCCCCCCTGTATGACGCGGTCGTACTTGCAATCAAGCAGGTTTACGACCCCGAAATACCGGTCAATGTCTATGACCTGGGGCTTATCTACGAACTCAACATAGACAAGAACCGCTTTGTAAGAATCAAGATGACTTTTACGGCGCCCACGTGCCCGATGGCCGACGAGGTCTTGGCGCAGGTGAAAGGCGAGGTGGAGAAGACGCCGGGAGTGACCGGATGCGAGATAAAGCTTGTATTCGATCCCGTCTGGGACCAAAGTATGCTTTCGGAGGAGGCGAGGATAGCGCTCGGGTTCGACGTAGAGGAGGAGGAACCTTCCGATGAATGATGTTTACCTTGCTCTCGGGAGCAACCTCGGAGACAGGAAAGGAAACCTTGAAAAGGCCCTGGCGTACCTGGACGGGCTGGTTGGAGAGCGCCTGCGCGAGTCTTCCGTGATGGAGACGGAGGCTTTCGGGTTTGAGGGGGCGCCGTTCCTCAATATGGTGGCTGCATACCGTACGGCGTTGACGCCCCGGGAGCTGCTGGCGGCCTGCAAGAAAGTGGAGGCGCAGCTTGGACGAAAGCCGGGAGAGGCGGAATATGACGCTTCGGGCAGACGGATATATCACGACAGGCCGATAGATGTCGACATACTGCTTTTCGGCGATATGCACATCACGGAGGAGGGGCTTGTGATACCCCATCCGGGGCTTCGTGACAGGGCTTTTTTCAGGGAGCCGATGAATGAGATATATGAGAAAGATTGACTATATTTGTGAATGTTAGAAATACAAGGACAATGACACAGGACGAACTTTTCAAGATACTCGTGGCGCATTGCAAGGAGTATGGATTCATTTTCCCGTCGAGTGAGATTTATGACGGCCTGGCGGCGGTTTATGACTATGGACAGATGGGCGTCGAACTCAAGAACAACATAAAGCAGTACTGGTGGAACGCGATGACGCGGCTCAACGGCAATATCGTCGGCATAGACTCCTGCATCTTCATGCATCCCCGTATCTGGGAGGCGTCCGGCCACGTGTCGGCGTTCAACGATCCCCTTATCGACAACAAGGATTCGAAGAAAAGGTATCGTGCGGACGTGCTTATTGAGGACTATCTTGCGAAAATCGAGGAGAAGATATCCAAGGAGGTCGAGAAGG
The DNA here is from genome assembly GCA_024401995.1 of Bacteroidales bacterium. Lineage (GTDB taxonomy): Bacteria > Bacteroidota > Bacteroidia > Bacteroidales > UBA932 > Cryptobacteroides. The sequence continues at coordinate 87,403 of JAKSJZ010000001.1, forward strand.
GACGCAGGAAGTTCGGCGACGCCTTCAACGAGGAGCAGTTCCGCGCGACCAACCCCAACGTGCTGCGCGAAAAGGCGAAATATGACGAGGTACACGGCCGTTTTCTGAAGGCCGAGCAGGAAAACGATCTCGAGGAATACCGTCGGATAATAGTTGACTGCGGCATAGTCTGCCCGGTCAGCGGGACCTGCAACTGGACGGACGTCCGGCAGTTCAACCTTATGTTCCAGACGTCGATGGGCAGCACGTCCGAGGGTGCGAACACGATATATCTGCGTCCCGAGACGGCGCAGGGCATATTTGTCAACTATCTTAACGTGCAGAAGACCGGAAGGATGAAGATACCGTTCGGTATAGCCCAGATAGGCAAGGCGTTCCGCAACGAGATAGTGGCGCGGCAGTTCATTTTCAGGATGAGGGAGTTCGAGCAGATGGAGATGCAGTTCTTCATCAAGCCCGGGACAGAGATGGAATGGTTCGCAAAGTGGAAGGAGCAGAGGATGAAGTGGCACGTCAATATGGGGATGGGTGCGGAGAATTACAGGTTCCACGACCACGAGAAGCTGGCGCATTACGCCAACGCTGCGACAGATATAGAGTTCAACTTCCCCTTCGGCTTCAAGGAACTGGAGGGCGTCCACAGCCGTACCGGCTTCGACCTGGGCAATCATCAGAAGTATTCCGGCAAGAAGATAGAATATTTCGACCCGGAAGAAGGCCAGGCCTATACCCCGTATGTCATCGAAACGTCCATAGGTGTCGACAGGATGGTTCTCGCGGTGCTTTCGCACTCCTACAGGGAGGAGCAGCTCGAGGGCGGCGATTCAAGGGTGGTGCTTTCGATTCCGGCCCCTTTGGCGCCCGTAAAGGCTGCCGTGCTCCCGTTGGTCAAGAAGGACGGTCTTCCCGAACTTGCGCAACGGATAATGCACGACCTGCAGTTCGATTTCAACTGTCAGTATGAGGAAAAGGATTCGATAGGCAAGCGTTATCGCAGGCAGGACGCCATCGGTACCCCGTTCTGCATAACGGTTGACCACGACTCGCTTGAGGACCGCTGCGTTACGGTGCGCGACAGGGACACGATGGCCCAGGAGCGCGTGCCGATAGACAAGCTTCACGAGTTGATAGACAGGAAAGTGAACCTGAATAACCTTCTCCGCAATCTGTAATGGCGACGTTTGCAGATTTGGGTCGGGTGGAGGCTGTCCGCCAGCTTTTCGAAGGTACCGGATATTCACCCTTCGGAGAGCCCCTGTTCCATATGACGAAGGCCGGGGATGCGGCCACCACTGCGGCGGTCACAATGCTGGAAGGCATTGATTTCGATCTTGTGTACTTCCCGCTGAAGCATCTCGGTTACAAGGCGGTCATAGCGGTGACAGGCGAACTGTATGCCGTGCTGGCGTGCCCGGAGACCCTGACCGTAAGGCTGGGGATTTCGTCGAAACTGGATTTTGAGCAGACCGGGGAACTGTGGGGAGGAATCGTTGCGGCGGCGAAGGAGCACGGGTACAAGAGCCTGGGTCTCGAACTGCAACCATCGAAGACCGGCCTGTGCATCAGCCTGGCTGCCGGCGGCCGTTGCGGTGGGCAGACCTGTGGGGCGCGCCCCAAGGCACAAAGCAAGGATCTTGTATGCATTTCGGGAAGCCTCGGCGCCGCATACCTGGGACAAAGAGTCCTGGAGAGCGAGAAACAGAATTTTGACAGGGGGAGCCTGCAGCAGGACAGGATAGAGAAATACAAAATGCTGGTCGGCGCATATCTCAAGCCGGAGATGGCCGCCGGAATACTGAATCAGCTGGAAGATGCGGAAATATGCCCGTCTTTCGGTTATTTCATAAACAGGGGACTTGCGGATGCAGTCCTGAGGCTGCGTCGGGACAGCGGTCTGGGCGTGAAGGTATATGCCGACAAGATACCGTTCGAAGGGGGAAGTTTCGAACTCGGAAAGGAGATGGACATTGACCCGGTATCGGCGGCGATGAACGGCGGCGACGACTTCCGGCTTCTGTTCACCATACCGATTCTTCAGATGGAGAAGTTCCGGCACGATTTTCAGACGTTTGACATCATCGGTCATCTCGCACAACCCGAGGCGGGGGCGGTGCTCGTCACCCCGGAAGGGTTGGAGATGCCCGTTTCGGCACAGGGCTGGCCGGCAGAAACGAAAGGGGAATAGGAGATGGCTTTCGTTCACCTTCACGTTCACTCGGAGTACTCGATTCTTGACGGCCTTTCGGACATCAGGAAGCTTTTCAAGCGCGCGTCGGAGTTGAAGATGCCGGCGATAGCGCTTACGGACCACGGCAACCTGTACGGCATCAAGAGCTTTTGTGACATTGCGGAGGAGTTTCCCGACGTCAAGCCGATACCGGGCTGTGAAATCTATGTGACCCGCCACTATGACCACCACCTGAAGGACAAGGACCACAAGAAATACTACCACCTGATTCTTCTTGCGAAAAACCTGACCGGCTACCACAATCTGATGAAGCTTGTGTCGGAGGCGCACACGGAAGGCGAGTACTATCGTCCGAGGGTTAGCCACGAAGTGGTGGAGAAATATCACGAGGGGCTTATTTGCTGCTCGGCGTGTATAGCGGGAGAGATTGCGACCGGAATCCTTGCCGGAGACGATGCCGGCGTGGAATCGGCCATCCTCTGGCACAAGCGCGTGTTCGGGGAGGATTACTACCTCGAGGTGATGAAGCACCGCTGCGAGGAGAAGGGCTTGCCGCCGGAAGCGCAGGCGAAAATGGACGAACTTTACCGCAACCAGTGTTTCTACACCGACGAGATATTCAGGCTTGCGGACAAGTTCGGCGTGAAGGTGGTGGCGACCAATGACGTTCATTTCGTTCTTCGCGAGGACGGGCCGGTTCACGACAGGCTTATCTGCCTGACGACCAACACCAATCTTGACGAACCGGACAGGCTTCGTTATACGCAGCAGGAGTTCTTGAAAAGCGAGGAGGAAATGGCCGCCATTTTCCCCGATCATCCGGAGGTTATTTCCAACACCATCGAGGTGATGGAGAAAGTGGAGAGGTACAGCATCAACCGCGGACACGTTCTGCCCAAGTTCGAGATAGATCCGGCGTTCCTCGCCGAAAAGGAGAAATACAGGGAAAAGTATGCGGATGTCATAGAGAACGGACGCTATGAGGTGAATGCGGACGGGAAGGAAAACGAAACCAAGAAGGAACGCGGGGAAGAGTTTTATGACTCCGTGGCATATCTTTGCCACCTGACGTATGAAGGAGCCGCAAAAAGGTATGGGGAAAAACTTGACGGGGAGCAGGAGTCCCGCATTCACTTCGAGCTTATGACCATATCGTATATGGGCTTTCCGGACTACTTCCTGATAGTGCAGGATTTCATCAACTGGGGCCGCAGGAACGGGGTGTGGATTGGGCCGGGAAGAGGTTCGGCGGCGGGGTCCGTAGTGTCTTACTGCCTCGGTATCACGAATCTCGACCCCTTGAAGTACAACCTACTGTTCGAGCGCTTCCTCAACCCCGAACGGATATCGATGCCGGATATAGACGTGGACTTCGATGACGAGGGGCGCTACAAGGTCTTCCAATATGTTCAGCAGCGTTATGGGGAGGCCCAGTTCTCGCACGTGATCACATTCGGCACAATGGCAGCGAAGCTCGCGATAAGGGACGTCGCCCGCATCTCCAGACTTTCTATAGAGAATACCAACAGCCTGGCGAAGCTGATTCCCGACAAGGTTTTTCCCGCGAAGGATTACGGCCTTGAGGAAGACGCCAAGCCGACGCTTGCAAACTGTCTCAAATATGTCCCCGAGTTCAGAAGGGAGTATGAAGAAGGGGAGCCTCTGGTAAGGGAGGTTCTGGACTATGCCCTCAAGTTGGAGGGTTGCATACGGCAGACGGGCGTACACGCCTGCGCGATGATTATCGGAAGGGGTGACCTCACGGACTATATTCCCATAACGCTCGGTGTTGACAAGGCCTCCGGACAGAAGGTTTGGATGAGCCAGTATGAGGGGACAAAGATCGAGGCCGTGGGGATGCTCAAGATGGACTTCCTCGGGCTGAAGACTCTGTCGATAATGAAAAGGTGCGTGGAACTCATCGAGAAACGCCACGGAGTGAAGGTCGATATCAATGCCATACCGATAGACGATCCGGAAGTGTTCGCCCTATACAGTCGCGGAGACACCAAGAGTATCTTCCAGTTCGAGTCGGACGGGATGAAGGAAAAGCTTCAGCAGCTTCGTCCCGAACGCTTCGAGGACCTTATTGCGATGAATGCGCTTTATCGTCCGGGACCGATGGAGTATTTTCCGCAGTTCGTGGAGGGGAAGAGGGATCCGAACAAAATCAGGTATGATCTTCCCGATATGGAGGAATACCTGAGAGAAACGTATGGGGTGACGGTTTATCAGGAGCAGGTGATGCAGTTGTCCCAGAAGCTTGCCGGGTTCTCCAGAGGAAAGGCCGACAAGCTCAGGAAGGCGATGGGGAAGAAGAACAAGGCGGTTTTGGATTCGTTGAGGTCTTCCTTTATGGAGGGCGCGGAGAAGAACGGATATCCCTCCGACACGCTCGAGAAAATCTGGAAGGATTGGGAAGCGTTTGCAAAATATGCCTTCAACAAGTCCCACTCCACCTGCTATGCCTGGGTAAGTTATCAGACGGCCTGGCTCAAGGCCCATTATCCCGCCGAATTCCAGGCGGCCAACCTTACGCAGAACACTTCCAATATGGAGGAGCTCAAGGAAATAATGGCGGACTGCAAGAAGGGGGGAATCAAGGTGTTGAGTCCTGACGTGAACGAATCGGATACTGATTTCAGCGTAAATGACGAAGGCAACATAAGGTTCGGACTCAACGGTCTCAAGGGATTCGGCCGTGACGTGGGGGAGAAGATAATAGCGGAAAGGACCGCCAACGGCCCGTTCAAGGACGAGTGCGACTTCATCGAAAGGATGGCCGGGAACATCAACCGCAAGGCGGTGGAGACGCTGGCTTATGCAGGCGCTTTCGACTCTATGGGACACCGGCGCCAGCAGTTTTTCCTGCCCACAAAGGAAGGGGTGTTGTTTGTAGAGGCGCTTGTGCATTATGGCGAGCTGGTCAGGAAGGATACTTTCGACGCATCCGTATCGCTATTCGGCGAAGCCGAGGAAATGAAGCCCGTGCGTCCTGTTTTCCCTGCCTTTGTCGGTGAGGAGAACAAGCTGGAAGAACTCCAGATGGAAAAGAAGTTTTGCGGGATGTATATTTCGGCCCATCCGCTTGACCGGTATTCTTTCGAGATAAGGAATTTCACCAACTGCCGCCTTGCGGAACTTTCCCAAAAGGTGGAGGAGTGCAGGAGCAAGGGCGTTTCGGAGGAAGTGACGGCGGCCGGGATGGTGGTTGACGTAAAGGAGATATCGACCAAGGACGGCAGGCCGGGGATCAAGGTTTTGGTCGAGGACCATAGCGGGAATTACGAATTTTCGTTCTTCGGCAAGGAGTACGAAGATTTTATCCCGTATCTGGCGCCGCAGAAGCAGATATTTCTGGAGGCGGAGATAATGCCCCGCCGCGGACGTTCGAACGAAGAGATAAATGCCGGAAAGATGGTGGAGTACAAGGCGAAGGTCAAGCGCATATCGCTGCTGGGGAATGTGGCCGAAAGCAAAATCAGGAACTTTGCCCTGTATCTGGATACCGGAATGTTGTCGAAGGAGTTCAGGAAGGGCTTGAAAAAGACCGTTTCGGAGGCAAAGGGCAAGATTCCGTTGAGGCTGTATCTGTATGACCGGGAAACGGGATACAACGTCGAGTTTGTGTCCAACAAATATGCCGTCGACGTGACGGACGGGTTCGTGTCCGCGCTGGAATCCCTCGGGGTACAATACAAGGTCAACATATAGCGAAAAGGGCCGGAAAATACGGCAAACCCCGGAAGCCAGACAGGACTTCCGGGGTTCGTTTCCGGTGGTTGAGGCCTTACTTCTTTGCTTCGGCCTTTTTCTTTGCCGCCATAGTGCTGTCGTACATAATCGGGGTACCGATCATAATCGAAGCGTATGTTCCGATGCAGATACCCAGAATAAGCGCGACCGCAAGACCGCGGATGGACTCGCCGCCCCAGATTGCGATGGCGACCATCGGGAGCAGGGTCGAAATCGACGTGTTGACGGTACGGGTGAGCGTCTGGTTGAGCGAACGGTTCACCATAGTCTTGAAGTCATCGTTGGGATGGAGCGAGGTGTTCTCGCGGATACGGTCGAAGATAACCACATTGTCGTTGATGGCATAACCGATGATCGTCAGAATCGCGGCGATGAACGTCTGGTCAACGTCGAGGTTGAACGGCAGGATGCCGCTGAACAGCGAGAAGAAGCCGATGACGATGATGGCCGTATGTGCAAGCGAAACGACGCCGCCAAGACCCCAGGTCCAGCCCTTGAACCGGAAGGCGATATAGGCGAATATGATGATCAGGGCGAGTATCACGGAGATGATTGCCCCGCGCTTGATGTCGTTTGCAATGGAGGCCCCGACCTTGTCGGAAGATATGATACCGTTGGGATTGTCAAGAGTCGATACGAACTCGTCGAAAGTAAGGTCCTCGGCGAAGAAGCCTTCCTTGAGGGCGTTGTAGAGCATCTGTTCTATCTCGTTGTCGACATCCGTCGATTCGTCCTGATACTTGTAGGAGGTTGTTATCTTCATCTGCGACTCTCCTCCGAACTGCTTGACCTCTACGGAAGAACTCTGGTCGGCGGCGTTGAAGACATCCTCTACGGCCGACCTTACCTGCTCCGCCGTAACGGACTGGTCGAAGCGGACGACGTAAGTACGGCCTCCGGTGAAGTCGACGCCGTAGGTGAAGCCCTTGAAGCAGATGGACGCTATTGCCACAAGAATGACCAAACCCGAAACGACATAGGAGAACTTGCGCGCCCCGATGAAGTCGGCGTGGGTGTTCTTGAGAAAGTTCTTGGTGAGCGTGTTCTCAAAGGTGATGGACTTTCCGTGCTGAATCCTGTCCTCGAAAATGAGGCGGGTGATGAAGATGGAGGAAAGCACGGAGGTGATGATACCGATGATAAGGGTGGTGGCGAAGCCCTGTACGGGGCCCGAGCCGAAGATGAACAGCACGATACCGGTAAGGAGCGTGGTCACCTGGCCGTCGATGATGGCCGAGTAGGCGTTGGAATATCCGTCGGCAACGGCTTTGCCGAGGCCCTTTCCGGCCACAAGCTCCTCTTTGATGCGTTCATATATGATTACGTTCGCATCCACCGCCATACCCAGGGTCAGCACCAAGCCGGCGATACCGGGCAGCGTGAGGACGGCTCCGAACGAGGCGAGAGTACCGAACAGAAGCACGACGTTGGTGATGAGCGCCACGTCGGCCGCCACACCGGCTCCCTGATAGAAGAAGAGCATATAGAGGAGCACGAGGCAGAAGGCGATGGCGAAGGAGATAAGGCCCGCGCGGATGGATTCTGCACCGAGGGAAGGTCCTACGACCTGCTCCTGGACAATCGTGGCCGGCGCGGGGAGTTTGCCGGACTTCAGTACGTTGGTGAGGTCTGTCGCCTCTTCGATGTCGAAGTTGCCGGAAATCTCCGAATTGCCGCCGGTAATCTCCGAGTTGACGGTAGGATAGGAATATACTGTACCGTCAAGCACAATCGCGATCTGACGGCCTATATTGTCTTTCGTAAGCCTGGCCCATATCGATGCGCCTTCGGCGTTCATTGACATCGATACGGTGGGGTTGCCGCTGCGCTGGCCTCCGTTGTAGGCAACGCGGGCGTCCGTAACGGCGCCGCCGTCAAGCGGGGCCTTGCCGTCGCGGCTGCCGGCCTTGATGGCGACGAGCTCGAAGATGTTGTCTCCCGTTCCGTAAGGTGTGGGCTTGACCGACCACATCGGCCGGAACTCGACGGGGAAGAGCTCTGCAACGGCGGGGATTGCAAGAAGTTTGTTGACCCTGGCCGTATCCAACCCGTTGGCATATCCGATGCAGGCGTCTCCGCGCTGCGAGGGAGAAAGTACGGCGAACAGGGGGTTTTCGGCACGGAAGGATTCCAGCTCGGAGGCATTTGCGTTCTGCGAAGCAAGAACCTCGTCAACGATATCCTTCTGCTGTTCCTCCCCGGTCGGCGTCTCTGCCGGAACGGCCTCCTGCAGCCCGGCGAGAAGTTCGTTGGCCTCAAGCAGGTAAGGATAAATCTCCTGGTTGGAGAAGGTGGGCCAGAACTCGAGGGAGGCTGTGCCCTGGAGCAGCTTGCGCACACGCTCGGGCTCCTTGACGCCCGGAAGTTCCACGAGAATCCTTCCTGTGTTGCCAAGCTTCTGGATGGAAGGCTGTGTTACTCCGAAACGGTCGATACGGTTGCGAAGGACGTTGAAGGAGTTGGCGATGGCGCTCTCCGCTTCTCCCTTTATAACCTCGAGGACTTCGTCGTCGGAGGATTCGGGCTTGATGCGGTCGCGCATCTCATAGGTACCGAACACCTGGGAGAGCCTGGTGCCGCCGGAAACGGTCTTCCACTCCTCGGCAAAGAGGGTGATGAGGTCGGACTGGGACGAAACGCTGCGCGTCTTCGCGGTCGAAAGGGCCTGAAGGAAGGCCGGGTCCGAAGGATTTGCGGCAAGCGCCTTGATGAGATCCTCGAGCTGGACCTGGAGCATCACGTTCATACCGCCCTTGAGGTCAAGGCCGAGGTTGATTTCCTTGGCTTTGACATCCTTTGCCGTATATCCGAAATACACCTTTTCCGAGGAGATGGAATCCTGATACCAGGCAACGTTCTCCTTGCGGACGGAGTCCAGAAAATAAGCCTGCTCCCCGGTCGGGACAAGGCTGAATTCGGGGGTGAGTTTGGCTGCCTCCGCGGCCGCTTCCGCATGCTTGGCGGCGTTCTTCTCCTGCAGGGATGATATTGCAGTGAAGGACAGCTGCCATACGCAGGCAATCACGAAGAGAATCGCCACAAGTCTTATAACACCTTTACTTTGCATAATTGTTATTGATTTTGAATTTATTTTCGCAAATAGGCGACAAATTTACTATTTTTTTCCGATTTTTGTGCATCGGCAATTATAAAATGAGAGAGGACCGGAAAAAAGCAGGATTCATTGCGCTGGCGGCGGTTGTTCTGTTGCTGACAGGAGCGATTTCCGCAGCGGCGGCAGCCAGACGGTCGTCCCGCACCGTCCCGAGGGAGAAGACGGAAGAGGGCAGAAAAATCATAGCATTTGCGGACAGCGTCGTGGCGCTGGCCGACGCGAAGATGTCGGAATATGATTTCGGCGCCGCGTCGGACATCATCCGGGAAGGCGCCGAAGCCTGCCCCGACACGCTGGTGAAGGGTATTTTTGCCGAGGCGTTGTTCCGGAGCGAGAACGGCATAAGCCTGCGCGGGCAGTGCGAGATGCCGGAGGTAATAGCCCGCCGGCGGTTTTCCAGGGACGAATTCTATCTGTATTATCCCCTGCCGGACCATAGCTGGCACAGGCTTTCGGTTGCCGACTCCCTGTATCTGGACAATCCATATTATTCCGAGCCGGCCATAGACAGTCTGGATTACGAAGAGGCTTTTCCGAAGGAAGTGTTCCCGATGTTTGCGGAAGACCGGATGTATTTCAGCGCAAACGACCTTTACGGGATGGGCGGATATGACCTCTATTGCCGTGAGAAGGATGAGCTGAGGGGTACGTGGGGGGAGCCGTGCAATCTGGGGTTCCCGTATTCCAGCCCGGGCAACGACTACCTTTTCCTCAATACGGGCAAATATGTGATCTTTGCTTCCGACAGGAGCTGCGGGGCAGACAGTGTTGACGTGTATGTGCTGGTGTATGAACCTGTTCCTCTTCACTACCGCATAGATTCGCCGGCGGCTCTGAGGGAACTCTGCGAACTGGAGCCGGACGAGAACCCGATGGCGCTCGACAACGGCGAGGCAATGAAGGAGAAGGAGCCCGTGGACGAGCAGACGGCCCGGTATTTCGCAAAGGTCAGGGAGGTCCAGGGGCTGCGGGACAGCATTGCGGACCTGACCGGCAGGCTGGCCGCGCTCAGGGACGAATATGTCCTGGCCGACGACAGGCGCAGGGAAGAGATATCCGCCGCCGTTCTCGGGCTGGAGAGGGATATGCCCGCGCTCAACGTGCGGATTGCGAAGGCTGGCGCCGAACTGCAGAAGATAGAGATGGAGTTCCTTGTGAAAGGGGTGTCGATAGACCCCGGAAAACTTGCGGCGGAAGCCGATATGGAAATAGTCGGAGAGGAGAAGTCCTATACGTTCACGAAGAAGAATCCGGGCAACACCATAACCGTCAGGGCCCCGGAAAAGGAAAAACAATAAGCGATATGGAAATAATAATTTCTCTTGTCATTCTGGGCATACTTCTGCTGATTGCGGAGCTCCTGCTTGTCCCCGGGGTCGGAATTGCGGGCATCACCGGCTTTGTTTCCCTTGCCGCCGCCTGCTGCTATGCGTTCGTCAAGCTGGGCCCCGATGCGGGGTGGATAACGGTCGCCGCGGTGCTTGTGCTGATTGTGATATTCACGATTGTGGCACTCAGGGCCAAGACCTGGAAGAGATTCGAACTCAAGACGGAAATAGAGGAGAAGACCAACACCGCCGTGAACAGCATCAAGGTGGGGGATACGGGCAAGGCCCGGACAAGGCTCGCCCCGATGGGGACAGCCGTGATTGCCGGATTGAACGTCGAGGTGAAGACGGAGGACAATTCGCTGGTGTCTCCGGGCGAGGAATTGGTGGTTGTCGCGATCGAAGACAACAGGATAATAGTGAGAACAACAAACAAACAATAAAAATGAACTCAATTCTTCTTGCCGCAATCATTGTAGCCGGCATCCTTGTCGTATTGTTTTTCTTTCCCGTCGCGCTCTGGTTCCAGGCGGTGTTGTCGGGTGTGTATGTGTCTTTGATACACCTGCTTCTCATGCGCTGGAGGGGCGTGAACCCCCGCACAATCGTATATGCGCTGATAACCGGCACCAAGGCCGGACTGAAGCTGTATGCCAACGAGCTGGAGGCGCATTATCTTGCGAAGGGCAACGTTCCCAACGTGGTGATGGCGCTCATATCCGCCAACAAGGCGAACATACCTCTGGACTTCAAGATGGCCGCCGCCATCGACCTTGCGGGCCGCGACGTGCTTGATGCCGTTCAGATGTCCGTAAATCCCAAGGTTATAGACACGCCGCCCGTCACGGCCGTCGCCAAGGACGGAATCCAGCTTATAGCCAAGGCGAGGGTTACCGTAAGGGCCAACATCAAGCAGTTGGTCGGCGGCGCCGGCGAGGAGACGATTCTGGCCAGGGTCGGGGAAGGCATCGTGAGCAGCATCGGTTCGGCGGAGAGCCACAAGACGGTGCTCGAGAACCCGGACAGCATTTCCAAACTTGTGCTTCACAAGGGTCTGGACGCCGGGACAGCCTTTGAGATTCTCTCGATAGACATAGCTGACATAGACGTGGGCAAGAATATTGGTGCCGTCCTGCAGATGGACCAGGCCGAGGCCGACAAAAACATAGCGCAGGCCCGTGCCGAGGAGCGCCGCGCGATGGCGGTGGCCCTCGAACAGGAGAAGAAGGCCGAAGCGCAGCAGGCCCGCGCCAAGGTTATAGAGGCCGAGGCGCAGGTGCCGCTGGCCATGGCGGAAGCGTTCAGGACGGGCAATCTCGGGATTATGGACTACTATCGTATGAAGAATATGCAGGCCGACACCGAGATGCGCGAGAACATCGCCAAGCAATAAAGGCGACCCCTCGGGGGTGAGGTTTCGGTCGCGCGGAGCCGTTTCCATAAACGCCGAACGACAGCCACAGGGACTGTCGTTCATCGTTTGAGCGGAAAACGGGACTCGGACCCGCGACCTCAACCTTGGCAAGGTTGCGCTCTACCAACTGAGCTATTTCCGCGATGCGGAGTGCAAAGGTAAGCAGTTTTTTAAGAATTCCAAAAATTTGCGGTGTTTATTTGTTATATTGCGGGGACCAAATAACCGACAATGAAAAGAATAGCAGAAAAATTCAGACTGGACGGCGGAGCCGTGTCCGTGAAGCCATTGGGAGAGGGATTTATCAATGACACCTTTGTGGTTGTGACAGACAAGGGTACCAGATACATACTCCAGCGCAAGAATCACAACGTGTTCCCGGACGTACCGGCGATGATGAAGAACATCGAAGCGGTTACAAGCCACATCAAGTCAAAAGCCAAGGACCCGGACAGGGAGACGCTCACCGTCGTGCTCGCGCTCGACGGCAAGCTTTATCACAAGGACGAGCAGGGCGGATTCTGGGCCGTGTGCACGTTCATAGAGGGGACGAAGACCTTTGACAAGGCGGAGACGCCGGAGTTGGCGCGCCAGGGAGGCATCGGTATCGGGCGTTTCCAGGCGCTGCTCTCCGACTTTCACACGCCGCTTGCAGAGACCATAAAGGGGTTCCACAACATCCGTTGGAGGTTCACCCAGTGGGACGAAGCTCTCAAGCGCAATGCCGCCGGGAGGGCCGACGGGCTGAAGGAGGAGATTGATTTTGTAGAATCGCGCCGTGCGGAAATGCTTGATTTCTGGAAGAAGGTGGAGGACGGCATAATCCCCACAAGGGTTACGCACAACGATACGAAGTTGAGCAATATCCTTTTCGACTCGAAGACGGGGAATGTGCTTTGTGCCATAGACCTTGATACGGTTATGAGCAGTACCGCCCTGAATGACGTGGGGGACGCCATCCGCTCCTATGCCAACAGGACGGCCGAGGACGATCCCGACTTTTCGAAGGTGGGGCTTGACCTGGATATGTACAGGGCCTATATGGAGGGATACCTGTCGGAGATGGGCCCGAACCTCTGTGCGTCGGAGAAGGAGTATCTGGCTTTCGCCCCCCTCTATATTACCTATGAGCAGGTTTTGAGGTTCCTGATGGACTATATCGACGGGGATACGTACTACAAAATCAAGTATCCTGACCACAATCTTGTCCGTACCCGTTCGCAGATTGCGCTTCTCAAGAGCATGGAGGAGAATTACGACAGGATGAAGGAAACGGTGGCTTCGCTTTTATGAAATTTTTTAGAAAAATTTTTTACTTCCTGCCGCTTCTGGTAAGCTGCAGGGGTATAAGCGAGAGCACGGCGAGGGTTGAAGTCAATGGACAGACGCTCTTCTATTCGGTTCGCGGGCCGGAGAACGGCAAGCCAATAGTGTTGATGCACGGCAACGGCGGGTCGCACAAAAGCTTGAAGACCCAGTCGCTGCAGCTGGCAAGGGCCGGATATCGCGTATATTGCCCCGATTCGCGCGGGCAGGGGGCGAACGCGCCGCTTACGGAATATCATTACAAGGATATGGCGGAGGACTGCTACTGCCTTGTCAAGGCGTTGAAGCTCCGGAAGCCGGTTGTCGGAGGCTGGAGCGACGGGGGGATAAACGCCCTGCTTCTCGAGATGGCGCATCCAGGGACCTGCAGCGCAATACTTGCGGCCGGAGCCAACCTGAAGCCGGACTGCGGCGAGGACTTCGAGAAGTTCAAGGAGTGGATACTCGAACAGGGGACGCCGCTGGCCCTTATGATGCTAAAAGAGCCGCAGATAGAGCCGGAGGAGCTCAAGGCTATAAAATGCCCGGCCCTTATCACGGCCGGCAGCAGGGACCTCATAAGCGTGGAACACACAACGCTGATTGCCAAGTCAATACCCGGCGCGGAACTGAAGATTTTCGAGGGGAAGACACACAGCAGCTATATCAAGTACAGTCCGCTGTGGGGTCGCGAGATTATCTCTTTCCTCGAAAGGATAGGTTATTGAGGCTGCGGTCAGGCCTCCACGCAGCTTTCAAACTGTTTGAGGAAGCGCAGGTCGTTCTCGAAGTAATGTCGCAGGTCGTTGACCCTCCATTTGAGCATTGCGATGCGCTCGATGCCCATCCCGAAGGCGAAGCCGCTGTATTTTTGCGGGTCGATGCCGCTGGCTTTCAGGACGTTGGGGTCTACCATACCGCAACCCATAATCTCAAGCCAGCCGGTCCCCTTGCACACGTTGCAGCCTTTGCCGTGGCAGATGTTGCAGCTCACGTCAACTTCGGCGGACGGTTCGGTGAACGGGAAATATGAAGGTCTCATCCGGATTTTGGTGTCGGGGCCGAACATTTCGCGGGCGAAAAGCAGGATGGCCTGCTTGAGGTCGGCGAAGGTCACGTTCTCGTCCACGTAAAGGCCCTCGACCTGATGGAAGATGCAGTGTGCCCTGGCGCTGATCGCCTCGTTGCGGAAAACCCTTCCCGGGCAGATGACCCTGATGGGAAGGCTTGCCGATTCCATAGTGCGGACCTGTACGCTGGACGTGTGCGTGCGGAGCAGAATCGGGTTGAGGTGGCCTGTGGAAACGAAGAAGGTGTCCTGCATGTCGCGGGCAGGGTGGTTGGGAGGAAAGTTGAGCGCCTCGAACACGTGGCGGTCGTCCTCTATCTCCGGGCCTTCCGCAACGTCATATCCGAATTTCCTGAAGATGTCTACAATCTGCTGGCGGACAATGGAAACGGGGTGGCGGGAGCCAAGGGGAAAATCATCGCCCGGCATCGACAGGTCGGCAGCGGCCCCCGTAGAAGCGGCTTCTCCCCCGCCGACGGCTTCCTTGAGCTCCTCAAGCCTGGTTATGGCCGCCTGCTTGAGTTCGTTCAGGGGCTTGCCGAAGACGGCCTTCTCGCTCTTGTCGATGGTGCGGAACTCCTCGAACAGGGCGGTTATCTCGCCTTTTTTGCCCAGAAGGCGTATCCGGGCCTCTTCAATGTCCCGGGAAGTCTTGCAGGCAAGCTCCCTTATTTCGGAAAGGACCCGTTCGATGTCTTTGTTTGTCATAATTCAACCGATGATTTTTTGGCCTTCCGCTTGTCCCTTGCGCGTTTGTCGCGCTCGGCGCCGCTCTTGAGGTATTTCTTGAGCTGCCCTTCATTCAAGATGCCGCATACGGCCTGGTATATTTTCTCCATCCATTCGTCCTGGGTGGCGATATAGATGTCGGTGTTGGACACCTTGGACTCCTGAAGGCGTTTCATCGCATCCCGCATTCCCATATAATCCGCAGTGAGGATCGAATCGACGTAGAACGTCTGCCAGTCTTCCAGGGCAAGCGTGGAGGACAGGCGGTCCACCTCTTCCATAATATTGTTGTAGAAGTCTTTTTCCTCCTGTTCCGGAGTCCGGGGCGCCTGCGGCGACTGGGCAAGGACACTTACCCCGCAAAACGCCGCGACAAACAATGATAGAGGTTTTTTCATCCAGGACATATTCTAAATCCTGCAAAAATAGCAATTTAATTCGTAGATTTGTTCAAAATTGTCAGATATGAAGAAGTTTATCCTCGCGGCGGTCGCCGCCTGCGTATTGTCGTGCATCAGGGGACAAGCCTGCACAAACGTAATAGTCACCCCCGGAGCCAGCGTCAACGGCTCGGCGATGGTGTCCTATGCCGCAGATTCCCACGTTCTTTTCGGGGAACTGTATTCCACTCCGGCGAGACATTTCTGGCCGGGAGCCACGCTGGACATAACGGAGTGGGATACATACCGCCCGCTGGGAAAGATACAGCAGGTGCAGCGCACCCTGAGAACCGTCGGCAACATGAACGAGATGGCTGTAATCATAGGGGAAACAACCTGGGGCGGGCGCGACGAGCAGGTTGACCCGGACGGCATAATGGACTACGGCTCGCTCATATATGTCACCCTGCAAAGGGCGAAAACCGCCCGGGAGGCAATCGACATAATCGTTGATCTTGCGAATACGTACGGCTATCCTTCCGGGGGAGAGACGTTCTCGATAGCGGATGCGTCGGAGGCCTGGATAATGGACCTTGTGGGCAAGGGAAAGGGCAACAAGGGCATAGTCTGGGTGGCAAGGAGAATACCGGACGGGTATATCTGCGCCCACGCCAACCAGGCGCGTATCACCAGATTCCCCCAGGACGACCCTGCCAACTGCATTTTCGCGCCCGATGTCATAGAATTCGCAAGGGAGAAAGGCTGGTATGAGGGAAGTGATGCGGATTTCAGTTTCAGGGACGCGTACAATCCGCTTGATTTCAGCGGGGCGAGAGGTTGTGACGCACGGGCCTGGAGCGCGTTCAATATCCTCTGCGACGGTGTTTTCACCTGGCGCGAGAAGGGGGTCGAGGTGTCGAAGCCGTCGGGAGAATGGCTCCGGTATGCGATGGGATATGACCTTGACGGTGAGATGCCCCTTTTTGTCAAGCCGCAGAGGAAGGTGAGCGCGAAGGACGTGGCGGACGTGATGAGGGATCATTATGAGGGGACCCCTATGGATATGACAAAGGATATAGGTGCCGGCGGCAATGCCTGCCCGTACCGTTGGCGGCCTATGGATTTCGAGTGGGGCGGGAAGACATACTGCAACGAGAGGGCGATTGCGACCCAGCAGACCGGGTTCTGGTTTGTTGCGGAAGCCCGTCCGAACCTTCCGAAGGAAGCGGCCGCCCTGGTGTGGTTCGGGTGCGATGACGCGGCGACGTCATATCTGACGCCGATATACGTCAGTACGTTCCGTGTTCCGGAGTGCCTGAAGCCGGGCAACGGTGATATCCTGCACTATTCCCCGACATCGCAGTTCTGGATGTGCAACAGGGTGGCGCAGGCCTGCTACAAGATGTATGACCGGATGGCTCCGTTTGTCCGCGCCGAGGCCGACAGGTTCGAGAAAGAGATGATGGAGGAGGCGGTACCGGCGCTTGACGCGAAGCTGGCGAAGATTTTGAGGCATAACGGTCCGTTCCGGAGGCTGCGTGCCAGGATAATGACGACAATCTTCACGCGGCGCACGGCCGAGAGGCAGTTCAAGGTCTGGAAGCAGCTGGAGGAGACGCTGTTGGTCAAGTTCATAGACGGCAACATAAAGGCGCAGAACGAGGACGGTTCGTTCGTCTGCTCCGAATACAACGCCGGCACGCCCGAAGGGCTCGAATACGGTGGATACAATGACATCTGGAAGGCCGCCGTCGCCCGCGAGCACGGGAGCGTCGTAGAAGTAAAATGACAAATTCGCACCGCGAAGGTTGGATAACTGCAAAAATGTTGTATTTTTGCAATCCCGTTTGACAAAACGTGGTGTGATTGGAGAGGTGGGTGAGTGGCTGAAACCACAGGTTTGCTAAACCTGCGTGCGGGTAACCGTACCACGAGTTCGAATCTCGTCCTCTCCGCGCAATGCAATCAAAGGCAGAATGCCGCACGACAAGTGCGGCATTCTTGCGTCTGCGGGCGGCGACGTCAAGAGCTTGCTCTTGTACGGAGGTGCCCGCAGACGCAAGGAGGCGCAGCCTCAGTCTGCCTTTGATTGCTCCCGGACACACCGAGAAAAGGCCGCCGCAGGCGGGCTAATCTCGTCCGGTCCCGACCCGGCCGGCTGGATTGAAATTGCCGGTTTTCAATCCAAGTCGGGGAAAATTCTGCCGGGTTGGATCAGAAAGGTCGCTTTTCAATCCAGCGCGAAGCGATTCCCGCCGCCTTCCCGTGGCCTCTGCCCGGACACTGAAAAAAGGCCTCCGCAGGCGGGCTAATCCCGTCCTCTCCCACCCCCCCCCCCCCCCCCTCCCCCCATCCCCCCCACACCATTCGGGTTTGGGGTTAAAAGAATCAAAAAACATGTGATACATTGTGCCTGTGTGGCGTGG
>JAKSJZ010000010.1 GCA_024401995.1 Bacteroidales bacterium
CGGCAGGTCAGGTTAGAAGGCCGGGAAGGCAGGAGCCCCCGGAGAGCCTCTCCCCTCCCTTTTTGGCTCTCCAGGGGCCCTGCCTTCCCGGCCCCACTTGAATAATCAAAATAATTCGCTATTTTTGCGAAACAGATTTTTCAAAATCCGTCTTATAAGACAACTCAAAATTATAACCGATATGAAAACATTCACCCGATTGCTCTGGGTGTCAGCCTCTCTGCTGCTGATACCACAGATTTCCCCCGCCCTCGCCACGGACGAGACGGAGGACGAGAAGACGGTTGACGTGGCTTACGGCAGCCTCAGGGCAGTGGAAATCACCGGCGCGGTATCGACCGTCAGCGGTGACGAACTTCTGAAAGCCCCGTTCGCCAACGTAGCCAACGCCCTCCAGGGACTGCTCCCCGGCCTTGTCGTGGTACAGCCCTCCGGGACTCCGGGAGACGATGAGCCCACAATCCGGGTACGCGGTACCGGATCGCTCAACGATGCCGCTCCGCTTATACTTGTGGACGGGGTGGAGCGCCCCTTCTCACACCTGGACCCCAACGAAATCGAAAGCATCTCCGTCCTCAAGGACGGCGCCACGGCGGTTTACGGTATGCGCGGAGCGAACGGGGTTATCCTCGTGACGACAAGGCGCGGCTGCGCGGGCAAGCCGTCCGTAACAGCCTCGGTCAACGCCGGGATGCAGTCGATCACCCGCTTCCCCGAGTTCGCCGACTCGTACAAATACGGCCAACTTTGGAATTATGCGGTCATATCCGACAATGGCAGGTCGCCCGGCACTTCCCGCATTGCCGACTACAGGCCTTACTCCGATCTCAACCTCCGTTTCAGCCAGGAGGATATGGATGATTTCGGCTGGGGCAGGCAGCCGAGCGGGGACTGGACAAAGTACGTTATGAAGAACTTCGCCTGGCAGGAGCAGGCCAACGTCAACGTCAGCGGCGGAGCCGACAGGGTCCGCTACTTCGTGTCGGTCGGGTTCCTCAATCAGGACTCGATGCTCAAGGATTTCACCCCGGACAGGCGCGGCAGCTACGGCTACAGGCGCTTCAACTACAGGGCGAACCTTGACGTGGACATAGCACGCTACAGCCAGCTGTCCCTCACCCTGGGCGGCAGCCTGCAGGACCGCAACAACGTGGGAAGCAGCGGGGACGATTCCTTCCGCAACCTGCGGGCAGTGACCCCGTTCGACTATACCGACGCCCCGTTCTACCTGAGCGAACCGGGCGGCACCAATACCAATACCCTGAATATGGACCTTCAGTACAAGCTCGATATGAGCTTCCTGACCAAGGGCCTTGACTTCAGAATCAAAGGGTCGTACAATTCCGACTTCGGCGGACTGAAGGGCCCTGATGCCACGGACTCCGACAAGTGGGAAAGGCACGACTGGTATGCCGAGGCAGGCATCAACTACGCCCGCAGCTTCGGCAAGCATAATGTGGGAGCCCTGCTGCTCTACAACCAGAGCAGGAACTACCTCCCCTTCACTGCGGGGTCCGAGGGGCCTGCCACCAAGAGCTACGCCGGCCTTGTCGGACGCCTCGCGTACAACTACGCCGACAGGTACCTGATTGACTTCAGCATAGGCTACAACGGGTCGGACAGCTTCGCCCGCGGCAAGCGTTTCGGCACCTTCCCCTCGATATCACTGGGATGGGTTCCCTCGAACGAGGAATGGTGGCAGCCCATAAAGAAATGGTTCAGTCTCCTGAAGTTCCGCGGCTCCTGGGGTATGTCCGGCAGCGACATTGCCGGAGGCACGCGCAACGTGTATCTGCCCGACGCAACCTGGGAGAAGTCCCGCAAGATCAACGCCGGCGGTGAAATCGGATTCTTCGAGGACAGGCTTACCGCAAGTTTCGACTACTTCTGGGAGTACCGTTGGGACCTGCTCGTCTCCAACGCCTCCGAAATCACGGCTATCGACCCGAATCCGGGCACTTTCATCAACAGCGGCAGTATGAAGAACCGCGGATATGAAGTGACCGTCAGCTGGAAGGACAAGGCCGGCGACTTCCGCTACTCCATCACCCCCAGCCTCTCCTACGCGCGCAATGCCATAGTGGAGATGCCGAGGCCCTTCACCTATCCCGACAACCTTGCCGCATTCGCCGGCCAGCGCATCGGCTACGAGCTCTTCGGATTATACCGGATGGGCATAGAAGAAGACTATATGCAGCAATATGGTGTACCTATGCCCGACCAGATGGTATATCTCGCCCCGGGCGACTGCGTTTACGTTGACCTGAACGGCGACGGAATCATAGACGAACACGACCAAAGGCCTCTCGAGGGATATGCAGAGATACCGCAAATCACCTACTCGCTGAACGTTGCGATGGAGTGGAAGGGACTCGACTTCTCGATGCTGTGGACCGGCGCGGGCAACGTCAACCGCACTCTGGGAGGATATTTCCGCAACCAGTTCGGAGAGGACAACCTGGGCGGTCTCACGCAGTGGGTTGCCGACAAGTCCTGGACGGAAGACAATACGGACGCCAGCCTGCCCCGCATCTCCTTTGCCAACAGGACCTTCAACAACAGACTCTCGAGCGTCTGGATTGCCAATTCGGGATATGTCCGCCTGAGGAACCTGGAGATAGGATACAGATTCGATATGGAGAAGGAACGCGCATTCTTCAATTACATAAGGATGTATGTCAGCGGACAGAACCTGCTGACATTCTCACGTTTCGACGCGAACGACCCCGAGGCCCCCTCTTCTGAGGTGGACGGCGGCTTGCGCTACCCTATGACCAAAGTGGTCAACCTTGGAGTACAGTTTAACTTCTAATCCGATATATGATTATGAAAAGAACTTTCAACAACATACTGATTCTGTGGGTATGCTCGGCAATGGCTTTCACCGCCTGCGTCGACCGCATCTCGGTCGGGGAGGACTCGCTTGACAGGAATCCGTCCGAAGCGTATGAGGACGACAGCCTCGCGTTCACCAAGCCCGAATATGCCCGCACATTGCTCTGGACAGCGTATGATGATATGAACTATGCTCTGGTCAGCAAACACGTCGAGGCGGGCTGGCCGGCCGATGCCCTGTCCGACTCGTACCAGTGCTACTTCCCTGCCGGCGAAGTCGTGCAATTCTGGTATCCGGGCACGCTTACCGCGGGGACCTTCGCCGCCAGGACAGCCGACTTCCTGAAGGGATTGTATTCGACCTCGCGCAAATGCTGGCTGATTGTCCGGAAAATCGATAATGTCCCCGATATGGCGGAGAGCGAGAAGAGCCGTCTGCGCGGTGAAGCCTATACGATTATGGCGGCACGCTATTTCGACGCCTTCAGCAGGTTCGGCGGGCTGTGCCTGGTGAAGAAGGCCTATACGAAAGGCGAAAAATTCACCGGAGGACGTGCCACCGCCTGGGAGACGGTCAACTTCATAGACAGTCTTTTACAGCAGGCAATCGACGAGCCCGGATTCATCTGGAACGTGGACAACGCCGACCTCGGCCAATGGTCCTGGAGGCTTACCCGCGCATCCGCGAAGGCGCTTCGCGCAAAACTCTGGATGACAGCCGCCTCGCCTCTCTTCAACAACGACCAGCCCTATATGCAATACAACCCGGAAGCCACCGGTCCCGGGACCAACATCGAGCACGTCTGGTTCGGGAAGAAAGAACCCTCTCTGTGGAATCGCTGCCTTAATGCCTGCAACGATTTCTTCGGCGATAACGGAAGCAACGGCGGTTTCTACCAGCTTGTAATGCCTCAGGCCGACGACGAGGCAGGATACCGTATGGCATACCGCAAGGCCTACCGGTACCCCAACGATGTCTCCCGCCACGAGAAGGTGTTCGACCTCCAGCCCGTACAGTACCTGTCGGAGTTCGACCTCGGCGCCTGCCGCAGGGGCAGCGCGGCCCCCACGGCGGAACTTATGGAAGACTTCGGTATGGAGGACGGCACAAATTACCCTTATACGTATGCGGACATATATGGTCCGGGTATGAATCCCTCCGGGCTGGACATCTTCGCCTACCGCGATCCCAGGCTCTATGAGACGATAGCCGTTCCCAGACAGGACATCCCGGTTGAAACCGTCGGCGACTACAACGGCCTTACCTACATAGACAGCTGGGTGGACGGCGGAGCGGAGACCTTCGACGGCGGATTTTCGGGCCTGGGAAGATTCAAGTGGGTTCTTGACGGAAGCCGGTCCAAAATGGACGACAGGCCGATCAGCGTGGCATTCATCCGCCTCGCGGAGATTTATCTCATAACGGCGGAAGCCCTGGCTGAAACCGGGCGGTCAGATGAATCCCTTAATATGCTCAACGAAGTCCGCAGGCGCGTGGGGCTTGGTGCAATCGAGACACAGAACCCCCAGCTCAACCTCAAGAACAACAAGGAAAACCTCATCAACGAAATTCTCCGCGAGCGCAACTGCGAACTCGGCGCCGAGTCTTCGGTCCGCCACTTCGATATGGCTCGCCGGATGCGTCAGGACCTTTTCTGCAAACCGCTTCACGAACTGTGGATTTACCGCCTCGACGAGTCCGGCAACCGGCTGACCGGAGGCGACCGCAGTTGGGTTCCCGGCACCCCCTGGCCGAAGTTCGAGTATGAGAGGCCGGATATTACCGCCTTCAATCGCAGATGGTGGGAACCCGGCTTCTGGACGAACAAATGGTATCTCCAACCCCTCCCGGAGTCTGAGATAAACAAAGGCTACGGCCTTACACAGAATCCCGGTTGGTAAAAATTTGAAAAACTATGGTTATGAAACAGCACAATATAATTGTATTCGGCCTGCTGGCCCTGTGCGTCGCCCCTGCCGCGGCGTATGCCCAGGCCTCGCTGGGAGACAAGAGGTCGCAGAAAGTGGACTTGGGCTACGGCTTCGAAAGCAATGAATTCCTCACCACCGCGGCGACTTTCACAATCACCGCAGAGGAATTGTCCCACAGCCCGGCAATCAGCCTGGCGGACGCACTGTACGGCAGGCTCCCCGGGCTTACAGCCATCCGGAACACCGGCTTCAAGGGCGAGGAGAACGTCGGCGCGACCTTCAACGTGCGCGGCCTGCAGACCGTCGGTGACAACAATATCCTTATCCTTGTCGACGGAATTGCCCGTCCCATCGACCGTCTCAAGGTCGAGGAGGTCGAGAGCGTCACCGTCCTGAAGGACGCCGCCGCAGTGGCCCTGTACGGCCACGAGGGCGTCAACGGGGCAATCCTCGTCAAGACCAAACGCGGCGAGGGAGACGGCCACCACTTCAAGGCCGGAGTGTCCCACAAGTTCCAGTTCATCCCGAATACGGCGGAAATGCTGGGCGCTTACGACTATGCGACGGCTCTCAATACTGCCCGGCTCAATGACGGTATTCTGCCCGCCTACACCGAAGCGGAACTCGAGAAATTCCTCGACGGGAGCGATCCCCTCGTTTACCCCGGCGTCAACTGGAAGGAGGAACTGTTCAGGAACAGGGCCCACGAGACCGACGCATTCGTCTCGGCATACGGCGGTACCGACAAAGTTCAGTATTACACCCAGGTCGATTATACCGACGCGCGCGGACTTTACAGGACGGGCGGCTTCGACGGCGCCGATTCGCAGCTCAAGTATTCGAAGGCCAACATCCGCGCCAACGTGGACTTCCGTGTCACGAAGACGACAAGGGTCAGGACCAATATCTTTGCTCTCCTTATGGAGACGGCCGGTGCGCCGGGACTGAGTTCGGATGAAGTCTGGTCGTATATCTACAGCATACCGTCCATCTCCTCCACCATCATTACAGAAGGCGGGATATGGGGAGGAAGGCCGGCCTATGGGGGACTCAACCCTCTGGCCCGTGTCCAGGGATCGGGAACTTCGAAGACACACCAGCACCAGATATGGGTTGACGCGACTCTGGAGCAGGATCTGGACATCATAGCCAAAGGTCTGAAATTCTATGCGGGCGGCTCCTTCGACAATGCCGCCAGCACTCTGGAGAGCCGTACAAGGCAGCTCCGCTACGGCTGGAACTACTACGACTCCTACGGTGATTTTCAGGAAATGGTGATGGGGCCGGAAAGCGAAGAATTCACGTACAGCAGGGGCCTGGACTGGCAATGGCGTGCCTGGACCCTCAACACGGGCCTCAGATATGCCACGCAGTTCGGGAACGGCGACCATTTCAACGTGAACGCCAACTATAACGTCAAGAACGACAACCGTCTCTACTCCGTTCAGCGCAGGAACGTCAACCTGGCGGCCCACTACGACCACGCCGACAAGTTCAGCGCCGACCTCGTTCTTGCGGGCAACGGCTCGAGCCGCAGTTATCCCGCCAAGTGGGCGTTCTCGCCCACTCTCGGACTCGCCTGGATTTTCTATGACAGGCCTGATGCCGGATGCCTCAACTACGGCAAGCTCCGCATCTCGGGAGGTCTCCAGCATTCGGACTTCCTTCCCGAAGAATTCATACCGCAACTTGCTCCGGCTGGATTCAGGCAGGAGGAGGCGCACAAATTCAACCTGGGCGTCGACCTGAGGTTCGCCGGGTGCCTGGATTTCAGCGCAGACGCATTCTACCAGCGCAGATACAACGTTCTTATCAACGATCCCGCCCACCCGGACATTATGGGAGAGCAGGATGTCTGGAACTATGACGGCAAGGTCGCCAGTTATGGCGTCGAAGTCGGCCTGCGCTACGCCAAGACCTTCGGGAACGGCTTCAACCTCCACTTCGGAGGGTTCATATCCTCCGTCAGGAACAAGATTGACGGCACCGGCCTGCCCGTTGACGCGCAGTACGCGCTTGTAGCCCTCGGGCTCTTCAAGGATGAGGAGGAAATCGCCGCCAGCCCCGTGCAGCAGTTCGGCCCGGTACAGCCGGGAGACATCAAGTATGCGGACACCAACAATGACGGGGCGGTCAACGCGGACGACTGCGTGGCCCTTCGGTTCGGCAGCGCCCTCCCCACGCTCAACTACTCCTTCAACCTCGGCTTCGAGTACAAGGGCATAGGAATCAACGCCACGTTCCAGGGCGCCGGCGACCAGTTGAGAGACCTCGCCTCCGTTACGGGAGTATGGGGCGTACTCCCCCTCAACTCCAATCTTTCGAAGGAATATTATGACAGGTGCTTCGACATCGCCGGAGAGGCGGCCGTCTATCCGCGTCTCACCACCGTCAGCACCGGCAACAACGCCCAGAATTCGACGCTGTGGCTGCGCAATGCCAGCTGGTTCAAGATGCGCGACTGCGAAATCTACTACAGGTTCCCCGCGGCGCTGCTCAGGCACGCGAGGATGACTGACGCGAAGATATTCGTCCAGGGCGAGAACCTGCTGTCATTCGGCAACGTGCCCGTTATGGACGCCGAGACTCCCGGCACCGGGTATCCCGCGATGAAAGCCGTCAATGTGGGACTGTCGATAGTATTTTAACCGTAATCGATTATGAAAGCATTTAAAAGATATATAGTAGTTGTCGCCGCCTGCACCGTCGCGGCCTCGTGCGTCAATCTCGACTACAACGGAAATGTCGCCTATGACGGAAGAGTCTCCGTCTCCGACCTCTACGCCCAGCTCTACAACGGCGAGTTCGAGCCGGGCAGCGCGCATTTCCTCGCCGGAGCCACCGACGAAGCCATCTACGCCCTGCCTGAAGGCGAGGTGAACAATTACTGGAACGGCTCCTGGAGCGCGGTCAACCCCCACTCCTGCATCTGGACCGACTCCTATGCGGCAATCGCAAAGATATGCCGCTGCCTGGAAAATCCGGACGACATAAGGCCCGAAGACATCCGCGAGACTCTTCCCTACGAACTGCGCTTCCTGAGGGCATACTTCTATTTCGAACTGTTCAGGGCCTACGGCGACGTCCCCCTGATTACAACAACACTCAGCGGGCAGCAGGCCGACACACTGAAGCGCACTCCTTACGACAGGATCGTGAAGTTCATCGTGGACGAAGTCGATGAGATAGCAACCCATCTGCCGGTATCCTATGCCCTTGAGCCGGGCGGCGGAGTCGGACGCGCGACGCGCTGCGCCGCATACGCGCTGAAAGCCCGCACGCTCCTCTACGCCGCCTCCCCGCTGTTCAACCCAACCGAAGACAAGACAAAATGGGCGGCCGCCGCCGAAGCGTCGAAGTACATCTTGGACCACGCAAGGGATTGGGGCTTCAAGCTGGGCAACTACGATTCGCTGTGGGGCGACGAAGCCTTCTCCAACAAGGAAATCATACTCGGAGTCGAACTCGACCGCAGCAACGCCTTCGAGATGGCCAACTACCCCGTCGGGATCGAGAACGGCCATTCGGGCAACTGCCCCAGCCAGAGCCTTGTGGACCAGTATGAATTCCAGGACAACGGGCAGACTTTCGCCGAACGGTATCCCGGGAACACTATGGATCTGACCATAAATCCCTACGAAGGGCTCGACCCGCGCTTCTCCTGGACTGTAGTGAAGAACGGTGACGAGTGGCCGTCAAACGGAGCCCAGAAGAAGACAATGGAGACCTTCGAGGGCGGATTCAACGGGATGCCCATATACGGCGCCACCCCCAGCGGATACTATCTCAGGAAGTTCGTGGACGGCTCCTGCGTGACGACGACGGACCGACAGACCGCAAGCCGCCATACCTGGATAATCTACCGTCTTGCCGAATTCTACCTCGACTTCGCCGAAGCCGCCTACAGAGCAACCGGAAGCGCCAACGACGCCACATTCGGAATGACAGCCAACGATGCGGTCAACGTGCTGCGCAACCGCCCCAGTCTCTATATGCCGAACTTCACGGAAGACGGGGATGCCTGGGTGGAACGCTACGAAAGGGAGCGTCTGGTCGAGCTGGCCTTCGAGAACCACCGCTTCTGGGACGTACGCCGCTGGAAGAAGGGCGGAGAGTATTTCCGGTCAGTCCAGGCTGTAAGGATATACGACTGGGGCAATACGGCCTCGCGCTCCGAAGTCATCCGCATATGGGATGAGAAATACAACCTGTTCCCCGTTCCCGCGTCCGAAATCAGTAAGAATCCCAACCTCACCCAGAATCCTGGGTGGTGAATGCAA
The DNA here is from genome assembly GCA_024401995.1 of Bacteroidales bacterium. Lineage (GTDB taxonomy): Bacteria > Bacteroidota > Bacteroidia > Bacteroidales > UBA932 > Cryptobacteroides. The sequence continues at coordinate 9,048 of JAKSJZ010000010.1, forward strand.
ACAGAATAATAAACCGAATGATGAAGAAAACTTTTAATTTTTTCGTAACCGCCCTTGCGGCAGTGGCCGCTATCGCAACGGTACAGAGCTGTTCATTGAAGGAAGAGCCGGCCTCCCCGAAGGCCGTGTCTGACGTCAGGGCTTTCTTCCCGACCAAAATCGTATCCGGGCAGCGGATGACAATCACCGCCTCCGGCCTGAGCGAGGCGATTGAAGTCATATTCCCCGGCGAGATAACCGTCACCGACTTCGAGATTGTCAACGACGGAATGATTCGCGTGACGGCTCCGGAGGGGATTGTCCCGAACAGCGTCCGGTCGAAAGCCACGACCGGGGGCGTCGCAAGCGGCGACCTGTCAGTCAGGACCAGGACAGGCGTGATTACGTTCCCGATACAGATGACCATCGGCTATACTGAAGTGCTTTCCTACTCCAAGGAGCCGGGCGACGTCGTAAAGGGAGGCGAGCGCCTTACGATCTACGGCACCGATCTGGAGTTCATCAGCGGAGTGGAACTCATCAACTCCGACGATGAGCCTATGCTTGTCCCCGCTGCCGACTTCTACAGGCAGGGCACGGATGCCGTAGTCATAACCATACCGGAGAATGTCGCCCCGTACAGTTTCTGCGGCACCATTCACACCATTGACGGCCGGGATATCGAGATGGCCGAATTCCAATATGCCGCAGGAGGAGACGGCCATTGGGAAACCTCGGAGCACGTCATCTGGGAGAATGACGACCCCTCCGGCAACGGGCCGGTAAATTGGAACGGGGTATATCGGTTCGGACTTGACGGGAACGACGGCAATCATGAATGTATAGCTACCTTCAGTCAGGAGGATTGGGAAATCATCAAGGAAGGCTCCTTTTTTGTAAGTGTCCAGGGGTTTGCCAATGCCAATCTGAGAGTCACCACGGGCTGGTGGTCAGCGGCATATGGTGGCGGTGAACACAATTCGATAGAAGAGGCTGTTAAATATGAAGCAGGAATCTATGTCATACCTATCAACATCAAGGAGGACGGCAATATCTATGACCTGATAGACTCCCAGCATCTTTGCCTTAGCGGCTCTGACTGCACCCCGCTGAAAATCTACACCGAAGAACAAATCTGGGTGACCTACTGACGCGGTTGTTACGGTGAGTCGGGCCTGAAGGCCGGGAAGGCAGGTGCCCCCCCCGGAGAGCCTCTCCCCCTACTTTTGGGGTTTACGGTGAGTCAGGCCCGAAGGCCGGGAAGGCAGGTGCCCCCGGAGAGCCTCTCCCACTCCCTTTTTGGTTGTTCCGGAGAGTCGGGCTTGAAGGCCGGGAAGGCAGGTGCCCCCGGAGAGCCTCTCCCCTCCCTTTTGGCTCTCCGGGGGCCCTGCCTTCCCGGCCCCTTCCAAATCAAAATTGCATTTTCCGCAGATTCTCTCTACATTTACAAGGATTTTTAAAACCTACAAAATGAAACAGGAACTTGTACAGGCCTTCATTATGAAGAACGGCGAATACTTCGACCCGTATCAGCTGCCTCAGGTGCAGCAGGCCCTTGACGAAGTGGACGACACAAAGGGGGCAATCATCCTCGGACAGAGGTACCAAAGCCCTACCATTATGCTCATAATCGCCATCTTCCTCGGATGGGAGCGCTTCTTCCTCGACGATATCGGTATGGGAGTGCTCAAGGTAGTAACCTGCTACGGCCTCGGCATCTGGTGGCTTATCGATATCTTCACGGCGATGAAGAGGACCACGGCCTACAACTTCAAGAAGTTCAACGACGCCATGCTCATCTACAAATAGCGTTATGTCAGACTTCAACTCCGTCCTTCCCCCGCACAGCAACAAGATGTTCATGTCGGTGGTCTGCACGCTTTTCTGCTGCGTGCTTACAGGTATCATAGCCATAGTGATGTCGGCCCAGTCCAACTCACTCTACCGTGAGGCGCTCTGCGCCCAGGACAATTCCCTCAGGCAGAGCCTCTACTATGAGTCCGAGAGCAGGAACCGCACGGCCAAGATAATGAACATCATCAGCATCATTGTCGGCACTGGCCTTTGGGGGACGCTGGTCGCCCTGAGCAGTATGGGTATTCTGGCTTCGCTGATGCAATAGTTATGAAAAGGATGCCGGGAAAGGCCGCGGCCATAGCCGTGATTGCCGTTCTCGGCATCATTGTATATTTCTGTCTCGATCCTGCGCGGACTCCCTTCCCCCGCTGCCCCTTCAAGATGCTTACCGGCCTCAGCTGTCCGGGATGCGGCACCCAACGCGCAATCCACCAGCTGCTCCACCTCAATTTCGCCGAAGCGCTGAAGTACAATGCTTCCCTTGCCTTGCTGCTGCCGGTGCTGGCCCTTCTCGGCCTTGCGGAACTTCTCGGCGACAAAGCCCCCGGCCTTCGCCGCATCGCCCACAGTCCGGCCCTGTCCTGGTCGATACTGGCCCTGATATCAGCCTGGTTCGTCCTAAGGAACGTATTTGGTATATGACTGCTACTCCCCCGTCAGCGTATCCATCACCATAGATACGAACCCGTCCATCATACTCTTGTAGTCGGTGTTCATACTCTTCCGGTAACGGTTGGCAAGAATCATACAGACTGTCCCCGCCTCGTGGCCCAGTTGACGGCCAAGACCCGCTATGACCGAACTCTCCATCTCGAAGTTGAGAATCCTGCGGCCCCTGTAGGAGAATGACTCGAAATCCTCCACCATCGACCCCAGGGCAAGGGGCAGGCGGACACTGCGTCCCTGCGGTCCGTAGAAGCCGGGCGCCGAGACCGTCATACCCATAAACGCCTTGTCCACGAACAGCGAGGCAAGCTTCCCGGAAGCCTTCACGACATAGGGATTTACAATGTCGCCGGTAATATGGGCGTGGGCTGCCAGGGCCCTTGAAGCCTCCTCGTCCACCACCTTCGAACGGCCGGCATACCAGTTGAGGATACCGTCCATCCCGATGGAATACTCCGAGAACACATAGCCCCCGATGGGGATATCGGGCTGAATCGCGCCGGAGGTGCCGACCCTCAGTATCCGCAGGGTCCGGTGCTCATCACGCGGCTCCCTTGCGTCCAGATCTATGTTGGCCAGGATATCCAGCTCGTTCATCACTATGTCTATGCTCCCCATACCGATACCGGTGGAAAGGACGGTGAAGCGCCTGCCGCGGCAGACGCCGGTGACGGACACGAACTCCCTGGACGACGTCTCCGACTCGACGGTGTCGAAATACGGCCTGAAGACGTCCACCCTTGCGCGGTCGCCAACAAGTATCACGTTGTCGGCAAGTTGTTCGGGCCGCATATGCAGATGGAAAACGGTACCGTCCCCGTTGATAACCAATTCCGATTCAGGTATTCTCATAATAAACTGACCGCCATTGCGTTAATGCAATGGGCAACAACAAAGATACGGAAAAATTTCTTATCTTTACGTGGGAGTGATATGCGGGGGCGCCTTGTTTGACCTGACATCTTATGCAACCGTCTTCAGTATTCTTGGAACAATGAAAGGGCTGAACATCATCACGCCGGTAAAGGATTCCATTGCACTGTCGGAACTGACCATCCGCTCCATCCTGACTTCGGAACTTCCGATTCCCTTTACCTATACGGTTTACAACGACAACAGCACGCCGGAGAATACCTCCAGACTTCATAATCTTTCCGAAGAACTGGGTTTCAGTCTGGTTGACGTTTCAGTTCATACCGAACATCCGTCTCCGAACTATCTGTGGGTGCTCCGAGAGGCACAACGGGTGTCTCTGGCCAGAGATTATGCCCTGCTGATCGTGGAATCAGACGTGAAAGTGAAACCCGATACGCTGAGACGCCTGTATGAAGAAGCCCTGCTGCGTGACGACTGTGGAATAGCCGCCGCAGTGACTGTCGATGAGCAGGGGCATACCAACTATCCGTATGAACAGGCCCGGAAATATCCCACGGGGGCGGTGCGTGTGAAGAGACACCTCAGTTTCTGCTGCTCCCTGCTCAAACCGGCTTTCTTAAGGAGTTATGACTTTCGCCGCCTTAACCCGAAGAAGGCCTGGTTTGATGTTGACATCTCGCGCCAGTCATCAAAGAATGGCTTTGCGAACTATCTTTTTACCGATTTGACCGTTCTGCACCATCCGCACGGCAGCCGTCCATGGAAACTGTTGAAATATCGGCATCCCCTTAAATACTATTGGAGAAAATTCACCGGAGGTCTGGACAAGATATAGACAATCGTGACGGATACGGCGCAGGAGATATAGGTTCTGATGACCTATGTGATACTTCCACGTTCGTTTTCATTATGAACCCATTTTTAATTTATTTGCCTTATATTTGTCGTGAAACACATATTCGCACCTGTAATCTCGGGAACTTGAAAATGACACTTTTTATAATACAGTTCGCAATCGTCCTCGCGGCCCTTTACGCCGGCTCCAGATACGGCTCCCTTGCCCTCGGAGCCCTTTCGGGCATAGCGCTGGCGATACTTGTCTTCGGCTTCGGGATGAAGCCGGGCACACCTCCGACCGACGTCATCTACATCATCATCGCCGCCATCACCTGCGCCTCAATGCTGCAGGCCAGCGGCGGGATGGACTGGCTGATACAGCTGGCGGAGAAGATGTTGAGACGCCATCCCGGCAATATCACCTTCATCGGGCCGCTATGTACCTTCTTCCTCACGGTGCTGGTCGGCACAGGGCACGTCGTATATACGCTGATGCCCATCATAGCGGACATCGCCCTGAAGAAAGGGATACGACCGGAGCGTCCCTGTGCCGTCTCATCCGTAGCAAGTCAGGTTGGCATCATAGCCTCCCCCATCTCGGCGGCTGTCGTGGCCTTCACCACAATCTCAGCCGCCAACGGCTATGACATCACCATACCGCAAGTGATGATGGTAACTCTTCCCGCGAGCATTTGCGGGATTCTGGCCGCCAGTCTCTGCTCCTACAGGCGCGGCAAAGACCTCGACAAGGACCCGGAATTCCTGAAGCGCATCAGCGACCCCGAGCAGAAGGCGGCCATCTACGGCGAGACGGCCACGGTGCTTGACCGCAAGATAGGTCCTAAGCAGAAGGCGGCCGTCTTCGTATTCGCCGCAGCCCTGGTTGCCATCATACTGATGGGAGCCTTCGGATACAAGCAGGTCAAGATGAACGTCGTCATCCAGATAATAATGCTCGTGGCGGCATCGGCGATGATAGTGTTCTGCGGCGCGAGTCCCGTGGAAGCCACACGGGGAAGCGTGTTCCGCAGCGGTATGGTCGCGGTCGTGGCGATTTTCGGCATCGCCTGGATGGCGGACACCTTCTTCGCAAACTATCTTGCCGGTATGAAGGACTCGCTCGGTGCAATCATAGGGGAATATCCCTGGGCCATTGCGCTGGTATTCTTCATTACTTCAGTCCTCATCAACTCGCAGGGCGCCGTCGTCGTATCGATGGTGCCGCTTGCATACAGCCTCGGCATACCGGGGTACGTCATTCTGGGAGTGTTGCCCAGCGTGTACGGGTATTTCTTCCTGCCCAACTACCCTTCCGACATAGCCACGGTCAACTTCGACCGTTCAGGCACCACGAAGATAGGCAAGTACCTGCTCAACCACAGCTTTATGATGCCGGGACTGGTATCGGTGGCCGTATCCTGCGTGGTCGGCCTGCTGATTGTCCAGCTGTTCCATTGATGCGGGACTACCCCACCAGAGCGTCGCAGTAAACGCAGCGCACCGAACCGTCCGGGCACTTGCGGAACAGATGCTCGACAGGTTCGGCGCTCGAGATGCATTTCGTGTTGTGGCAATGGAGCGAAGGGTCCGTGAAGTATTCGGGGTGCTCCGGCATAACGTGCGCGGGGTCATCCTTCCACTTGAGCAGGCTGCAAATAAGCGCCATCCTTACAATCTTGCCGTTGCCGACCTGACGGAAATAAGCCGCCCTGGGGTCGGTGTCCACCTCCTGCGTTATCTCGTTCACGCGGGGTAGCGGATGGAGCACTGCCATCTTCTCCTTTGCAAGCGCCATCTTCGCGGGGTCGAGCACAAAGCTGTCCTTCACTCTCTCGTACTCCTCCATACTGGGGAAACGCTCGCGCTGCACCCTTGTCATATAGAGAATATCCAGTTCGCCCATCACGTCTTCCAGATGCCTTGTCTCACGGTAATCCATTCCGAGGCGGTCGCATACATCCTTTCTGATATAGCCGGGAAGCCTGAGCTCGTCAGGGGCTATAAGCACTATCCTTATGCCCTCGTACCTGGTCAGCGCCTTGATAAGCGAATGGACTGTGCGTCCGTACTTCAGGTCGCCGCAGAAGCCAATCGTGATATTGTCTATGCGTCCCAGCTCGCGCTTGATTGTAAGCAGGTCGGTCAGCGTCTGCGTGGGATGGGCATGGGAGCCGTCCCCGGCGTTGATGACCGGAACATGGCTGAAATGCGAAGCCACAAGCGGCGCCCCCTCCAGCGAATGCCGCATCGCCACTATGTCGCAGAAGTTGTCCACCACCCTTATCGTGTCGGCGACAATCTCCCCCTTGCTCACAGAACTGTTCCTTGCGTCGGCAAATCCGAGCACGTTGCCTCCCAGTTCCATCATCGCGGACGTGAAACTGAGTCTCGTGCGGGTGGAAGGTTCATAGAAGAGGGTGGCCAGATTGCGGTGTCTCATCACCTCGTTGTACTTGTCCTTGTTTGAAATAATGTCCTCGGCCAGGGCTATTATGCTGTCTATCTCCTCTCTGGTGAGGTCTGTAGGGTCAATAAGATGTTTCATTTCTTTATCCAGGATTCGTCTGACGGATTGTCGCGGAACTTCAGGATTCTTTCCTTCGCGTCCGCAGCGATATATCCCTGCTCAACGGCCACGTCGACAAGGGCGTCGAGGTTGCTCAGGGAGTGGTTCTCCACCTTCGCCTCCCGCAGCCTCTCCACGCCTTTTCGAAGACCGTAGGTGAAGATGCTTACTATTCCGAGGACTTCGGCCCCCGCTTCGCGCAGGGCCTCCACCACGTCTATGACGCTTCCTCCGGTGGAGATGAGGTCCTCGATGACAACGACTTTCTGCCCTTTCTCAAGGCGGCCTTCAATACGGTTGTTGCGTCCGTGTGTCTTGGCCTCGGAGCGCACATAACCCATAGGAAGGTCAAGAATCGAAGCGGCGATGGCCGCGTGGGCTATACCCGCGGTGCTGGTGCCCATAAGGGACTCGGCTCCGGGGTAGAACTCCCGCACAGCCGCCGCTATCCCGTTTTCCACCACCTTTCGGGCGGAAGGAGAAGACAGGACAAGCCTGTTGTCGCAATATACCGGGCTTTTTATACCGCTTGCCCAGACGAACGGGTCTTCAGGCCGGAGAAACACGGCTCCGATTTCAAGGAGCTGACCGGCAATTTCCTTTTCCATATATGATTTATCCTAAAAATTCACTTACACAACGCTCATAAGCCGCAACGGGGTCCGCCGCGGCGGTAATCGGACGCCCGACCACAATATAGTCGGAGCCGATTTCGCGGGCCTTCGCCGGGGTCGTGATTCGCACCTGGTCGTCGGCGGCGGAATCCGCAAACCTGATACCGGGGGTGACGGTCAGGAAATCCGCGCCCGCGCGCTCCTTGACCGCCGCCGCCTCGAGCGGGGAGCAGACGACCCCGTCCAGACCGGCCCTGCGTGCATTGTCGGCATAGTGCGCAATGACCTCTTCGATGGGCCTTTCTATCAGCAGGTCCTCCCTCATCCTGTCCTCGGAAGTCGAGGTGAGCTGTGTCACGGCGACCAGCAGCGGGCGCGTGCCGTCCGGCCTTCGCAGCCCTTCCACCGCCGCCTTCATCATCTCGATTGTCCCCGAAGCGTGAACGTTTGTCATATCCACGTCGAGGGACGAAAGCACCTGCATCGTCTTGCGGACCGTATTGGGGATGTCGTGGAGCTTGAGGTCCAGGAAAATCCTGTGGCCGCGACGCTTTATCTCCCTTACTATCTCCGGGCCGGCGCCGTAGAAAAGTTCCATCCCGATCTTCACGAACGGCTTCCTGGAGCTCCCGGCGAACTTGTCCAGAAACTCCAGCGCCTGGTCATATCCCGCGAAGTCGCAGGCAATTATAACGTCTTTCATACTGTTCCTATTATTTCCTTTATGTCCCTTATGCCGAGACTTTGCATAGTCCCCGGCAGGGACTCCACTATCTCCTTGCAGGCATAGGGGTTGCGCAGGTTCTCCGCGCCGACCTGCACCACCGTCGCTCCGGCCATCATCATCTCGATAACGTCGCTTGCCGAGGCCACCCCTCCGCAGCCCATAACGGGGATGGAGCAGGCGTGGCTTACCTGATTCACCATACGGAGCGCTATCGGGAGCACGGCCCTGCCGCTGAATCCTCCGTAACGGTTGGCAAGGACGGGTTTGCGCGTCTTCAGGTCAATCCTCATCCCGAGTATCGTATTGATAAGCGTCAGTCCGTCCGCGCCGGCATCCTCGCAGGCGCGCGCAACCGCGACAATGTCGGTAACGTTGGGGCTGAGCTTTACGAACACCGGCTTGCTTCCCGCCACCTCCTTCACTGCCGCAGTGACCTCCGCCGCACTCTTCGGGGAAGTCCCGAACGCCATCCCGCCACCGTGCACGTTGGGGCAGGACACGTTCACCTCGATAAGGTCGATGTCGTCGCAGGCGGCCACCCTGCGGCAGCACTCCCTGTATTCCGCAACGCTGAAACCGCTGACGTTCGCTATTATCACGCCGCCGAACACACGCCTGAGCGCGGGCGCCTTCTTCTCCACGAGAGCGTCTATTCCCGGATTCTGAAGCCCCACCGAATTGAGCATACCGTCGGGGCACTCCGCAATACGCGGGCAGTCATTGCCGTACCTGGGCTCCAGCGTAGTCCCCTTGAGGGATATGCCGCCCAGAATATCGATGTCGTAAACGGAACTCATCTCCGTGCCGAACCCGAAAGTCCCGCTTGCGGGCACCACGGGATTCCTGAAATCCAGCGAGCCGAGGCTCACAGCCAAAGACTTGTCCGCTACCATATTATCTCCTCCTTTCTGAATACGGGGCCGTCAGCGCATACCCGCCTGGGGCCGGAAGTTGTCTTGCAGGTGCATCCATAGCAGATGCCGCAGCCGCAGCCCATCCTCTCCTCCAGACTCGCCTCCCCGTTCACCTTCATCCTTTCACACACGGCCCTCATCATAACCTTCGGGCCGCAGGTATAGAAGAAGTCGCAGTCCGGCTCCCCCATCACGTCCGTCACGAGTCCTTTCGCCCCCAGGGTGCCGTCCATCGTCACGACCTCCGGCTCGACGCCAAGCGCGCGATACTCGTCCAGGAGTATCGCGTCCGCGGCGGTGTTGAAGCCCAGAATCAGTCTGACGCTGCGCCCGGAAGCAAGCAGGTCACGCACAAGGGTGAACGCCGGAGAGGCCCCCAACCCGCCGCAGACCACAAGCGCGGAACGCTTGCAGGCGGAAGCGTCGAAGCCGTTGCCGAGCCCGGCGAGTACGTCCAGACAAGCGCCGGGGGCCATCTTCGAAAGCGCTTCGGTACCTTCACCCACCACTTTGTAATACATTTCCAGACGGCCGTCCCCCCAACTGGTCGCCGCAATCGGACGGCGCAGGAAGAATCCGTCAAGCGCTATGTCGGCGAACTGCCCTCCCCTTTCAAAGGACGAGCAATCCCCTTCGAGCACCAGGCGGAAGGTGCCGGAGGCAACCTCCCTGTTGGAGACAATCGTGTATCTAACTTTTTGCACTGTATTCAGAATCTATCGTTGAAATGCCCAGCGTTGTCTCCTCAAGCACGCTCAGGAGCACCCTTACCGTCTCCAGCGAGGTGAACAGCGTGACGTTGTTCTCCACTGCCGTGCGTCTTATGTCGTAGCCGTCGAGCCTCGTGCTGTGCTGGTTGACGTCTATGGTGTTTATGACGTAGCTGACGTGGCCGGCGCGCAGCGAGCGCACTATGTCGTCGCTCTCCCTGAGCTTGCGCAGGAGTCTGGTGCGAATCCCGTTGGCCTTCAAAAACTTGGCCGTACCCGTAGTAGCCTCGATATTGAAGCCCAGGTTGTAGAAGCGCCGGAGCAGCGGCAGGGCCTCGGCCTTGTCCCTGTCTGCGATGGTGGCCAGCACCGTGCCGTAGCTCTTCACCGACACCCCGGAAGCCTGCAGGGACTTGTAGAGGGCCCTGGTGAGCGAACTGTCATAGCCTATCGCCTCACCAGTGGACTTCATCTCCGGCGAAAGATAGGTATCTATTCCCTTTATCTTCGCGAAGGAGAAGGTCGGGGTCTTGACGTAATGGCGCTTCGCCTCCGAATGGCAGAACTCGTTTATCCCCTGCTCCTTCAAGGACTTTCCAAGCATCACCAGGGTGGCGATTTTCGCCATCGGGATACCCGTTGACTTCGACAGGAAGGGTACGGTCCTGGACGAGCGCGGGTTGACCTCTATGACATACACCTCGTCGTTCTCGTCCACGATGTACTGGATATTGTAGAGTCCCACGATTCCTATCTCCAGCCCCAGCTTCACGGTATAGTCGATTATCTTCTTCCTGACAGCCTCGCTCAGGGTGAAGGGCGGATAGACGCTGATGGAGTCCCCGGAATGGATGCCTGTCTTCTCCACGTGCTCCATTATTCCGGGGATGAAGACGTCCTTGCCGTCGCAGATTGCGTCAACTTCCGACTCGCGGCCCATAATGTACTTGTCCACGAGCACCGGCGAATTCTCGCTCACCTCCACGGCATTGTGCAGATAGTGGCGCAGCGACTCCTCGTTGCCCACTATCATCATAGCCCTGCCGCCGAGCACGAAGGAAGGCCTCACCAATACCGGATAACCTATCTCGGCCGCGGCCCGCACGCCTTCCTCCACGTCCGTCACCGCCTTCGCCCGCGGCTGCGGGATACCGGTGCGGCGCATTATCGCCTCGAACAGCTTGCGGTCCTCGGCGTTGTCGATGGCCTGTATCTGCGTACCGACAATCGGCACCCCGAACTCCGCCAGCGGCCCGGCCAGGTTGATGGCCGTCTGACCCCCCAGGGTCACGACCACTCCGTCGGGACGCTCCAGGTCGATGACGTTCATCACGTCCTCGACCGTAAGCGGCTCGAAATAGAGCTTGTCGGATATCGAATAGTCGGTGGACACCGTCTCGGGATTGTTGTTGATGATGATGGCCTCGTAGCCGGCCTCGCGTATGGCCCAGATGGCGTGGACGGTCGAATAGTCGAACTCCACCCCCTGACCTATCCTTATCGGACCGGCGCCGAGTACCAGTATCTTGCGGCGGTCGGTCCTCACCGACTCGTTCTGAGTCTCATAGGTCGAATAGAAATAGGGTACGTCGGCCTTGCGGGACGCGGCGCAACTGTCTATGAACTTGTAAACGGGCTTGATTCCCTTCTGCCTGCGGTAGAGTATCATCTCCCTTTCCGACCTGCCCCAAAGCTGGCCGAGGAACTTGTCGCTGAAGCCCATACGCTTTGCCTCAAGCAGCTTCTCCCCCGCTTCCTCCGGTCCCTTGAAAGCCTTCAGTTCACGCTCCATCGAGACTATGGTGCATATCTTCTCGAGGAAGAGCATATCTATCTTGGTACGGTCATATATCAGGCGGATATCGACCCCGCGGCGTATCAGCTCCGTTATCGCAAAAAGATGATCGTCCGTGAAGCGTACTATGTAGTCGAGCAGTTCGCCCTCAGTATAACTGTCAAACTTCTTCTTGTAGATATGGCTTACCCCTATCTCCATCGAGCGTATGGCCTTGAGAAGGCTCTCCTCGAAGGTGCGGCCTATGCTCATCACCTCGCCCGTCGCCTTCATCTGCGTACCCAGTTCGTTGGAGGCCTCGCTGAACTTGTCGAAGGGGAACCTCGCAATCTTGCAGACTATGTAGTCTATCGCAGGCTCGCAGCAGGCGGGCGCTCCGGCAACCGTTATCTCGTCAAGGGTGAGTCCGACGGCTATTTTCGCCGTCACCCTGGCTATAGGAAAGCCGCTCGCCTTCGAAGCCAGCGCCGAAGAGCGCGATACCCTGGGGTTGACCTCGATGATGTAGTAGTTGAATGACAGGGGATCGAGAGCGAACTGCACGTTGCAGCCGCCTTCTATCTTCAGGGCGCGGATAAGTTTCAGGGCGCTGGTCCTGAGCATCTCATACTCCCTGTCCGCCAGAGTCTGGACCGGAGCCACGACTATCGAGTCGCCGGTATGGATGCCCACAGGGTCGACGTTCTCCATCGAGCATATCGTTATCGCCGTGTCGCGGCTGTCGCGCATAACCTCGAACTCAATCTCCTTGAACCCCTTCACGCTCTTCTCGATAAGCACCTGGTGGACAGGCGAGAGCGCGAGGGCGTTGCGCATCATATCCTCCAGCTCCTCCCGGTTCGCGGCGAATCCGCCTCCGGTACCGCCCAGGGTGAAAGCCGGCCTCAACACTACCGGATAGCCTATCTCCCCGGCAGTCTGAACCGCCTCCTCGACGCTGTAGCATATCTTCGAGGGGATGACGGGCTCGCCCAGGCTTATGCACAGTTCCTTGAAGAGTTCCCTGTCCTCCGCCTGCTCTATGCTGGTGAACGAAGTACCCAGAATCTCGACCTTGCACTCGTCCAGAATACCTTTCCTGGCGAGTTTGACGGCAAGGTTGAGCCCCGTCTGCCCTCCGAGCCCCGGGACTATCGCGTCCGGACGCTCATAACGTATTATCTTCGCTATGTACTCCAACTCCAGCGGCTCCATATAGACCTTGTCGGCTATATGGGTGTCCGTCATAATGGTGGCCGGATTGGAGTTCACCAGAATAACCTCGTAGCCCTCCTCCTTGAGAGCCAGGCAGGCCTGCGTGCCGGCATAGTCGAATTCGGCGGCCTGACCTATGACGATAGGGCCGGACCCTATCACCATCACCTTCTTAATATCCTTTCTCTTAGGCATATCACATAAGGTTTACAAAGTCTTCGAAAAATACGGTTTCGCAGGAGCCGGGGCCTCCTTCGGGATTGAAGTGGACCGAGCGCACCCTGTCTTCTGCACATTCGAGCCCCTCTATCGAGCCGTCGGCCACGTCGACGTACGTAACCTTCAGCGGCGTCCCCTCAATCGATTCCGGATCGGTGGTGAAGTTGTGGTTGTGTTCCGCCGTCACTATCGAGCCGTCGGCAAGACTCCTCACCGGCCTGCCTCCGTGGTGGCCGCAGCCGAACCTGACAAGACGCGCGCCGTATGCGAGCGAAATCAGCGAATGACCGAGTCCCGTACCGAATATCGGCAGTTTGCCGCGCAGGGAGCGTATCGTCGCAATCACTCCGGGCAGGTCCTCCGCACAGCCGGGACCTCCCGCCACCAGCAACCCGGAAGGGTTGAAGGCCATTATGTCTTCGGCGGCGGTATCGAACGGCACAACGGTGACGTTGCAGCCGCACCTGTTCAGGGCAGCCACCGTGCCGTGCTTGACCCCGCAGTCGAGGACGACCACGTCATACCTGTGCCTCGGGGTGCGCGAGAACCATCTCTTCGTACAGCTGACCTTCGACACTATGTCCCTGTCCGTCCTGAATGCCTTGATTTTCGCGACAGCGTCCGCCGTCTTCACCGACTCGTCCACAATCGCGGCAGTCAAATGCCCGCCGTCCCTTATGATGGAAGTTATCATACGCGTATCGACCCCGCTGAGGCAGGGCACGCCCTTCTCCTCCAGATATTCCGTCAGCGTCTCCGTGTAGCGGAAATTGGAGGGGCTGGTGCAGCACTCGCGCACCACCACTCCGGCCGGGGCTCCCGCCCTCGACTCGAAATCGTCGTCGCAGATACCGTACTGACCCATCAGCGGATAGGTCATCACGACTATCTGTCCGGCATAGGCGGGATCGGACAATATCTCCTGATACCCGACCATAGAGGTGTTGAACACAAGCTCGCCAACCGCCTCATCGTCGAATCCGGCGGAAAGACCGTGGAACTCCTGCCCGCTACCCAATACCAGTTTCTTGGACTGACTCATATTCGTAAACTGTTTTGCCTTTATATTCTGTCCTGAGCACCCTGCCGTACACCGTTCTTCCCTCGAACGGAGTGCTGTGCCCCATCGACCTGAACTTCCCCGGGTCTATGACAAACGGGTTCTCCAGATCCAGAGTGACCCTGTCGCCGGGATCTCCGCCCAGGCCGAACCTCCTGCGCGGATTGGTCGACATAAGCCTCACCAGGTCCTCCAGGCTCATCACCCCCTCCCTTACCAGAGCCGTGTACAATACCGGGAAGGCCGTCTCGAGCCCCACGACGCCCATCGCGCTGCCCTCCAGCCCCTTCGACTTCTCCTGAGCCGTATGCGGGGCGTGATCGGTGGCAATCATATCTATGGTACCGTCGAGGACTCCTTCAATCAGCGCATCCCTGTCCGCACGTGACCTTAGCGGGGGATTCATCTTGAAGCGTCCGTCCTCCTGCAGGTCATCCTCGCAGAGGACAAGATAATGCGGCGCGGTCTCGCAGGTAACGTCAACCCCGCGGCGCTTCGCCCGGCGTATCAGGTCAACGCTCTCCGCAGTGGATATATGGCAGACGTGGTACGGACAGCCCGTCTCCCGCGCAAGAAAGAGGTCCCTTTCTATCTGGCCCCACTCGCTCCGCGAACTTATGCCGCGGTGGCCGTGCTCCCGGGCATAGGCCCCGTCGTGGACATAGCCGCCGTCCAGCAGCGAGTTATCCTCGCAATGCGCGGCAAGGATACCGCCCGCGGAAGCCACTGCTTCCATAGCCTTCCTCATCACCTTCTCGTCCTGCACCCCTGAGCCGTCGTCGGAGAAAGCCACGGCAAGCCCCTTCAGCGAGGCCACGTCAACTACTTCCAGCCCCTTCCTGCCAACGGTTATCGAAGCATAGGGGCGCACGTCTATGACGGCATCTCTCCGTATTATCGAAAGCTCCTCCTCCAGAGAAGAGGGAGAATCGGGAACGGGATTGAGGTTGGGCATCGTACAGACACACGAATAGCCGCCGGCAGCGGCGGCCATCGAACCGGTACGGATGGTCTCCTTGTATGAGAAACCGGGCTCCCTGAAATGGACGTGCACATCTACAAATGCGGGACAGACCACACAGTCTGTCCCGTATGAATGTTCCCTTTTCATCGGAGTCCAAAGATAGGTATTTTCCGACTTTTATGCAATAAAAATCAAAAAACTTTATATCCGGCAGCCGCCGCAATCGCCTTCGGCACATCGGTATTGTCCCTGCACGCGGCAAAATCGGAACTGTGCGAGCCGGTCGCATACAGGCCCACAGGCGTCGAACTGTGCGAGCCGTGCCCCCACTCAAAGCCCGAGACGTTGTCAAGATAGTCTATGGCCTTCGAGACTATGAGCGTGCTGACCGAATAGAGCGACACCACCACACTGCCGTCCCCGCCGCCGAGCGACTTGTAATAGTCCCGCTTGAGCGATGCTTCAGCCTTCTCGCTGACCTTGACCTCCCGCCACAGTCCCAGATGCGCCCCCAGGAAAGCCTTGGCCTCCTTCCAGTCGGGAATATTGCCGTTATGGGAAGCGAGGAACTCGCGGAAGGCTTCATTTATCCTGTCTTCCGAACCGCGCTGGCGGGCTATCGTGGACTTGTCGTCCGGCATCTTCTTCCAAGAGGCGATGAACGACCCTGTATCGTGATCCGAAGTAACCACAATCAGGGTATTGTCCGGATGCTTCCTGTAGAAGTCCAGGATTATGTCTATGGTCGCCGCGAAGTCGTTCATCTCCCCGAAGACGGCATAAGCGTCCTCGTTATGGGCGGCGTGGTCGATATTTCCTCCCTCAATCATAAAGAAGAATCCCTCCTTCATATAGTTGGCGGACAGATAGTCGATGCCCGCCTTCACGAAATCCCCCAGGGTGACGTCCTCCTCCCCGCGGTCAACCGCATAGGTAAGGTCGCTGCCCGTACCGGGCTTGCCAAGGCACATAACCCTGCCGTCGACCGTCCCGGCGCGGTCAAACTCGTCCTTGTAAAGGACCTTCACTCCGGCCTCCCTGACGAGAGCCTCGAGCGCGGCCGAATTGCGGCCAGTACGCTTCTCCTCGGTGAGGATACCGCTCCCGGCGATGAAGTCGACCTGCGAGCCGATATACTGGTTCAATATAACGTCGTGCTCGTTGCGGCTCTTCGTATGCGCATAGAAGGCGGCTGGAGTGGCGTGATTGAGCGGCACCGACGTCGCTATGCCCACACCGGCGCCCGAAGCCTTCGCCCACTCGGCGATATTGCTGAGCGCAAGCGTATCCGGGCCCACTCCCATCGCGTCGTTGTACGTCTTGTTGCCGGTGGCGAGCGCCGTACCGGCGGCAGCCGAGTCGGTGGTAAGCGAAGATGCGGACCGTGTGGTGATGAAGGTCCTCACCGGAAAGTCCCAGAAATTTATGGTCTGCGGCCCCGTGCCCGTAGACCTGTTGTACATAATCGTACCATACACCTCGTTCACCCCCATACCGTCACCGATAAGGTAGAACACATACTTGGGCTTGGGCGAAGCCGACACGGTCAGCGCCGCAAAGACGGCCGCGGCCGACAGAATCAATCTTTTCATATCAATTTCCGAATTCACATTATCCGCAAAGTTAAAAAAAATTTGCCCGAAACCGTCCGGTATTTGGGAAACGCGCGACAATTTGTTTAATTTAGCGGTTTGGATTGCAGGACATTGTGCGACAATGGCATCTTTTGAGAAGATAAACTCCTTCATAAAGGGAAGAATAGGGTTGCTGTCCAGGATAGAAAAGTCCTGCGCAGGGCAGGGCAACATCATATGGGTCCACTCGGCATCATACGGGGAATTCGAAGAAATAAGCCCGGTCATCGAACTGATGAAAGCCGAACGTCCTGAAATCAGGGTCCTGGTCACCTTTTTCTCCCCGTCCGGATATGATTATCATAAGAACAACCCGATAGCCGACTGGGTGTTCTTCATCCCGCTGGACACCATAGGCAACGCCAAGCGCTTCCTCAATGCCGTCAACCCGATCAAGGCGATTTTTTCAATCAGCGACTACTGGCTGAATCTGCTTTTCGAACTGCGAAGGCGCCGGATAGAGACATATCTTGTCTCGGCCAGATTCGAAAAGTCGATGTTTTACTTCAAGCCCGCCGGCTTTCTCTACAGAAAAGCACTTAGGACGTGCTTTACCAAGATACTGGTCCGCGATGCGGAATCACTGGAACTGCTTGAGAAGATTGGAGCCGTGAACGCCTCCCTTATGGGCGACCCCCGGATGGACAGGGTGATGCGGATAGCCGGGCAGGAGTGGCGCGACCCCACGATAGACCGTTGGAGCGGCGGCGCAAAGGTGTTTGTTGCCGGCAGCGTGCTTCCCGACGAGGATGAAGCAGTCATTTCAGATCTTGCGAATTCCCATCCGGAAGACAAATTCCTCATAGTCCCCCACGAAATCGGCGACAGGGAAGTCGAAAGCATAAAGAATAAAATCCACGGAAGGTGCGAGGTGTACACCAGACTCAGCGACGGTTATGAGAATGCCCAAGTACTGATAATAAATACCGTGGGGCTACTCGCAAAGGTTTACCGCTATGGCTTTGCCGCATATGTCGGCTCGGGCTTTGACTGTTCCCCTCACAGCGTCATAGAGCCTGCGGCCTACGGCATTCCCGTTTCATTCGGTCCGAAGTTCGGCTCCTATCGCCATTGCCAGGGGCTGATCGATGCCGGAGGCGGCCATTCCATAAGCGATTCCGCCGGACTTTCGGAGTGGTATGACGGGCTCAAATACGACCCCGGATATCTTGCCGAAGCCGGAAAAGCGGCACGCGAATACTGTGAAAAAGGCAGCGGGGTCGCAACAAGCATAGCAAAAACCATATTGTATGGAAATCGAATACCTGAATGACAGCAACGTCTCCCAATGGGACGAATTTGCACTCCATTCGTCATCCGCCTGGATGAGGCACACCTCGGCCTGGCAGAAATATTCATCCTGTTGTCGCTTTGACTCCAATACGCGGAATTTTTCCTTTATGGTCAAACAGGGCGGCCAGATTCAAGCCATCGTGCCGCTGCTGGCAGAATACAGTTATCCGGAACGCAATTTCGACTGTTTTGCGATGTACGGGGATTATACCCCCCTCCCGGCATTTGCCGACGACAGCGAAATCAAACGCTCCAACGTAGTGGAGGCAATCAGGGAAGAAATCGCGTCCATAGTCTCCGAGTACGGCATCCACTATGGCAAGTTCATCATCGACCCCCTTGTCGAATGCGAATACTTCAAGGATTTCTCTGCATTCAATATGATGGACGAGGGTGCGCAGCTTCACTTCTCTACCACCAACATAGTTGACCTGACACTACCGGAGGACGCGATACTCAGAAAAATGAGAAAAGGTCACAAGGCCGCCATCAAGCAGATAATACGCGATGCCGGATATTCTGTCGAAATATTCGACAGCAGCAACGCCGACAAAAGCAAGTTGCTCGAATTCAAGGAAATACACAAAACAGACGCCGGTCGGCAGACACGCACGGACAAATCGTGGGACTGTATGTACGAATGGATCGAGTCCGGGAATGCCTGTCTGGTAATGCTCAAACTGGACGGAAGCCCCTCATATTGCGCGGCGGCATTGATGATGATATACAAGAAATCCGCCTATTACGCCTCTTACGCCACCCTGGACGCCGCTTGTCTGAATGGACATATAGGAGACATCATACAGTGGGAAGCCATTAAATACTTGAAAACCAGGGGCATCGAAAGGTACGAGATGGGCGACAACTACTATTTTGCCCCTCAAACCGACAATGACAGGAAACTGCTGGAGATAGCCAGATATAAAAAGGGATTCCGCAGCGCCGAGATTCCCAAAATCACGTATTTCAAAAACTACGTTGAAGACTGATCCACAAAATCAAGGGAAAAACGTGTACCGGCCTGAAGGTCGCGATTGACCCTGTGCCCGATCAAATCCTTGAGATATTTCGGATGGAGTCCGTATCCGGGCCGCACCGAGCGCACGTTCCGTCCATTGATGAGGTCACCCTTCCTCATATCTTCGGCAACATAAAGGGAACGGCTGAATTGCCTCCCCCTAATGGAGGAAATGTCCTCCGGATAGTTCACAGTCCCTATCGCCTTCTCCACATTCCTCACCGCGGTACACAGTGATGCGAATTCATCCGCCTGCATCGAGAACGCCGCATCCGGCCCTCCTATGGAGCGGTCAAGGATAAAATGCTTCTCCAGCCTACACGCCCCCATCGCAACTGCGGCAAGAGCAACGTCGGACCCCATTGTATGGTCTGAAAGACCGACCTTCACGCCGAACCTTTCCTGCATATCGGCCATAGTCTTGAGATTGGCATCTTCCACCGGCGCAGGATAAGCGGACGTACATTTCAAGAGCGTGATGTCACTGTTGCCGCAGGCCCGGCAGGCATTGATGGCCAGTTCGATGTCCTCGGGAGTCGCGATTCCGGTGGAAATCACCATAGGCTTTCCTTTTGATGCAGCCTTCTCGATAAGCGGTATGTCCGTAATCTCGAAACTGGCAATCTTGTATATCGGATTGCCAAGAGATTCTAGAAAATCCACTGCGGATGAATCGAAAGGCGTGGAAAAACACCTGATCCCACATTTCTCCGCCTCCTCAAACAAAGCCTTGTGCCATTCCCAGGGCGTGAAGGCCTCCTCATACAAATCGTACAGGGTTCTGTCGTCCCATAAAGCAGTTCCCTTCACCACAAAATCCGGAGCAGAACATTTGAGCGTGATTGTATCCGCCGTATAAGTCTGGAGTTTGACTGCATCGGCGCCGGCACGCGCAGCGGCACGCACCGACTCAAGCGCCGTTTCCAACCTGTGGCCGTGATTGGCCGACAATTCCGCAACGATAAACACCGGTTTCATAAAATATCCCTCACCATATAAACATATTCGTCATCCTCGCCAAGGACTTCATACCCCGCGGCACGATGAAATGAAATCGAATTCCCGTTGGACTTCAGGACCTCGGCCCGCAGACGGCGCACCCCTCTTCTGACAATCAGGCACTCCATAACCGACTCCATTGCGGAGGCAATACCCATACGCCGGTAAGGAGCTGCCACATAAAGGCCTCTTTCCGCACTTTCACCGTCGATTATTCCGGTGAAATCGTACGACCCGACGAAATTGTCACCGTCAAAAAAAGCAAAGTAAAGTCTGGAACAGTCACCGCGGAGTCCATCGACAAAAGCGCAATGGCTGTCGAAGCCGAACGGCGCAGGATTGGTCATACACCTCCGTACGGATTCTTCATTGCGCGCCTCCCAGACCTTTCTGCTCATATCCCGTGTCAAATCGGTATAATTGATAATCTGCAGGGAAAGGGCACGGAACAATGAGCGGAAAGTATCCCGGACCCCGGAAAACGACAACTTTTTCAGTCCGGCGCCGTCGTCCGGGTCAAAGGTTCCTCCCAGCCTCAAGTCTCCCAAAGGATGAATGTATTCCCCAGCGGTAAAAGTCTTGTAAGCATCTTCCTGATTATCCACGTAATATCCCGCATACACCTCACATCCGCACGCCAGGGCCTCGCAGCAGACCGTGCTTACCGGGCAGAGCACCTTCCGGGAATCGCTCATCAGAGCCGCCATCTGCGTCGCATCGAGACTTTCATAAACGCTTACACCTTCAGGAAAAGAACGCCGGACGCAACCATCCCCCGCCACTACCGCCACCGAGGCTCCCGGATATGCGCTGCATACCGCTTCGGAATACCGTTCCGTCAAACCGCACGGGTCCGAGCCACCGAAACAAACAAGCCATTCGAACCTCCTCGATTTTGACGGCAAGGGGGAAAGAAAGGGATGGCGTAACGGCGAGTGCCTCAGTCCTATGGCAAGAAAAGCGTCGCGTGCGGCAAGGCGGTAAAGGCCAGGATCCGTTACAAAAGGACTTATCACCATATCCGCCGCAAACGTACGGGTATGGATATCGTCTATGCAGACAAGAACGCACCCTTTGGATCTTACGGACTCCTGGTATTCCCGGTCAAAGAAATAATTGTCCAGAACTACGATTTCATCGCCGTCAAGCATATCGAGGAACGGCCGCAGTGCGTGGTCCTCCGAAGGGAGCGCCACCAGAGGACATACGCGCGACACCTCGCGCACCTGATATTCCGTAGGCGAACAGGTGAAGAACGTACACTCGAAATCGTCCTTCAGCATATCGGCAAGGGCCAGGCTGCGGATAAAATGTCCGTAGCCAGTTTCTCGTCCGGCATCTGCGCGGAAATAAACCTTGCGCCTCAAAATGGTGTCAGTTCAATCTTGCAAACCCGGAATGGCAGACGGGCCCCTTGAGTTCCTTCATCACGTCACGTCCGTCCTCGAATTCGCGTATGTCCCCGAAAAGATGGTCGAGCTCCTTAAAGAAGCCGTCCAGAATATCGGGAGTGTGGCAAAGGCAGGTGTACATACTGTTCCCGGCCAGATATCCGCGTCCCAGCATTTCCTGCGTGATATAAGTCTTGTACTCCAATGCGCGGGGACTGTCGAAGGTATATCCGGCAAGCGCCGGAATCCCCCATTGTTTTATCGCAAGTCCGTATTTATCCGCGAGCGCCTGCCAGCGCTTCCTGTTTTCCAGGCCAATGGCGGTTATCTTCTCCCAGGATCTCTCCTTCTCCATAACGTCCAATGCGGCCAATGCCGCCGCCGGTCCTATCCTCTCGGTCCAGAAAGTGCTGCTTATGAAGGTTTTCTGGGCAGCCTGCATTATCCACTCCTTCCCGACCACCGCCGATATCGCATAGCCGTTGCCCATGGTCTTGCTGAAGATTGCCATATCCGGCTCGACCCCATATTTCTTGTACAACCCTCCGAAGGTCTCACGAAAACCGCTGGTGCATTCGTCGAAGATAAGCACTATTCCGCGCGCCGAGCAGAGGTCCCTGACTTTTTGAAGGAATCCGTTCTCCGGGCCGTTGTTGCGGCACACCTCCATGTTTACTGCAGCCAGGTCATTGTGCT
>JAKSJZ010000011.1 GCA_024401995.1 Bacteroidales bacterium
CCTTACTTCCGCAAACTCCAGATGGAGGGTGAAAGCGGACGCAAGAAGATGAACCAGATGACACGCTGGCTTACGCTTGTCATCATCTGCATCCAGGGCCCCGCATATATGGCGGCTCTTCACAGCCAGATTCCCGCAGAGGCTTTCCTTGCCGTCAACGGTCTCGGATGGAGTCCTTTTGCGTTCAATCTGATTTCAACGCTTATTCTGATGGCCGGCTCGATGTTCGTGATGTGGCTCGGCGAGCGCATCACTGACCGCGGTATCGGCAACGGTATCTCGCTCATCATTATGATAGGTATCGTCGCCAGGCTCCCCTACGCCCTCGTGGCCGAAGGGTCCAGCAAGCTTTCAACGACCAATGGCGGTATGCTCCTCCTTCTTGTGGAGTTCCTCATCTGGTTCTTCGTTGTCATTGCCGCCATCGCGCTTGTACAGGCTGTCCGCAGGGTGCCCGTCCAGTATGCGAAGAGGGTTATCGGCAACCGTCAGTTCGGAGGTGTGCGCCAGTACATCCCCTTGAAGATAAATGCGGCCGGCGTTATGCCCATCATCTTCGCCCAGGCCCTGATGCTCTTCCCGCTTCTCTTCTCGCGCTTTGATGCGACGAGAGGTCTGGCGGCCACGCTCGGCAACTATACCGGGTTCTGGTACAACTTTATCTTCGGACTCCTTGTAGTTATCTTCACGTACTTCTACACGGCTGTCACGGTGAACCCCACCATGATGGCGGAGGATATGAAGAAGAACGGAGGGTTCATCCCCGGAGTGAAGCCCGGAAAGAAGACAGTGGAGTATCTCGACGACATTATGTCCAGAGTGACTCTCCCCGGGTCGATTTTCCTGGCGTTCATAGCCATTCTCCCCGCCTTCGCGATGAAGCTGGGAGTGAACAACCAGTTTGCAAGTTTCTACGGCGGCACGTCGCTGCTGATTCTTGTGGGTGTTGTTCTGGATACGCTCCAGCAGATTGAGAGTTATTTGCTGATGCGCCACTATGACGGACTGATGAAGACGGGCCGTCTGAGCGGGCGCTCAGGTATGTAGTTCTTTGAAACTTTGAAGGAAGATGGTCAAGCCCAAGACTGAGGAAGAGATAGAGCTCCTTCGCGAAAACGCCGTGCTGGTCTCGAAGACCTTGGCGGAAGTCGGCAGGATTGTCGCCCCGGGTGTGACAACTCTCGAGTTGAACAGGGTGGCAGAGACTTTTATCCGCGATCACGGAGCTGTACCTTCTTTCCTCGGTTATGAGGGCTTCCCCGCAGCGCTTTGCCTGTCGGTCAACGACACGGTGGTCCACGGATTCCCGTCGGACTATGTCCTCAAGGAGGGCGACATCGTGTCGGTGGACTGCGGGACATTGTACAAGGGCTATAACGGTGATTCCGCGTACACTTTCCCCGTCGGGGAGGTGGATGCCGCCACCAGAAAGCTCCTTGATGCGACCAAGGCCTCTCTTTATGAGGGGATAAAAGCCGCTGTGGCGGGAAACAGGACCGGCGACATCGGATACGCGGTGCAGTCGTATGCAGAATCATTCGGGTTCTCCGTGGTCAGAGCTTTGGAAGGCCACGGGCTCGGCAGGGAGATGCACGAACAACCGGGAGTGCCCAACTATGGCAGACCCGGCAGGGGAACGCATCTTGTCGAGGGAATGGTTATATGTGTCGAACCGATGATAAATGAAGGGGTGAAGGACGTTTACCTTGCCGGAAACGGCTGGGCCGTCAAGACCTCCGATCATAAGAAATCGGCTCATTACGAGCTTACGGTTGTTGTCCGTCGCGGTAAAGCTGAACAGCTGTCAACCTTTGAGTATATCGAGAAAGATTCCAGAATCAATTTTTAAGAATTCAATGTCAAAACAAGTAGCAATAGAACAAGATGGGAAGGTCATAGAGACCCTTCCGAACGCGATGTTCAAGGTCGAGCTTGAGAATGGTCACGTCCTGCTCTGCAACATTTCGGGCAAGATGAGAATGAACTTCATCCATATTCTTCTGGGCGACAGGGTTCGCGTTGAAATATCACCTTATGATTTGACGAAAGGAAGAATATCTTTCAGATACAAATAAAAATTTCAAGATATGAAAGTCAAGACATCCATCAAGAAACGCAGCGAAGATTGCAAAATCGTACGTCGCAAAGGTCGTCTGTACGTTATCTGCAAGAAGAACCCCAAGTTCAAGATGCGTCAGGGATAACAGTTAATTGTAAAACAAAACAGCAGTATAGATTATGGCAAGAATAGCCGGTGTTGATTTACCGAACAACAAAAGGGGAGAGATAGGTTTGACCTATATCTTCGGAATCGGTCGCAGCTCTGCAAGGAAGATTCTCGCGCAGTGCGGCATTGACCCCTCCATCAAGGTCGGAGACTGGGACGACGCCCAGACAGCCGCCATCCGCGCAGCCGTGGGCGAGCGCAGGATTGAGGGAGAGCTTCGCTCTTCCGTCCAGATGGACATCAAACGTCTTATGGATATCGGTTGCTACCGCGGAATCCGCCATCGTGCGGGTCTTCCGGTTCGCGGCCAGAGTACCAAGAACAACGCCCGTACACGCAAGGGCAAGAAGAAGACAGTTGCCAACAAGAAGAAGGCGACCAAGTAAAATTGATGAATTATGGCAAAGAAAACTACAACATCCAAAAGAGTTGTCAAGGTTGAAGCTTATGGGCAGGCCCATATTTCATCAACCTTCAACAATGTGATTGTTTCACTTACCAACGCGCAGGGCCAGGTCATCAGCTGGGGCTCCGCGGGAAAGTGCGGTTTCAGAGGCTCGAAGAAGAACACTCCTTATGCTGCCCAGATGGCGGCCGAGGATGCTGCCAAGACGGCCTTTGATGCCGGCTTGAGGAAGGTGAAGTGCTATGTGAAGGGCCCCGGTGCAGGCCGTGAGTCCGCAATCCGTACCATAAACAACGCGGGTATCATCGTGACCGAGATCATCGACGTTACCCCTATGCCCCACAACGGATGCCGTCCCAAGGGCCGTCGTAAAGTTTGATTTTTAAAGTATAGAACATTATGGCAAGATATACAGGTCCCAGCACCAAGATTGCACGTAAGTTCGGCGAGCCCATTTTCGGCGCCGACAAGGACTTTGAAAAGAGAAATTATCCTCCGGGACAGCACGGCCTTGCTTCCAAGAGAAAGAAACTCAAGGAGTACGGCATCCAGCTCAAGGAGAAGCAGAAGGTCAAGTATATGTATGGTGTTCTCGAGCGTCAGTTCCACAACACCTATGACAAGGCTTCGCGTATGGCGGGACAGAAAGGCGAGAACCTCGTCCTCCTTCTCGAGTCGAGACTTGACAACGTGGTTTACCGCCTCGGCATAGCCCCTTCGAGGGCAGCCGCGCGCCAGCTCGTGTCGCACCACCACATCACCCTCAACGGGAAGGTGTGCAACGTGCCCTCGACCCAGGTGAAGCCCGGCGATTCCGTTGCGGTAAGGGAGCGTTCCAAGAGCCTCGAGGTCATTCAGGCCAGCGTCGCTTCCACAACGAAGTATTCCTGGCTCGAGTTCGACTCCAAGACACTTGTGGGCAAGTTCCTGAACCTCCCCGCACGTGCGGACATTCCCGAGTCCATCAACGAACAGCTTATCGTTGACCTTTATTCCAAGTAGCATTTAACACCAAAAAGAAAACAATTATGGCAATCTTAGCATTTCAGAAACCCGATAAGGTGATTATGCTCGAAGGAACGGACACCCTTGGGCGTTTCGAATTCAGGCCCCTTGAGCCCGGATACGGACAGACCATAGGCAACGCCCTCCGCCGCATACTGCTCGCCTCTCTTGAAGGGTTTGCCATCTCTCAGATTAAGATCGCCGGCGTTGACCAGGAGTTTGCGACAATCCCCGGAGTCATCGAGGGGATGCAGGACATCATCCTCAATCTCAAGAAGGTGCGTTTCAAGCGTATGGTCGAGACCGTCGATACGGAGACAGCGAATATAGTTGTCAGCGGCAAGCAGGAGTTTACCGCCGGAGACCTCTCCAAGGGATTGTCTTCTTTCCAGGTGTTGAATCCTGACCAGCACATCTGCTCCCTCGAGCCGTCAGTGAAGATAGAGATGACCCTGGTCATCACCAAGGGGCGCGGTTTTGTTCCGGCCGAGGAACTCAGGGATGAGAATACTCCTATCGGAACCATTCCCGTCGATGCCATCTACACTCCTATCCGCAAGGTCAACTGGACGGTGGAGAACTGGCGTGTCGAGCAGAAGACAGACTATGAGAAGTTGAACCTCGAGATTGAAACCGACGGGTCCATCACTCCGGGCAATGCTCTTCAGGAAGCCGCCAATATCCTCATTTACCATTTCAAACTGTTCACCGACGACAAGAAAATCACCGTCGAGAACGCTGTCGAATTCAGCGGCAACGAACTTGACGAGGATTCTCTCCGCATGAGGCATCTGCTTCTGACCAAGCTCTCCGACGTAGGGCTTTCGGTAAGGGCATACAACTGTCTCAAGTCGGCGGATATCGACACCTTCGCAGACCTCGTGTCCTACTCGCGCAGCGAGCTTATGAAGTTCCGTAACTTCGGCCGCAAGTCGATGGGTGAAATCGATATGATAGTTGAGAAGATGAAGCTTTCGTTCGGAATGGATGTGAGCAAGTACAATATTGATTCAAAGAAAAAGAACGCATAGAGATGAGACACAATAAAGCAATCAATCATCTTGGTCGCAAGAGCGGCCACCGCAAGGCGCTCCTCGCCAATCTGGCGTCATCGCTGATTCTCAAGAAGAGGATTACCACGACGCTTGCCAAGGCGAAGGCTGTGCAGACCTACGTTGAGCCCCTCGTGACAAAGTCCAAGGAAGATACGACCCATTCGCGTCGTATAGTGTTCAGCTATCTCAAGGACAAGGAGGCGGTTACGGAGCTTTTCCGTACCATTGCCCCCAAGGTGGCCACCCGCCCGGGCGGATACACCAGGGTTCTCAAGGTTGGCTTCCGTCAGGGAGACGCCGCCGAGATGGCGCTTATAGAGTTCGTTGACTTCAACGAGGCCGCCCTGGCGACCGCGGGCAAGCCGGCGAAGAAGACTACGCGCCGCAGCGGAGCCAAGAAGGCCGCTGCTGCGGAGGCTCCCGCCGCCGAAGCTCCTGCAGCCGAAGCCGCAGCGACGCCGGCCGGGGAGTCCGCCGAATAATTTCCTTCCGAGGGTCTGCAAGGGCCCGTCTGATGGCAGTGACCCCGCCAGTCCTTGCGACTGCGGGGTCATTGACGTATCGGAAGCAAGTCGTATATTTGACAACGGATATGCCTTCATTGAAGATTATAACGCTGGGTTGCAGCAAGAATACCGTCGATACGGAGCATCTGCTTGCCGTTCTCGAACCCGCTTACACCATAGTGGAGGAGGGAGACGCCGCAGCGCGCACCGACTTTCTTCTTCTCAACACCTGCGGATTCATCGGTGACGCAAAGGAGGAATCCATTGCCGCCATCCTTGAGGCGGTACAGATGAAAAAGGAGGGGAACGTCGGGAAGGTGGTTGTATTCGGCTGTCTGTCACAGCGTTATGAACGAGATTTAAGGGAGGGTATCCCGGAGGTCGATGCCTGGTTCGGGGCAAGGGATTTCAATCCGCTGCTCAGATATCTGGGCGTTGAGGTGTCATTCGCCCCGTTTGCGAGCGACGCGCCCCGCCATCTGACCACGCCCCGCCACTATGCTTTCCTGAAGATTTCCGAAGGTTGCGACCGGCGCTGTTCATACTGTGCAATCCCGCTTATTCGCGGACGTCACGTCTCCGTGCCGCTCGAAAGGCTGGTGGCTGAGGCGAAGAGTCTTGCCGCGGCCGGAGTGAAGGAGCTTATAGTGGTGGCTCAGGATACAGGCCGGTATGGCCTGGACCTTTATGGACGGAGGGCGCTTGCGACTCTGCTTGAGGCTCTTTCCGGGGTTGACGGCATAGAGTGGATAAGGATGCATTATTGCTATCCGGACGGCTTCCCGGATGACGTGCTTGCGCTTATGGCCTCCAATCCGAAGATTTGCCCGTATCTGGACATCCCCCTGCAGCACGCTTCCGACAGGGTTCTTTCGCAGATGCACCGTCATACGACCGGGGTTGAAGTAAGGGCGCAGATAGAGAAGTTCAGACATGCGGTGCCGGGTATCGTATTGAGAACCACCCTTATGGTCGGCCATCCCGGAGAGGGGGAGAAGGAATTTGCCGAACTGATGGACTTCGTCAGGGACACCCGGTTCGACCGGATGGGCGCGTTCAAGTATTCCGAGGAGGAAGGCACTTACGGCGCAGGTCACTATAGGGACGAAGTTCCCGCAGAGGTGAAGCAGGAGCGGCTCGATGCTCTTATGACCTTGCAGGCGGAGATTTCACTCGCCAACAACCGCCGCCGGATCGGGACGGTGGAAAGAGTGATTGTGGACAGCGTTCCGGGTGATACGCTGGTGTGTCGAAGCCGTTTCGAAAGCCCTGACGTCGATGGGGAGATATTGGTGAAGCCCGGCCCGGATGATTTCCCCGGGCAGTCCGCCGACGCGCTTGTCGGACAATTTATGGACGTCGAGATTACCGACGCCGAGGAGTATGACCTTCTCGCGCGTCCGAAGAATTTGTTATGAAGAAGGTTATATGTCTTGTTGCCCTTGTGGCGGCAGTATTGCCCGCTACGGCAGGAATCAATGTTGACAGATGTATCGGGGCGCACAACGAGTTGAACGGCGCGTACGTCGGAGTGTGCGCATATACGCCTGACGGGGACACGCTGGCCTTCCACAATGCCGGCGCCCTGTTTGTCCCGGCATCCAATATGAAACTGTTGACGACAGCGTCAGCACTCGAATATCTGGGGGACGGATACCGATATCCTACCGTGCTTGCCGTTTCCGGCAAAATCGAGGACGGTGTCCTCGACGGAGACGTGTTCATAAGAGGCGGGGGAGATCCCACCCTTGCATATCCGGATTCCCCCGACACGGTCTTCGCATTCTGGATGGAGATGCTCCGGTCCCGCGGCATTTCGGAAATCAGGGGCAGGGTCATCGGTGACGGTGAAAGTTTCGGCGGGATGAACGAAAATCCCCACTGGGAAATCGCCGACGCCGGGACCTATTACGGAACAGGGGTGACGGGGTTGCAATTTGCCGGAAATATCCTGAATTTCAATGTCCAGGCCGGGGCCTGCCCGGGAGATTCATTGAAAATCAAGCAGGCATATCCTGACACGCCCTGGATGAATTTCATATATGACTGTACGACCGGCAGCGAGGGGACGGGAGACAGGCTCTATCTCTACACTGTCGAATATTCCGACAATGCCGTCCTGCGCGGGACCTTTGCGGCGGGGCAACGGCAGAGGACTGTCAGATGCAGCAACAAGAACCCCGAAATGACCTGCGCCCGGGAGTTCGCCCGGTATCTGTTGGCAAGGGGCATCAACGTTGGCGGATTCTCCACAGGCCGCACTCCTGAGGAAGCGGTTGAAATCGGCGTCACGTTATCGTGCCCGCTGAGGGACATACTTGTGCCGCTTATGAGGGAGAGCGACAATTTTTTGGCGGAAACGGTATTCAGGACTCTGGGGAAGGAACGCTTCGGCGATTCCGGTTATGAATCCTCCATCCGTGCGGAGAGAATGATTCTGGACTCTCTCGGCTTCGCTCCCGTCGCGGCCCCGGTGATAACGGATGGAAGCGGGTTGTCCTCGACGAATCTGGTTTCTCCGGAATATATATGTCGCCTGCTTGGATATATGCTGCAAAACGACGGGACAGGGACTTTCCTTGAATGTCTCCCCACTGCCGGGGAAAACGGAACGGTGGCGGATTTTCTTACGAATCTTCCCGAGAGCGCAAGGAAGTCGGTTCACCTCAAAAGCGGAACCATGTCGGGGGTCAAGTGCTACAGCGGGTATTACCTGCCCGGCAATTCTTCGCCCGTTATCTTTTCGGTGATGATCAATCACGCCAATGCGTCTTCCTACCGGCTCTCCAAAGCCGCTGCAGACATCATCACGTCAATCATTTCAGGGCGTTAGAACCGTACGTTTCCGGGAAACGGGGTATAAGGGACATAAAAAAGAACCCCGCTGAACAATCAGGGGGCTCCGGCCTGGTGCCCGGGGCCGGGCTCGAACCGGCACGTCTTTTAAGGACACAGGATTTTGAGTCCAGCGCGTCTACCAATTCCGCCACTCGGGCAAGCGCGCAAAGTTAAGGCAAAAAGCCGATTTATCAAATTTTCTGACTAACTTCGCATTATGCTCGGATGGAACCACAGGAGATTCGTTCTTTATGACAGCAACGTCGAGGACATTGCCCGGGACGTTGCCGACGGGTGTCCTATGTTCCCTGTCCTGGCGCGCGAGGAGGACAAGACCCTGGATACCGTACGGAGGATTTGCAGGTGGCTTCTGCGCGAGGGCGCAGACAGGGATGCCACCATAGTCGCCGTCGGAGGCGGGCTTACCACTGATATCGCGGGGTTCGTGGCTGCAATCTACAAGAGGGGTGTCCGATGCGTGTATGTCCCCACCACGCTTCTTGCGATGGTCGATGCGGCCTACGGCGGCAAGACCGGGGTCAATCTCGACGGGTTCAAGAATATGGTGGGTGTCTTCCGCAAGCCGGACAAGGTAATCATAAGGACGCAGTACCTGAAGACGCTGCCGGAAAGGGAGTATGTCTCCGGAGCCGTGGAGTTGGTAAAGACTTTCCTCGTGACGAATCCGACCCTGTATAGAAAGGCGATAGAGGCCGTCAGCAGCCGTTCGGACCTTTCCGGTCTGATAAGGAAGGCCGCCCGAACAAAGCGGCGCATCGTATGGTGGGATCCTGAGGAGAAGGGCAGCCGCCGCAAACTTAACCTGGGGCACACCTACGGCCACGCGATAGAGTGGCTCCAGCAACAGAAGGGGAAGCCGGGCCGCTACTCGCACGGAGAGGCCGTCGCGATGGGGATTGTCCGTGCGGCGCGGCTGGCCCTGGAGCGCCACAAGACGGATGAGGCCTTTGTGAACGGATTGGTGGAGGATTTCCGCAGATGCGGGTTCCCTACCGAGTTGCCGTACCCTGAGGAAGAACTGAAGATGGCGATAGATGCGGACAAGAAATCCAAGGGTGGCAGGGTCAGGTTTGTTTTCCCCGTCAGGACAGGTCAGGTGGAGATAGGGAAATTATGATTTGCGTTTCAATCTGCAGGGGCTCTTTCGAGCGTATCGTGGAGATACTCGGACAGGATTGGTGTGAGTGTGCCGAACTGCGGCTCGACCGTCTTGACATTACCGACGGGCAGATTCGGGAGATTTTCGAGGGGACGGACAAGCCGCTCGTCGCGACCTGCCGCCTGGATGAGCGCCCCGATGCCACCCACAGGCTGACTGTCGCCGCCAAGGCCGGAGCCGCTTTCATAGACCTTGAGGTTGACGCCCCGGTGGCGGCGAGCAAATATATCCAGAGAGTGTGCCGCGACAACGGGGTGGAGCTTATACGTTCGTTCCACGACTTTGAGGGTACACCTGATGCGGCGTTGCTGGAACAGGTTGTCGAAAGGTGCTTCCGCTACGGTGGAGACATCGCGAAGGTCGTTACGACCGCCGCGGGCGGGGAGGACCTTCAGAGATTGTATTCCCTGTACACGGAGGCCCGCCGCGGTCGCATCATCGCCTTCGCGATGGGGGAGGCCGGCCGGGAGTCGCGGCTGGAATGTCTCCGGAGAGGTGCGCCGTTCTCCTATGCGTCGGTGGACGCGGAGTCTGCGGGCGCCGCGGGCCAGCAGCCGGCCGACATAATGTACAAGGAGGTATATAAAGACGTTCCGGGGTATTTCAGGACCGGCCTCAGGATGCCCTCGTCGAAGAGTTTCGTCCAGCGCGCCGTCATTGCCGCCGCCCTTGCCGAGGGGGAGTCGCGGCTTCGTGGCTATACGCCCTGCGGAGACAGCGAGTCCGCCATCAAGGCGGCAAGAGCACTTGGAGCGGAGGTGACCCGAAACGGAGACGAGTTGACAATCAAGGGTATATCTCCGATCAATGACAAGTTGACGTTGACGCAGATAGATGCCGGGGAGTCGGGGCTGCTTGCCAGGCTGCTTATCCCGATACTTGCGGCCATAGGGCCGGGAGAGTTCGGTATCGGCGGCCGGGGGACTCTCCTTTCGCGGCCTCTGCCGTTGTCAACCGATATAATGGCTTCGTTCGGGGTGCTTCTTTCCAGGGAAAACATTCCGCTCAAGGTCAAGGGCCGGCTGATACCGGGTTTCGCGGAGATTTCCGGAAAGGGCGGCTCCCAACTTATATCGGGGCTGCTTATGGCCTCCCCGCTTTGTTCCGAGAGGGCTGCCATAGTGGTCGACGAACCGGCCAGCATACCTTATATGTATATGACCTTGGACGTTCTGAAGCGTTTCGGCGTCCACTATTGTTCCGAAATGGAGGGAGATGTCCGGATACTGGGACGTGAAGACTGGGACGGTTGCGAGGCCATATCCTTCCGCCTGAAAAGCGGGAGTTACCGCGCCGCTGACGTCACGCTCGAGACGGACTGGAGCGCCGCCGCCAACTTTCTTGTGGCCGGGGCGGTTTTCGGCCACGTCGAGATAGAGGGGCTGGATTCGTCGTCGCTTCAGGCGGATCTTTCGATACTGGACATATTGGTCGAGGCCGGAGCGAACGTGAGCGAAGATGAGGAAAGGAAGATAATAAGTGTCGGCAAGGGCCCTCTGCGCGGTTTTTCCTTCGACCTGTCCAACGCCCCCGACCTTTTCCCCGTCACCGCCGTGCTCGCGGCCTTCTGCGAGGGGACCACTACACTTTTCGGAACGGACAGGCTGCACGCCAAGGAGTCTGACAGACTCCGGTCGATAATGGAGATGATGGAGAGATTCGGTGTGGCCGCCTCATACGAGGGGGACGTGCTTACGATAGAGGGCCATACTCTTGCCTCCAGGGCGCTCAGCGGCAATCTCCTGAAAGGGGGGCTGTTCCCGGCCCACTCCGATCACCGGGTCGCCATGGCGATAAAGGTTGCTTCGCTCGGCGCGTCCTCGCCGGTCGATATCGACAGCCCGGACTGCGTGGAGAAGTCTTTCCCCGGATTTTTTGAAGCTTTCGGCTAGACCAGGTCGGCCAGGACTATTGCCGTGACGGCCTCCACGATGACGGGTGTCCTGCGCACGAAGCATACGTCGTGCCTCCCTTTTATCTCAAGGGTATCCTGCCGCCCGTCCTTGAAGTTCCAGGTCCGTTGGGACTTCGCTATGCTTGAAGTCGGCTTGAAGGCCACCCTGAATACCAGCGGTGCGCCGTTCGAAAGTCCGCCGTTCACCCCTCCGCTGCCGTTTTTCGCCGGGCCGTCGGCCCCGAACGGGTCGTTGTGCTGCGAGCCGCGCATATCCGAGGCCGCGAACCCGTCTCCGAATTCTATCCCCCGGACTCCGGGGATTGAGAAAACGGCGTGCGATATCAGCGACTCGACAGAATCGAAGAAGGGCTCTCCCAAACCTATGGGCATACCTTCAACCCTGCATTCCACGATGCCGCCGAGGGAGTCGCCGTCAGCGGCGGCCTTCTCCACGAGACTGTCCCATTCCTTCGGGTCGTCGCTGCCCCCGAGACGGACGAGCTTTGCGTCGAAGGACAGGGAGTCAAGCGCTTTCTTTGCCACCACGCCTGCCGCCACAAGAGCCACGGTCATCCTCCCGGAGAACATTCCGCCGCCTCTGGGGTCGTTGGCCCAGTCCCACTTCACGCTTGCGGCATAATCGGCGTGGCCGGGGCGCGGGATGGCGTCGAAAAGCCCGTAATCGTCATCCTCTACGTCCTCGTTGTCGAAGACTATGGTCAGGGGCGCCCCCGTGGTATGGTCGTCGAACACTCCGCTGAGCAGGCGGGGTTCGTCCGGCTCGCGTCTTGGAGTGGTCCCCTTGTCCCCAGGAGAACGGCGCGCAAGGTCCGCCGCAAAATCTGTGGCGGAAAGCGGGAGTCCTTCCGGGACACCGTCTATCGTGACCCCGACGCAGGCCCCGTGTGATTCTCCGAAAACGGATACTCTGAAAATACGGCCGAAAGTGTTCATCGCGTATTGATTTTTCTGCAAGATACGATAAAAAATCGTATCTTCGCGAGGCCAAGGATCAAGGAGATGGACAGCACACTGAAGGAATTGACAGCCAAGGAATACGGCGAAGGCTTCGTCACCGAGGTCGAAGAGGACTTCGTGCCCAAGGGGCTGGACGAGGACATCATAAGGCTCATTTCCGCAAGGAAGGGCGAGCCGGAGTGGCTGTTGGATTTCCGACTCAAGGCTTTCCGCCGGTGGAGAGGGATGAAGCAGCCTTCCTGGGGCCATCTGACTCTGCCTGCCATCGACTATCAGGACATCGTTTACTGGGCGGCGCCCAAGCGTGACGCCGATCGCCCGAAAGAGATAGACCCGGCGCTGATGGAGACTTTCGACAAGCTCGGTATTCCGCTCCGGGAGAGGAAGGCCCTTGCGGGCGTGGTTGCCGTGGATGCAGTGTTCGATTCGGTGAGCGTGGCCACCACCTTCCGGGAGACGCTCTCCGAGAAGGGCATCATCTTCTGCCCGTTTTCCGAGGCCGTCAGGGATTATCCCGACCTTGTGAAGAAGTATCTTGCCAGCGTGGTGCCCGTAGGGGACAACTATTTCGCCGCGCTCAATTCGGCGGTGTTCTCCGACGGCACTTTCTGCTACATACCGAGGGGCGTGAAGTGCCCTATGGAGCTTTCGAGTTATTTCCGCATCAATGCAAGCGGGACGGGCCAGTTCGAGAGGACGCTGATAGTGGCCGAGGAAGGGTCTAGTCTGAGCTATATGGAGGGTTGTACCGCCCCTATGAGGGATGAGCACCAGCTTCATGCAGCCGTGGTGGAGATAGTGGTGGAGAAGGACGCGGACGTGCGTTATTCGACGGTCCAGAACTGGTATCCGGGCGATGCCGAGGGGCGTGGCGGCATACTTAATCTGGTCACGAAGCGCGGCTTGTGCCGTGGGGAAGGGTCGCATTTGAGTTGGACGCAGGTCGAGACGGGGTCGGCTGTGACCTGGAAGTACCCCTCGACGGTTCTTCAGGGCAACGGCAGTTCGTCGGAGTTCTACAGCGTGGCCCTTACCAATAATTTTCAGCAGGCCGATACGGGGACGAAGATGGTCCATATCGGCAGGGGGACCCGTAGCAGGATTGTCTCGAAAGGCATCTCCGCGGGAAGGAGCCAGAACTCATACCGTGGTCTGGTGAGGATAAATCCGGGGGCGGAGGGAGCAAGGAACTATTCGCAGTGCGATTCGCTGCTCATAGGCTCCCGCTGCGGCGCACACACATTCCCCGTCATTCAGAATATGGGCGTTGCCTCCGCCACGGTGGAGCACGAGGCGACGACCTCCAAGATAAGCGACGATCAGCTTTTCTACTGTCTCCAGCGCGGTATCCCGCCGGAGGAGGCTGTGGGACTGATAGTCAACGGATACGCCAGGGAGGTGTTGCAGCGGCTTCCCATGGAGTTCGCCGTGGAGGCGAGGAAATTGCTGCAGGTATCTCTTGAAGGAGCAATAGGATGAAAGAGAAACTATTGGAAATAAGGAATCTGTGCGCGTCGGCGGACGGGCACGAAATCCTGCGCGGCATCGACCTTGAGGTCGGCCGGGGCGAGGTCCACGCGATAATGGGGCCCAACGGGGCCGGAAAGTCCACGCTCAGTGCGGTTCTGGCCGGCAAGCCCGATTATACCGTTACCGACGGCTCTGTCGGGTTCGGCGGGAAGAATCTGCTGGAGATGACTCCGGAGGAGCGTTCCTGGGCCGGTCTGTTCCTGAGCTTCCAGTATCCTGTCGAGATACCGGGGGTTAGCATCACGAACTTTATGAAGGCGGCGCTTTCCGCAAGGAGGAAGGCCTGGGGCAAACCCGAGATGACACCGCCGGAGTTCCTCAAGTTGATGAAGGAGAAGATGGCCTTCGTGGGGATGAAGCCGGAGTTTGCGAAGCGCGACGTCAACGCCGGGTTCTCCGGCGGGGAGAAGAAGCGCAACGAGATTTTCCAGATGGCGATGCTTTCGCCGGTGCTGTCGATTCTGGACGAGACTGACAGCGGCCTGGACGTGGATGCCCTCAGGGTGGTTGCCGAAGGGGTCAACTCGATGAGGACTCCGGAGACGTCGTTTGTAGTCATAACCCATTACAACAGGCTTCTGGAGTATATTGTTCCCGATTATGTCCATATCCTCAAGGAGGGCAGGATAGTCCGCACCGGGGGAGTGGAGCTGGTCGCGGAGATCGAGAAAAACGGCTACGCTGCGCTGTGATGAAAATGAAGGGGATATATCTGCTCGGCACGGACAAACTTCCTTCGACCGTCCGCATAGGGGAAGGGGAGAAGGTGAGGACCACGCTGGTTGCGCTCCCGGGAGTTGCCGCCGACGTGAACCTCGAGGTTGTCCTTGACGGGGAGGGTGCGGAGCTGGATATTGCGGGCCTGTATGTTTGTAGCGGCAGTGACAGGCTGAACCTGAACGTGAACGTGCGTCACGACAGGGGTGGAGGGATTTCCCGCCAGCTTTTCCGCGGCATTGCCGGGGGCGGGTCGGCGGTGGAGTTCAACGGCCTCGTGTATGTTGCGCCGGATGCGCAGAAGACGAAGGCCTCACAGGAGAGCCGGGCGCTGCTGCTGAGCCGGGGCGCAAGAGTCCAGGCCAAGCCGCAGCTGGAGATATATGCCGATGATGTCGAGTGCTCCCACGGGGCCACTGTCGGTTTCCCGGACGAGGAGGAGCTGTTCTATATGCGTTCGAGGGGGATTCCGGAAGAGGAGGCGCGCCGGCTTCAGATGGTGTCTTTCCTTGCCCCTGTGCTGGAACGGCTGCCGCAGGAGTTTGCGGACAGAATAACGGAGGAGCTATGATACTGTATCCCGGCTGCAAACTGAATCTTGGGTTGAGCGTCCTTTCCGAAAGGGAGGACGGCTTTCACGACATAGAGACCCTGCTGGTACCGTATGAGGGGATGTGTGACCGTATCGTGATGAAGGAGGCACCCGAGTTCGGTGCGGACATCGACTACGGGGACTGCGCTGAGAGGTGGCCGGTCGAAAAGGACCTTGCGGTCCGGGCTTTCCTGATGCTTCAGGATGAGTTCGGCCTTCCTCCCGTACATATCAGTCTGAAGAAGGAGGCTCCGGTAGGGGCAGGGCTTGCGAGCGGGTCGTCGGATGCCGTTGCGGCGCTGAAACTGACGGATGCGCTGTTTTCCCTCAGGCTCGGTGAGGACAGGCTGCGCGGGTATGCTTCGCGCCTGGGCAGCGACTGTGCCTTTTTCGTGTCCAACGAACCGGCAATCGCTACCGGGAAGGGGGACAGGCTTGAACCGTACCCCGTTGACCTTTCGCGCTACAGAATCAAGGTTGTCGTGCCCGAAGGGATAAGGGTAAATACGGCCGAGGCGTATGCCGAAGTCGGAGTTCACTCGGGTGAACCGCTTCGGGAGGCGTTGTCGAGGCCGGTTGAGCAATGGCGAGGCCATCTGGTGAACGATTTCGAGAAGAGCGTTTTTGCGCGTTATCCGGAGTTGGGCAGGATAAAGGACTCCCTCTATGAAGAGGGGGCGGTATATGCTTCGATGTCGGGCAGCGGCGCGGCTGTTTATGGACTGTTTGAAAGAGATGAAGAGCATAAGGGAGTGTAAGGCGGAAGCCCGGGGGATACTCCGGGGCAACTGGAACGGCTCGTTCACCCTCACGCTGGTGTTCCTGCTGATAGTGGGCGCGGTGTCGCTTGGGGACAAGGTCCCGGTAT
The DNA here is from genome assembly GCA_024401995.1 of Bacteroidales bacterium. GTDB lineage: Bacteria > Bacteroidota > Bacteroidia > Bacteroidales > UBA932 > Cryptobacteroides. The sequence continues at coordinate 15,800 of JAKSJZ010000011.1, forward strand.
TCCTGGGTGCCCACAAGGCGGTCACGGCAGGTTTTGCGGTGTTGTTTACGCTGCTTTCCTTCCTGGTGGTTAATCCGATGTTCGTCGGATATCAGAACGCTTACCGGCTCCTTTGTGAGAAAGGTGAGCGCAATCTGGGAGAAAACGCCCGCAGAATAGCGTTTGGAAGGTATTTCCACAATGTGGTGGGATTTTTTCTGATGACGGTGGCCATTGTCGGATGGACCTTGCTGCTGATAGTTCCGGGTATTGTCAAATTCTTCGCATATGCTTTTGCCCCCTATTTGCTTGCGGAACGACCGGAACTCACGCCGGTCGAGGCAATAAGGCTCAGCGACAGGATGATGAAGGGCCACAAGTGGGCACTTTGCAAGCTTTACCTGAGTTTCTTCGGGTGGATTCTGCTGGGGTGCCTGAGCGCCGGGATAGGTTTCATCTGGATACAGCCGTACATCACCACTTCAGTATCCGTATTCTATCTTGACATCAGGAACTCCGCCTAATATTCCAGGCTCATGTTGTCAATCCACAGCGTGCTTTTCGGCGAACCGGTGAAATAGTCTCCGAACATGCTCGCCGCGCAGGAGATGATTATGTGGGTTGGCTTGCGCGTCACCGACGTGTACTCCAGAGGTATCTCTATCGAGGTCCACTCCGGGATGCTCTTTTTGCTTATGAACGTGCCGTAGGCAATGACGTTTTCACCCTGCGGGTCGAAGAACGTCGACTTGTCCGTGGTGTTGACCTGTACCGGCGAATCCGGAGTGCCTCCGTAAACCTTGTAGTCCCAGTCGCCCAGGGCTATGTAAATCTGGCAGCGGTCGGGATCGTCCGCCTTTATGGACTCGCCCGGAGGCATTCCTCCGATACAGTTTTCCTCGATCAGGCCGCAGTTGTATTTGAGGTCCAGCTTGAGTTTGCGCGGGCGTGTCGTGAAGGGCCGGCCGAAGTTGACTTTTCCGCCGCTTGTCCCAACCAGTTCATAGAAGCTGCCGGAGAAGAGGTTGCCCGCCGCAAACTTGACGACCACGTACTTGGAGTCGAGTCTTGCGGACGCGTTGCCTTCGGTCTTGTCGTTGGTGTCGGGGCTGCAGATTACTCCGCTCTCCCCGACGCTGGTCGAGGCAATGTTGCCCGAATCCCACCACTGCGTGTTCCACAGCAGGTCGGCGGGGTTGAACCAGTTGAAGTATGCTCCCGACTTGGCCGGTGAGAATACCTCGAATCCGGCGTTGGGTATGGTTTCCTCGGCTTCGGTCTTGAATTCTGCCGTTACGGAGTCTTCTCCGCAGATGGCTTCTACCTCATAGGTGGTCAGGGGCTCCAGATAGTTCAAGGTAGCGCTGAAGTTGCCTCCGTCCACCTTGAGGTCTTCCGGAGACAGCGATATCCACGTGGCCTCTCCCTTTTTGCGGTACTTGAATCCGCAGGTTTCTCCCGCAACGCCTTCCGCGAAGAGATGTGCCACCCTTGTCCATACGTGGGGGGTGAGCTTGATGCTGAATTCCTGTGTGAGAACGTCTATGCTCCAGCGGTCCGTACGGTTGTGGGCGGTGACGTCCACGTATACGACGCTCGAGAAGTCCGTCACGTCCATCAGGTCGGAGGCTTCTTCGCGGTTGACAAGCGAATAGGAGCTTATCTCCTCCGGACCGAGTTTGTAGCCGGTAACCTTCAGATCCATCAGGTCGGCGGTTGTGGGTACATAGGCTATGACGCGGTGATTGGCTTCGTCGATGACGCAGGCGCCTATCTGGCCTTTTATGGTGAAATGGCGCGGAATGTTCTGGGTTGCCGACAGTGTCCAGTTGTAACTCTGGCCCGGGTAGGTCGAGAGTTTCAGGTCGATGGGGCGGCGCAGGTCCAGCTCCTTGCCGTTTATCTGAGGGCTGCAGGTCGTGAAGTCGTGCTCGAAGGTCATCCCGGACACGAACAGTCTGGCCACGTCCTCCTTTTCCGGTACGGTGACGTTGATGACGTGCTTCGTGGAGTTGATGGTTACCGGGAATGTCACTGTCTCCGTGCTGCTTGCCCTGACCGTTATGGCCGTGACGTTGGCAACGGCGTTGGGGTACGGCACATCGTTCACGATGCAGGACGAAAGGGCCTGCATGCATATCGCCAGAAATATTATGGAGGACTTTCTCATAATCAGAAATGGTAAACGATGCCGAAGTTGCAGTTGAGCAGGGTTGGATGGACGCCGGCTGCGAACTGGTGGCGCGCTCCCTGCTGCTGCCCGTTCCGGTGGAATTTGGCAAAGGTATATGTAAGGTCGGCGAGACCTACCGAGGCTTCCACCGACACGAACGGAAGTATATACAGGATGGCGCCCGGCGCAAAGACGAGTTTGAACTGGTCGGCGACGTTGGCGCTTTCCGCTCCGAAGTTTATCTGGTTGTGGGAATATTGCAGCCTGAATTCGCAGAACAGTCCGACCGTCCCCTTGCGGTCAAGCCCGATATAGTTGCGGTGGAAGAAGGCTGCGTCATAGGTTCTGACGGCCACGTCGGTATCGGGGCTCAATTCCAGCGACAGGTCATCGCTGAGCAGGCTTACCTTCAGGTTCCCCAGATGGCCCGAAGCTGTACCGTAGGCGAATCTGAAGCCCACGGAAGCGTTGTCGCGGTATGCCACGGAGAACTGGGGACTCACCCTGAACAGTCTTGCGGACAGGTCGAGGTCGCGGGCGAGCAGCAGTATTTCCGTGTTCTTGTTGTCCAGGTTGGCATATATCGCTCCGGCTCCGGCCATCTTCTCCCCCTTGTAAACGACGGTTCTTCTGGCGAATTTACCGCTCTTCACGGCGGTGCTGTCTTTTCCGGAAGCCGAGGCGGGACAGAGGTGCAGCGTCAGCAGGAGCGCCGTCAGGATGCCGTATGATAATGCTTTTTTCATCTAAAAACTGTAATAGGCCCCGAACGATATGGCGAGAATGTTCAACATATATGCGGCGCCGAACCCGTCCCTGGAGCCCGTCGCAATCTGGTTGTGGACCTGTTCGGCCCAACTGCACTCGATACCGAGAATCCCCACCCCGATTCCCATCACAAGATGGTCGGTCACATACATCGCGACACCGGGATTGACATTCAGCGCTATCTTGAAGTTCTTTTCATAGGTGCCGACTATGCCGTTGAGCTGGCGGTCCGAAATCTTCCCTTCGCCGCCGGCAAGCTTGAGGCCGGCGTCAATATAGAGTGCGAATCTCCCCGAGGTCCCCAGCGTAAGGTATTTGCGGCAGAAGATGACTCCGCCGATGTCGTGCTTTATGACGTTGTAGTCATTGACGTCGATGGACGTCCCCATCACGCTGAGCCCGGCGGACGCCAGACCGAAGTTGACCCTGGTGTAGTCGACCGACAGCCCTATCGCAAGGTCGTCGGACAGGGCGTACATAAAGTCCGGTTTTGCCGAAAGTCTGTAGCCGGTGGCATTGATTCCGTTGATTATTGTAAATCCGTAGTTGTTGACGGCATAAGTGGAGATGGCGGCGGTGCCCCCGATTGTCCAGTTCCCCTTTCTCACAAAAGGCTCCCCCTTGGCTTTCAGCGAGGTGATGCCCCTGTCGTGCTTTTGTCCCGCTGCCGGCAGGACGCAAAGCGACAGCATTACCGCGGATAATATGAACTTCGCCGCTCTCATCATTCGTAAATGAGTTCTATGTTGTCCAGGTACAGTTTGCTGCCCGTAGCTCCCTCGAAATAATCGCCGTATTTGCTGGATGCCGCGGAAACAACGATATGGGTGGGCCTTGTCACCGTGTCCAGGTATGTTATGGGCAGGGAATCCTTCTGCCATCCGGTTGTGCCGCGCACTGCGAATTCGCAGTGCGCTATGGTTTCCGCCAGATTCGCGAAGTCTCCGCGCGATATTGTCCCGTCGTCACCGGTGTTGACTTGTATGGGGCAGTCGGACGAGCCGCCGTATTTGGATGAAGGCCAGGTCCCGATAGCGAACTTGACGGTGCCGATATCCTGTTCGCCCTTGGCCAGATGTTTGCCGTCCTTGTCAACCACTGCACCTTCATATTTGTACCAGAAGCGCACTGCCGCCGGTCTGGAGCCCGGGGCCCAGGGACGTCCGAAATTGACTTTGCCGTTCATCCCGTCGAGACCCGCAAATTCTCCGGTGAAGAGATTACCGGCGGCGAGCTTGACTACCGCATACTGGGTCTCGAGCAGGGCGGAGTAGTTGGAGGGAATATCGGAGGGAACGTCCTCTGACGGCCTGCTGATGACATAGCCGTAGTCGGCCGAGGCGGAATTGCCGTTGTCCCAATATTTTACCTGACGCTCCGGGTCCGGGGACGCGGGGTCATAAAAACTCTTGTATTTGCCGCTTTCGTCATTGCTGATCGATTCGAAGTCCCAGTTGGGGAGTTGGGCGGCCTTCTCGGTGGTGAAGGTCACGGGGTCACCGCAGACCTCTCCGCCTGCCACAAGGCGGCATCTGTAGGTGGTGTTGTCTTGAAGCGAATTCAGGGTGGCGCCGTACTTGCCTTCGGATATCCTTTCCGCGGGAGCCGTAAGCCACTCCGCTCCATCTGCGGAATAGGAGAACAGTATGTCAGACGGGTCGGTGTACGTCGTCTCGTCCACGTCGGCGCGGACGGTCGCGTGGCGGGCCCAGACTTCGTAGCCGTTGACGGGTTCCATACCCGTCGAAACCGGCTCGAAGATGATGATGTCATCGATTCGCCTCACTTCCTCGTCCACGTAAAGGGACAGGTCCATCGTCCCTTCCGTCTCGGTGAACCTGGGGCGCAGGGTATAGAGGGTCGATAGCGACACGTTCTCGATTTCGCCCGATTTGGTGTAAACGTATCCCTTGCTCTGGTGCTTGCCGCGGAAGGTCCAGTAAAGGGTCCGGTCCGAGGACTGGGGCGTATGGTAGGCGACCTGCCCTTCCCTTGCCATTGTATGGTTGACGGAACTCCCGGTATCGCCTTCCTTCATCCCGATCATAAAGGTGAAGGTCTGGCCGAATATGGTCTTGATTCCGAGAGAGTCGGGATAGTAAACCCTTGTCATTACGTTGTACAGCGATGCCGTAACCTTGACCGTCGTGTCGGCTCCCGCCTTGATGCTGAACGGGGCGGAACCCCGGTATGTCTTCTGTGTCCAGGACGGGACGTGTGATTTGGCCCCCGGCCCCAGGAGGATATCCAGCCTGTAGGAGTCTTCGGGGAGGTAAATCCTGTCGGGAATCCGTTTGCTCCGGTATTCCCTCACAAGCCCGCTGAAGTCGGCCATATATATCTGTAAGAGTGTATCCGTGGGGGCTGCAGGCGTCTCATTGACGTCTTCCGCCTTTGTGTCATCGATGACGAGGTGCAGGGACAGGCTGCCGTCACCCTTGCCGGCGATGCCGGATACGGGGGTCTCTCTCGTGCAGGAGACACCGGCGAGCAGCAGCGCCGCAATTGCGGCGAATGTGGCCAATCTGTTACCCATAACTATTCGGCGACGGTCATTACGATGGAAATATCCTTCTTGCACGCCTTCTGGTCGGTCACGTGCATTATAAAAGTATGTTCTCCGGGGAATGCCAGTATCGGCTCCTGGGCGTCGCTCAAATCGAACGGAATGTCGCTCTTGCCGTTGACGGCGTCACCGTAGGGGAAGGGAAGTATCGAGGTGAACACTTCCTTCGCACCGGCGGAGGGGTTGACCAGGTCCAGGACATTGCTGCCGCCGTTGATTCTCTTGACCGCATCGACGAATGTGTCGGACGTGGAATTGATTTCGACGGTGAACTTCTTCACGCTGTTGGGCACGAGCGCGCGCATCGTCAGGGTGAACGTCGTCCCTGCGGGAGGAACCGCAATCGGCTTGGAAATGTCGAAGGAGCAGGTACTCTGAAGTTCTATGCCTCCGTCGCCGGTAGGGGCATACGGGTCCTCTCCGATTACCTTCTCGGCCAGGCCGACAATGTCCTGTACCAGTTCCTCGTCGCAGATGAATCCGTCGATGGAGATGTTGAACCCGGCGTTGCCGGTGACGTCGGAGCCGTTGACGAAGGTTATCATATGGGCCGTGGCGGGTTCTATCCCGGTGAAGATTTTGCGCATGCCGGCCCGCTTGCCGCCGTAATATCCGTCGAATTCGACGGTCATCGTGGTGGTCGTGCCGTTGTCAACCAGGAAATATCCGTTGCGTGTCTCGAAGGTCGGATTCCCGCCGTTGTACGCAAGGGCGTAGTCGAGGGATGAACTTGTCGTCACCGTCGTCGTGCCGTCGCCCGTCACGTTGGCAAGAAAGTCTTCGTCATAGGAAATGTTCACTACGGTCTGGAGAAGCCTGCATACAAGGCTGTCCAGGCTCGTGTTCTGACCGCCCAGAATGGAGAACGGGGCAGATACTCCGAATACCGGATTGTCGAATTCGGCATTCTTGGGAGCGGCCTTTGTGGACCGCGCCACGAGCGTATATGAGCCTACCGGCAGGGTGATGGCTTTTTTAACCCCCTTGAGCGCGGAATAGGTCGTGTCGAAGGCGACCACTCCGTCACTGTTGACGGCGGCCACATAATAGTCGCCCGAGGCTTCCCCGACAGCTTTGGTGGACTCGTCCACCTTCAGGCTGAAGGACAGCGTTCCTTTTGCGGTCTGGGTGTTGTAGTCGCTCTTCCCGTCGCACGAGGCGAAAAGGGCCGCACAGGCAAGCAGTGCGACGGCGACGCGGAATATGTCATTGCAAATTCTCATAATCGCATTTCTGTCAGTTGATGTCCAGGATACCGAGATCCACGGTGTCGATATGTTCGTCGAAGGTTATGATGATTTCGGGGTCGAGACTTCCGACGTTGGAGGCATCCAGTTTCAAGGTATAGCAGGTGCCCGCTTTCAGGTCAGAGTACTGCACGGGCCCGGCCTGGAAGGTGCTTCCTCCCTGGTTGACCATCGTGCAGGAGCAGGAGAACCGGTAGGCGTCGATGAACACCGGGGTGTCGTGGTCCTTGTCGAAGGTGAACGAGTTGCCCGCTCCGGTCGTGATGACCGACGTGTATGACTTGAAATAGTTCAGGAAATTTTCGGTGTAGTCCATCTTGACGATGCAGTTGGACAGGCTTGCGTTTATCTCGACGACGGTCGTGTCGAATCCGGACACGTAGAATTTTTTCTCGCCGTAAAGATTGGGCATTCCGGGGCCTTCCGCGCTGCTGGTATAGACCGCCGTTACCAGGCAGGTGTCGGACGGAAGTTTTGTGCGCGGCTTCCAGTCAGGAAGCAATCCGCTCCAGATGGCCTTGCCGTCGTGCGATATGGTTATGGTGAACAGCGATGCGTCCGGGATATCGGTATATGAGGAAAGGTCGCTTTTCACCGCGTCCGTTATTGCCGGGTCGCTGCTTATCCTGAAATGGACGCCGGGACCGGCTGCGCCCGGATCCTTGGAACAGGACGCCAGCACGGCCGCAATCAGACCCGGAAGTATGATGTTGAACGCTTTCATCATTGTCATTCGGCTATTGTTACCACGACGTTGTCTATGTAGAGCCAGTCGGTGTTGTTGTTCGCAAGTGCGCCGGAACCGTTGACGGAAGTTATCCAGCTGATGCGGTTCGTCTTCCCGGCGGGAACGTTCTCTATGATGATGTCGGCGTGGTGGTTGACGTTGTCATACGTTCCGGTCGTCTCGTCCACCGTGAAGCTGTGGTTGAAAGTGCCGTCCGTATCCCCGCTCTTGAACGCTTTCTCCGAGGTGACATATCCTACCTTGACGGTCTGGGCGTGCGCCGAATTCAAATGCTGCTCTCCCATACTGTAGTCGAAGGATACCTTGATTTTTGCCGGCTCGAGGATTTCCAGAACCGGCTTCGAGTCCGCCCTGGCAGGGTAGGGATTGCTGGTAAACACTGCGGCTTCGTGCCTTGCCGCCAGTCTGAAGCACTTCCCTGCGCTTCCGCCGGCGCGAGCCGCTGTCCACCCCGGCAGGAAGGCATAGGCATCCTTGCTCCCCGCTGCGATGCCTTCCAAGTATTCGTCGTCGGAACTGAAGGAGGCCAGAGCCGAGAAGTCCTCCTCGAGCAGGGCAGGCATATCGAAATAAACGGTATAGTCGGTGCTGTCGTCGAGGTTTGCAGGCAACGCACACGTCGAATGGTAGATTGCGTGCTTTGTCTGACAGGTCAGCGCAAGCGTCGTCCCGGCGAGGTTCTCGAAGGCTTCGGAGCCGCATTTGACGACATATTCGGTGCCGACGTCAATACCGCCCGAACTGCCTGTCGAATATACGTTGCCGATGGTGGAACTGAAGTTCGATCCGGCTTCCGCCCGAATCATCAGCACGTCCTCTCCGACCTTGTTGGACCTCAGGACGAAATGGATTTTCTTGCGTATGCATTCCCTGACGTTGAGCTTGACCGGAGTCGCGTGTCCGGCCTTGAACTCCCTGCCTTCGAGAGGAATATTGTCTATAAACCCGATGAAATTGTCCGAGTAGAGTTTCACGCTCAGGGAATCGGAAGCGCCGAAAACCGCGGTCGGCAGTATTGAGGCGCCGGCATAATTGGTCTTCTCCGCTGTCGAGGGCCCCACCGTCTTTTCCATCCTGAGGGAAAGGGTCCCGTCGCCCGAAGGGGTATAGGTTACGTTCTGCGGCTCGAGTACGTCCAGCGACAGGGTCCCGCACGCCGCGCCGGGCATACGGATATCTATCCTCTTGAGCGGCTCGCCTTTTGCCAGCCCTTCTCCTTCAACCAGAAGGCCGTTGCTCCCGACAGGGAGGTAGAAGTTCAGGATATGGGTAAGGTGGCGGTCCATCGTCATCCATAGTCCGGAATAGTCCTCGTGTGTCGTGCTCGGCATCGTAAGCGGGCCGTGCTCCGTCTTCTGCGAGAGCATTATGTCGGCTCCGCCCCCGGCGCGACCGTCCTGGGCTGCGGGGACCGTGAAGGTGATTCTCGTTCCGTTGACGGACGATGGTACCGGGCATACCGCAGTATATTCATAAGTGTCTTCCGGCATCGGAGAGGCGAGCGTCGAGGCGAAGAGCGCTCCCTGACCGCCGTTGCCTATGATTGAGAATATCTGATTGGAAAGATACAGGCTTCCGGAGGAATTGGTAACCCAAAGGGAAATGGAATCGGTGTCCTCCCACCTGACGGACAGTCCGTCGTCCGTTATCGAAGAACGGGTCTCCACGATGTCGGCCCGCTGGCCTCCGACCGTAAACCCTACCCGGACTCCTCCTGTCCGCACTCCGTCCTTTGAGCAGGAGACTGCCGACAGACAGAGAATCGCGGCCGCCGCCAGATAACAATAAGATGCTGCTTTTGACATATCTTTTTTGTTGGCTGCGCACAAGGCGCTTGAACCGCAAAGGTACGGCAAATTATTCAAAAGGCAACCAAAATCCCGCAAAAGCGGACAAAATCCGGGGAAAGTGTGATATGACTGTCCCTGCTATGTTTAGATTCCCTCTTATGGAACTTTAATTTCTCTGTCTTCGAACATCTTTTCCTGCAGTTGAATTTTGGATAGATATTCGTTACGGATAGTTATGTCAGTTCAGGTCGGAAAGACCTCTTTTTGTGCGGATGGTGAGACTCGAACTCACACCCTTTTATTTACGCCTGATGCGGAACAGGATGGAATTCTCGCACTTCTTGTCATTTACGAACAGTTCCACTTCCAGGGCACCCTCACGCTTCCAATACAGGAAATCATTGAAAGAAGCGGTTATGGTTGCGCGGCTGTGGCTTTCGACGGTTTCCGGGCAATCAAGGGACAGCCTTCTGCTTCCCGAGGCCCACAGTCTTATCGGGAAGGGATTGTCATTGTAAACTGTTATTTCACACTTGGAAGCGGCATTCAATCCTACTGTCGATGTCTCCGTCCTCAACCCTTCGCCGATATGGAAAGGGAAACGGATTTCTCCTTCTGATTGGTCCCTTTCGACATACGCGCGGACAGTAATTGTGTTGAACCTCCGGTAGTCCCCGTTGGTGGAGTAAACGGTGAGATGCCTGTTTTGCTCGCCGTAGAGTTCGGACGGGTCCAAGTCCACTTCGATTGCCGCCGTTCTGCCGGGGGGAACGGCAGCAGCGCTGAACCGCGGTACGGTACAAGCACATTGCGGCGAGACCTGCAGTATGCTGACAGGCTTGTCCGAGATGTTGGTGCAGAGGAAACGAGCCGTAACAATGCCTGCATCGTAACGTATTGTGTCAAGTTCAATTACGGACAGCTCGAATTTTAAAAGCGCTGATGTGGCGGCAACAGCATCCACTGTTGACAGCCACATCAGGCATAAAACGAGTTTCTTGAGAAACATTATTGGAGGTAGGGGCAATCCACTCCGGCAACATACGATACCGAGCCGGACGCTACAGCGGTATAACCGTTGCCGGTGAGGTCGGCGCCTTTGTTGTCCTTGTCAAGACGCCAATAGGCAATGAGTTTGTCATTCTTGGCGGCTGCGGCCGGATCGGTGATGATACACTGGTTGTTGGTCATTTCCACCGGTGAGAGTGCGCGGTTCCAGACGCGGGCCTCGCTTACCGTGCCATCCATTTTGCGGTTCCCGCAGGAGTCCCCGATCCAGAAACCGTCCTGCCAGGTGTTGCCAAGATTGATGGCGGACTTGCCGGAAGAAGAAACTTCGGTATCAAGTTCTCCGTCCACATACAGGCGCGCGGTGGTTCTGTCGTCAACTACTGCGATGTGATACCAGCGGTCTGTCTCGAAATGGGTCTTCGATGTGATTGATACACCGCGGCCGGCCAGCTGAAGCTGGTTCTTGTCGCAGGAAATATCACCGAAGCGGAGAAGGAAGGTCTCCTCCACCCCAATCAGGGTGGCGATGCCGGGGTTTTCTCTGGCACTACGGAAGTTGTCCATTTTGACACGAATCTCTATAGTACAGGCATCAAGGTCTGCAAGGGCGGATGAGTTCATCATAGAGGGAACGTGATAGCAGCTGTTCTGATTGAAATCGGAACCGGTAGTGTGGATGACTCCCTTCAAAATCATATAGACATACTTCGATGCGCGGAGAATTTGTTGATTGTTGGAAGTGTTGGCTATCTTGATGGGGACGCAGTATGTTACTCCGTCTTCCATTTCGTCCATCGAGGTCACGTTCAGTGATATCGGATCGGAAACCGATTTCTGAGCGGCAATTCTGGTCCGGTTCGAGGAAAGGTTGAAAGCACTTGACGGAAGCATCTGGTAGGTGGTTCCATTTTTTGCATTGTATACGTCGACCGCAGCGGCATCCACCTCAACGTCAACCGTGACATCCTCCTTCGAAGCGACCGAAGAGGTCACAGAGAATGCCGCGGAGGTAGGGCCGTCAACGTAAATGGACATCTCCGGCACGTCCTCCGTGCCGGTGAACCACACAGAAGCAATGCCTGCCTCCATCGACTTCCGGCATCCTGCGAGGGCAAGAAGCATAAGGGGTAATGCTAATATCTTGATTGTTTTCATTTCGTGTGATTGTTAAATGTTATTCTACGGTGTAGATATAAATTTCCGCGTAACGCCTGTAATTGGTTCCAGAAGAGTAGCGCGGGAAATCTGTTTTGAATTTGAAATAGCGGGCTTGTACCGGAGCGTAAAGCGCAAAGTAATAGTTATTGCTGCTCTTGTATTGGTCTGCCGACGAACAGGGCCCGAAGGATTCGAAGTCCGTCCCGTTCACACTGTACGAAAATTCATATCCAATTTTGTTGTTGTTGTTCCCCGTTGCAAATCCCCAGCCTGAAAGTTTGCGGGTGGTCTGCATATCCACAACCACTTCGTGTGACGGGGCTGAGGGGAATGTTCCGTAGGTGTTGGTCTTGTTGTCGAACAGATTGGCCGGGTTTGTCATCCCTGAAGGTGCAGTAATCGTAAAGGTACTGATGGCTGCAGGACGGCTTCCTTCTATTTGTGACGAGGAAGTTATGGGCTTTATCTGACGGGTGACAGTGTTTACGAGGAGGAGATATGATCCCAGAATCTCGCTGATTCCGATTTCGTCGGACTTGAGGGACATAGCAAACACATACTCCTGCTCCTGCAGGGCAGAAAGGTCTCCGCACAGGGCAAAACTGAGGGAATCGACCGACATTGTCGCTCCGGCCGGGAGAGTGAGCGTCACCTGAGAGTTGGGAGACGGCTCGACTTCAGAGCCGGCGTCATATTTCCTGATGCAAATGTTCTTCGAGGGGAGGACTTTTGCACCAAGGCCTTTCTTGGCGATATAGGCTTCCGCTGCGAGAGAATCGAAAAGTACGTCCACTTTGGTGTTTTGCGGCGCCTTGAGATTGCTCCTGACAGGAAGCACGAGGCTGAAGTCGGAGAGTGATGCCGACGGAGTGTGGACAACTGTGGTGGCCTGCTGGTTGTCTTCACCGGCATAGATGAATGCAAGCGGGGGCACCCTGTCTATTGTTGTGCCATAATTGATCGTGCCCTCACAGGAAGTGAGCGCAGAAAGAACTGCGATGCCGCAGGCAATGATATTGATTGTCTTTTTCATGGCTCTTCTTATTTGATGACTGCAGGATTCTGCAACTGGATACCCTTACGGATAGTTCCGTACGGCTCTGCCTTGTTGCTGCCCGACTCGGTTGTATTATAATCGCGCTGACCGTGGAAGCAGGCGAACCCTCCCTTGCGTCCACCCTTGGACGGCTGGAAAGCTGCGTGTTGGAGGACCCTGCCGCCGGTATCCCAGGTGTCGCCCACGTTTTCCGTGACGATAATCTGGGAATTGATCCATCCTGTGGAAGGGTCGTCGGTAAGGGTATAGTCACTGTCCGTAGTCGCGGATGCGCCGCCTGTCCCGCCGTATTTCTGGTAAATCCAGTAGTTGCAGTATTCGGCAAGACGTTGGTAACTCTTGCAGGAAGAATTGCGGTCCACGATAAGCAGCGTGTTCGGATTCGGTGACTTCGGCCCGAGGAACTCGGCCATATACTGGACGAAAGTATAGAACTTGTCTCCATCGAGAGGGTCTCCTTCAGGCTCATAGTCGAGGTCATAACCGTCCAGGTCATTGTCGAAGACTTCGTCAAGGAGAGGCTGGGCGGCATAACGGCACCATTCGGGATACTCATATTCGGTCTCTGAACCTTCTTTCAAGGTACGGAGCGGATGAGCGTTCATGTCGGCCTTAAGACACGTGCGGCCGATTTCAAGGGCCTGAGTCTCAGCAGTTGCAGTGGCGGCATCCGGGTCCGCACCGGCTGCAATCTGCTCGGCATATATTCTGTCGAAAGCGGCGGAATATCCTTCTGCCCCTTCCGGATAACCGTTCATAAATGAAGGAATGGCTGCATCCTTCCCCCAGGTGGCGTTGTAGTTGGTAAGGCGTGTAATCTTGCAGCAAACCACCTTGGTGCCCTTGAGTCTGCGCATTTCATGCATCTCTTCCCAGTCGAGGGAACCCTTCTTAGGAACACCGCCCCAAAGGTTCACTACATCCATGCTGTCGGGAATGGCAGAGAAACGGAATGCGCAGGAGTAAGGAGTGCCATAGTCGCCGAAGAAGATATAGGCAATACTATGATCGCTCGCCTTGTATTCACGGAGAGCCTCATAATAAGCATCCGTGTATTTGTATGCCGGTTGCAGGTCCAGAGCTTCAGGTGTGATGCCAAAATCGCACGAGGAAACCCCCAGGATGACAGCCGTTGTTGAAAGTAAAGTGATGATATTTCTTTTCATAATTTTCTCCGGTATTAGAATCTTGAGTTCTTGTCCCACCAAAGGCGTGTGCCGCCAGTGTCAGCCCCACCTAGGAGAGCCACCCCGCCAGCGACGTTTGCACCGTTCGCGGAGTACTCGGATGTGGGATATACGAGACGGCGTATCTGCTTGTTGGTATCGATTGTCCCGTTGCTGTTGTTGCGTACGGTAGGTATCACCTTCGGATAGCCGGTGCGGCGGAATTCGCTCCACGCTTCCTGACCTTCAGGGAACCCGGCTATGTACTTCTGGGTGATAATCTGCTCAAGATGCCCCTCAAACGTTGTCTGGCTGTCCCACGCAATTGAAACCGAGGACAGGGCTGTATTATAACTGTTTCCCGCCGTGACCGGGTCGGTGTATGTGCCGGGAGTCTTGTCTGTTATGCCAATGTAGGCTGTGGCATCACCGGCACCGAGGAGTTTGAAGGACTGGGTGATACCGTCCTCGTAGAAGGTTTTTGCCTGGGCATCCTCTCCCTTGCGGAGGAAATATTCTGCCTGGAGGAAGAAACTCTCTGCGCCGGACATCCACTGGAGCGGGCTGTCATTGGTGCAGTTGGTTGTAGAGAAGAGCGTGCTCTTCGGATAGTTGTCGTTGACAGTTGCTCCCATACGTACACCGTGATAGCCTCCGTCGGAGCCGGCCACGAAGAATTTTTCACGGCGGGGATCCTCGAAGCCGTTCATAATTGTCGCGATAGTGGCCCCAATCTTGGCATCACCGTCGTTATAGCGCTCGATGGTCCAGATAGGGTACTGCCAAGCGGAATTGCCCTTATGGAGAGCCACGTTCTCGGTTATGAAGCCGAAAGGATTGTCCAGGGCTGCCGTCGCTTGCTCTTCGAAGAGGGCATTGTCGGCATAGCACACGCGAAGGGCGAGACGGAGACGCAGAGTGTTGGCAAACTGAAGCCACTTGGTGACGTCGCCGTAGAAGACGTTGTCGTAACGGGCAAGGAGCCTGAGACCGGGGTTGGCGTTGAGCGTAGCCGTGAGGGTGGAAATAGCCGTGTCAAGATCCCTGAACATCGCCTTGTAGACATCCTCCTGGCTGTCGTATTCAACCTTGAGGGATCCGGTCGTGATCTTGGTATAAGGAATGGGCCCATAGGAATCGGTGACGCGATGCATACAGGCGACCTTGAGGATGTTCGCCATAGATATCTCGTCGGCGTTCTCCTGTGGATTTTCCTGTTGAATCTGATAAAGTTTCATCCACGGCCCCATACATCTTACGTATGCGTCCTCGAACATCGCCTTTGCCCAAGGACTGACATTGCCCAACATGTTCTCGGTGCCGGTCTTCTCGAAGTCGAGGGTGTCAATCTTCTGAAGGAGATTACGCTTCAGCATTCGCTCGATGATATATTCTGAA
>JAKSJZ010000012.1 GCA_024401995.1 Bacteroidales bacterium
GCTCTCGACGTCGGACGGGTCGACCGTATTGAGCGACCAGGTCTCCACGCCGTCAACCAGCACATAGGGGGAAGTCCCGTTCAAGGAGCCCGCCCCGTGAATAAGTATTGTACCCCCGTCCTGCCCCGGGGCGCCGTCGGCCCCGATAACAGTGAGGCCCGGCACGAGCCCCTGCAGCCCCTGGGCAACGTTCGTTATCGGGCGGCCCTCAAAGGCCTTGCCGTCAATCCTGACAACGGAGGCGGAGGTCTCAATCGGCCCCGGCTCCGGTTTCTCCTGCGCCATAACCGTGACAGCACAGAAAACAGGTAAAACAAACAACAGTCTCTTCATATCTTTTTGAGAATTTATTGTCTTGGAACGCGCAAATATACCAAATTTAAACTACTTTTGGGCTTTTTGGAAGGAACATTTATGGAAATGATACCGGAAATACTTATGGATTCGCTGCTTGGAGCAATCCTCATCACGGGACTTGTCATCATAATGATGATAATGATAGAGTCGCTCAACATCGAGTCGAAAGGCCGTTTTTTCGAGGGGTTGGGCCGCAGCAGGGTCGGCGGAGTGCTTACGGGCGCACTGCTCGGTGTGCTTCCGGGATGTCTCGGAGGATTCGCGACGGTTTCGCTCTACACCCACAGGATGCTGTCGTTCGGTGCGCTCGTCGCGATGATGATAGCCTCGGCGGGCGACGAGGCCTTCGTTATGCTGGCCATGATTCCAAAGGACGCCATATGGATTTTCGCCCTGCTGTTCGGAATAGCGATTGCAGCCGGTATTGTCACGGACCTTGTATTCAAGAAAGAGAGCCCGATGCACTGCGGGGAACACTATGCCGTCCACTCCGAAGACACGGATGAACCCGGACCGGCCGGGAAACGCCGCCATCTGGGATGGAAACGCGCGGTCCTGTTCGCCGGAGTGGCCGTATTTCTGGCAGCCCTGGTGAGCGGACATCTCGAACACGGAGGCGAAGATACGGCAGAGATCGGCGCCGCCGGCTTCAACCTGCTCAGCGAGGACTGGATGAACGTCACGTTCGCGGTCCTGAGCCTGGGAGTGCTCGCGATGCTTGTCCTGGCCTCCGACCACTTCGTGGAGGAACATATATGGCGCCATATCATTCTCAAGCACCTGCCGAGAGTATTCGCCTGGACATTCGGCGTGCTGGTATTCATCAGTCTGATGCTCGATATGTTCGACATCAGCGGATGGATAAGCGGCAACACCGCCGCGATGATTCTTCTCGCAACGCTGGTCGGAATCATCCCCGAATCGGGGCCGCATCTCATATTCGTGACCCTTTACGCTTCCGGCATAGTCCCGCTGCCCGTACTTCTGGCAAGCTGCATAAGTCAGGACGGCCACGCCTCGCTCCCGCTTCTGGCCGAAAGCAAGACGGGGTTCCTCAAGGCGAAGCTGATCAACTGCGCCGTGGCCCTTGCCGTAGGGTTCGGAGCGATGCTAATCCTGTAACTTGAAGTCGGATATGGCCTGAAGGCCGGGCAAGCCGTAATAGGAGGCCACCAGGTCCCCTTTCAGCCATACCTTGCTCCCCAGAAGGTCGGGGTGGTCCACCAGGTTGAGCGCATCCCTGACGTCCCCTTTCGCCAGCTGAACCGACAGGCAGAGGTCGCGGGACTTGCAGGACGACTTGGCGGCCAGCACCAGGTTGGTGGCCGAGGAGAAGGGAGGCTCGAACGAGCACTTCCCCGACGACAGGTCGCCGCCGACTATGTAACCGCACACCCATACGTCCTCTGCCGGAGCGGACAGGCGCGCCTCGGCGACCCCGATTGCATCGGTATAGTCCGAGCCGCCCCCTCGTCCGCCGACCGTGTATGTCTCGGCAATCCACTCCCTGGTGGTATCCAGCAGTATGGTCAGGCCCTCCAGCTCCTCCCCGGAGGCCGACAGTGTAAGGGAGAGCATCTGCCGGGCCTCCAAAGTACGCGACACCAGCGTCTTCGTACTCCCGTCAACCCTCATCTTCACATTCACAACTCCCGGCTTGAAATAGGCCGTCCGTCTCTCGTCGAGGCCGTACATAAGTGAGCCGGAAGCGCTCTCCAGAAATATGTCGGCATCGGGATACTCGTACCGGAAAAGGACGTCGAAGTACAGGCGCACACCTGCATTGAGCTGGGTGCAAACCAGTTCCACCCCGGTACATCCGCCCTTCACCACACTCACGAGCCGGTCGGCGCCGTATTGCGGAGCATCAAAGCCGGGGGCCTCGAAATCGATGGACCTGACCGACACGGCATAGTCGCCCGGGGCGGCGAAAAGACTGTCCGGAGCGTCACCGTACCGGCCGTGATAGACGGACTTCCCGTCGGAGGCCCGTATGTCGAGGATGAACGAATCCGTGTCCGGAATGGCGGACAATGCGGCGGCCGGAACCGGCAGGGGCGCAAAATTCAGGCGGATGAATCCCTTCTCCGAAAGGGGCGTCTCCTTCATATCGCAGGCTTGCGGAAGAAGAACGGCGAGGACAAAGGCCCCGCAGACAGACAATGAAGTTTTCATAATTTAATGTTTTTGGTCAAGTACAAATATAGAGGATTTTGACTAACTTTGCCCAATGTTACACTTAAAAAACTCGATTTTAAACGGCGAACGCCGTAATATCCTGATTGATAAAGGGTTGTTTGTGTCCACCAATGCTCCGGAGTCTGTCCCGGATGCTGAGGAAACAGTGGACTGCGCCGGCGCCGCCGTACTGCCGGCCTTCTTCAATGCCCACACCCACAATGCGATGACCCTGATGAGGGGCTACGCCGACGATATCTGTCTCGACGAATGGTTGCGCGACTATATATGGCCCTTCGAGGAGAAGCTTACCCCGGATGACATCAGACACGGCTCCGAACTCGCGGCCCGCGAGATGATTCATACGGGGAGCGTCGCGATGAACGATATGTACTTCGACATCGAGCAGACCATCGATGTTACGCGAAAGTACGGTCTTCGAGCCCTGATAGGCATCACGGTGATGGACAACCACTCCCTTTCCGAGAGCAGGAAGAAGATGGACTTCGTCGTAAATGAATGGAAAGATCCGACAGGAGGGAGAATCAACCTGGCGATGGCGCCGCACTCGCTCTACACAGTAGGAAAGGACAACCTCGTGAAGACGGCGGCCTTCGCCCGCGAACACGGAATAAAAATTCACATCCACGTCGCCGAGACAAGGCTTGAGGTGGAGAACTGCCTGCGCGACCACGGTATGACTCCCGTCAGATACCTGGATTCGATAGGGGTGCTCGGCCCGGACGTCATCGCCGCCCACTGCGTACACGTGGACCGCGAGGAATGGGACATACTGGCCGAGAGAGGAGTCACCGCAGTCAACTGCCCCTGCTCCAATATGAAGATAGCGAGCGGCCGCTTCCACTATGAGGAAGCCCTGGCCTCCGGCGCGAAGATAGCGCTCGGCACCGACGGGTGCTGCTCCAACAACAACCTTGACCTCAGGGAGGAGATGAAGTTCGCCACCCTCCTGGCAAAGGTGGCGGGAGACCCAACCCTGCTGCCCGCCCCGGAAGCCCTGAAATGGGCGACACGCAACGGAGCGGAGGCGATGGGCTTCGACTCCGGGCTGGTGGAGGAAGGCAGGCTTGCCGACTGCATCCTTGTGGATATGTCGGCTCCGGCGATGAACCCCTGCCACAACATAGTGTCCAACTGGGTTTATGCGGCCGATCCGAGCTGCATCAAGGCCGTCATCTGCGACGGCAAGGTACTTGAATCGAAGTAGATGGGGAACATTGAGGTAATGGCCCCCGCGGGCAACTTCGAATGTCTCCGCGCCGCAGTGCAGGGAGGCGCCGACTCGGTGTATTTCGGGGTCGGCAGCCTGAATATGAGGAGCCGCTCCGCGTCCAATTTTACGCCGGAGGAGCTTACGGAGGTGGTGAGGATATGCCACGAGGCAGGCATCAAGGCATATATGACCCTGAACATCGCCCTCTTCGAGACTGACCTTCCGGATATGAGGAAGGCGCTCGATGCCGCGAAGGCCGCCGGAGTGGATGCGATAATCGCCTCCGACATCGCGGCCATAACATACTGCCGCTCGATAGGGCTCAAAGTCCATATCAGCACCCAGCTCAGCATATCCAACGTTGAGGCGGTGCGCTTCTATGCACAATTCGCCGACGTGGTGGTACTGGCAAGGGAACTGGACCTGGGGCAGGTGAAAAGAATCAGCGATGCGATAAGGTCGGAGGGCATAAAGGGGCCGTCCGGAGATTACGTGCGGATTGAGATGTTCGCCCACGGTGCCCTGTGCATGGCCATCAGCGGTAAGTGCTACCTGAGCCTGCACACAACGGGTTCGTCGGCGAACCGCGGGGAATGTCTCCAGATATGCAGGCGCGGTTATGAAGTCACGGACCTGGAGACAGGATGCAAGCTGAATCTGGACAACCGGTACATAATGTCGCCGAAGGACCTCTGCACCATAGAGTTCCTTGACAAGATGGCGGACGCCGGAGTGAGCGTACTGAAGATAGAGGGGCGGGCCCGGTCGGCGGAGTATGTGCGCAGATGCGCCGAATGCTACCGCAAGGCGGCGGATGCCGTCTGCGCGGGGACATACACGCCGGAGTTGGCCGCAGCCTTGAAAGAGAGCCTCGCCGAAGTGTTCAACCGCGGGTTCTGGGATGGATTCTATCAGGGGGCCAGACTGGGCGAATGGAGCAAGGTTTACGGCTCCGACGCGACTATGCGTAAGGTTTATCTCGGGAAGGTGACGAACTGGTTCGACCGCATAGACGTCGCGGAGGTCGCCGTGGAGACCGGGGACCTGGTAAGGGGCAGCCGGCTGATGGCGACCGGAGCGACGACGGGAGTGGTCGAGTTCCACGCCGATGACATCAGGGTCAACTTCGCGAAGTGCGACGTGGCGCCCAAGGGAGTGCATTGCTCCGTCGCGGTCCCCGGAGAGAGGCTGCACAGAGGAGACAAAATATATTTATGGGAGAAAAGAATATGAATCTTATCGAGAAACTGACTCTGCCCGCCGCCATCGTGATAGCGGGCCTGATGCTGCCGCTGGCGGTATCCGACTACAAGTCCTACGAACGCACGGTTGACGTCAAGGGCCTGTGCGAGCGCGAGGTGAAAGCCGACAAGGTCATCTGGCCCATCACCTTCAAGGTTGTCGGCAATGACCTGTCCACAGTGCTGAAGGAAGCCGAGAAGAACAACTCGGTCATCCGCGACTATCTTGTCAACGGCGGGCTCGACCCGGAGCATATACTGGCCGGGGCACTGAGCATCAATGACAAGTATGCCAACGAATACGGCAACAACGACAGGGTTTACCGCTTCCTGTGCACCGGCACGATAACGGTATGCTCCCCCGACGTCAGCAAGGTGATGGCCTTGAGGGCCAGCCAGGGCGAGCTCATCAAAACGGGTATCGTCCTGTATGAAGGATGGGAGAACCAGATGCAGTTCAAGTTCGAGGGCCTCAACGACATCAAGCCCGAGATGATAGAAGAGGCCACGGCGGGTGCCAGGGCCGCGGCGGAGAAGTTCGCGAAGGACTCCGGCAGCAGGATTGGCAAGATAAAGACCGCTTCGCAAGGGACTTTCAGCATCGAGGACCGCGACAGCAACACTCCCCAGTTGAAAAGGGTGAGAGTGGTAACATACGTCACTTATTATCTCAAGAACTAAAGGATTATGCGCCATTTTTCGGAAGTATTGCGTTCGGCCGTGCTGGCCGGCATCTGCATCGCCATCGGCGGGTTCGTCTTTCTGGCGACATCCGGCAACGCCGCACTCAAACCCTACGGGGCTATTATCGGGGCAGTGTTCTTCCTGTTCGGCCTCATAACGATAGTTCATTTCCGCTACAAGCTCTATACCGGAGCCGTGGGATTCGCAACTGTCAAGTGCAACGACCTGTGCGACCTCGGGACGATACTGCTGGGCAACGTCATCGGCTGCCTGCTGGTAGCCCTCGCCGCAAAGCTCTCGCCGCTCGGCCTTGAGGACACCGCCGCCCGGCTGCTCGAGTCCAGGCTGGCCACCGGAGCCCTGCGCTGCGGAGTACTTGCAATAGGCTGCGGATTCATCGTCACCGCCTCGGTGGTGCACGGCCGCAACGACCACTGGCTGCCTATGCTGTTCGGCATACCGACATTCATAATCTGCGGATTTCCACACTGCATAGCGGATGCGTTCTACTACCTCGCGGCTCCATTCAGCCTGCTGGCGGACCGCTGCGGAGAAGTCATCCTGCTGTATGTCGCAATAGTCGCCGGCAACACGGTAGGCTGCAACCTCTACCGCTGGATACTCCCCGAGTCGAAATGAGAGCCTCGACAGGGATAATCGCCGTCATTGCCGCCTTTCTGCTTGCGGCACATCCCGGCGCCGGCAGGGCCTATGCTCCGGGAGACACGGTCAGACCGGAGGATGCGGACGGGAAAAGTGCCGACGCCTTCTTCCGGATCCTTCCGGTTGACGACAGCGTATTCGCCAGGATGAAAGGCAAGTCCTACAAGGACGGGTGCACCGTCAGCCGCGACAGTCTCCGGTATGTCAGGGTCCTCCACAAGGACGCGTCCGGAGCCGTCAAGGTCGGCGAGATGGTTGTGGCAAAATCAATCGCCGATGACATACTCGACATAATGAGGACTCTCTACGAAGCCTCCTACCCCATCGAAAGGATGGTTCTGATTGATGAATACGGGGCCGACGACGACTTGTCGATGAGGGCGGACAACTCCTCCGCCTTCAATTACAGGAAAGTGGCCGGTACCGCAGTACTGTCGAAACACTCCCTGGGGCTTGCCGTCGACATCAACCCCCTCTACAACCCCTACTGCAAAAGGGCCAAGGACGGCAGGATGATTGTGTCCCCCGCGAATGCCGCGGAGTATGCCGACCGCAGCCGGGAATTTCCCTACAAGATAGAGAAGGGCGACCTCTGCTACCGGCTTTTCACATCCCGCGGCTTCAAGTGGGGCGGAGACTGGAAGAGCCTGAAGGATTACCAGCATTTCGAAAAATGAAGGATGCACTGAAGCCCTTTATGGTCGAAGGGCGGCTGGAGGCAGGCTGCGACGAGGCCGGGCGCGGTCCCCTCGCCGGGCCCGTATATGCCGCAGCCGTCATCCTGCCGCCGGACTTCTTTCATCCGCTGCTGAACGACAGCAAGCAGCTGACGCGCCGCCAGCGGGACACTTTGCGCCCCATCATCGAGAAGGAGGCGGTCTCATTCGCCGTGGAGGCCGTGGGCGTGGATGAAATAGACTCGATGAACATACTGTGGGCGAGCGTGACGGGGATGCAGCGGGCTGTGAAACGTCTGACTCCCAGGCCTGACTTCCTGCTCATCGACGGCAACCGCTTCCGCCCTTTCGACGGCTTCGAATACGCGACAATAGTGAAGGGCGACGCGACTTTCAGCCCGATTGCGGCCGCTTCGATACTCGCGAAGACCTACAGGGACGAGGCTATGGAAGGGCTCTCAAAGGAGTTCCCGCAGTACGGCTGGGAAAAGAATATGGGGTATCCGACCCGCGAGCATATTGAAGCAATACGCAAGTACGGATATACCCCATATCACAGGAGGAGCTTCCATCCGAAGGAGCTCGACCCCGGACTATTCGACTAGAACCTGTAACGAAGGCAGATTGCGAAGGCGTTCGCAAAAAGGCCCTTGGCGTAGAATGCGCAGGTATTGATGCGTCCTCCACCCTGCGCCTCGGTGGAACAGAACTGCGCGCCGAAATTGGGTCTGTACTCAAGACCGAGCGTCATCGGGAAGTCGAACTCATACTCCACGCCAAGCCGTCCGAGCAGGCCAAGATAGCCGGTGGCGGGCTTGCGCAAATCCACCCCTCCGCCAATACCTGCTCCCAGATACCAGTTCCACTCACCCTCCGGGCTGACCCAGGGGACTTCCGTATTGAAAGGATTGATCCAATCGTGGGAAGCGCTCACTCCGATGCCGACAAAACCGGGGATGTCAAGATCGACTGTCATCACCCTGTCCTCCGCAAGATACTGCTGCCAGCTGACGGACACTCCATAGCCCACGCGCAGGCTGATGGCCTTGGGCGAAGTCTGTCCATATACGTCGCCCAATGAATTTCCTTCCCGGGCAAATGACGTCACGGCTCCGGCAACGAGAAGAGCGGTGACTGCACAAATAAAACGTTTCATAATCCGTATTGTTTCCTACCGATTCGGCAAATTTACAAAAAAAACTTTCAAATCCCGTTCCGCACCTTATATTATTTGCTATCTTTGCGCGCTATGACATTGTTTCTTACAGGAAGCCCGTGCAAGAAGGGAGAAGACCATTTCACGGAAGAGAACGGACTGCTGGACGAATTGAAGCGGCGTCTGCCGCAAAGACCCGACGTGGTGCTTGTGAGCGCAGCGCCCGACGACAGGGGCTACAACGGGAGCGTGTTCGAGTCCACGGAACAATGCATAATCCGCTCCGGCATAGAGCCGTCGGCCATAGTGATGATAAAGCGCAACAATGCCGCGGATGCGGGCGCGCTGATACGCAGGGCCGATATGGTTGTGCTGTGCGGAGGGCACGTCCCCACCCAGAACAAATTCTTCAAGGAGATAGGGCTGAAGTCCATCCTCGAGGAATATGACGGGGTCATAGTCGCGTGCAGCGCCGGAGCGATGAACTGTGCAGACAGGGTGTACAGCCATCCCGAACTGCCGGGCGAAGGCACCGCACCCGCCGGTTCCAGATGGCTCTCCGGACTCGGCCTGACACACGTGAACCTCATCCCCCATCTGGAAGACGTCAGGCATTACCGCATCGACGGCCGCCGGCTGTTCGAGGATATCATCTTTCCCGACAGTTTCGGGGGCAACACTTTCACGACCTTCCGCGACGGAGCATACATTCTCTCCGAAGACGGGCACGAGACCGTCCGCGGCGAGGCGTTTACAATCAAGGACGGACAAATATTCAAATCGAACCCTATGAACGTCATTTTCTTTTCGCCGCATTTCCCGGCGACCTATAGCCATTTCTGCCGCCACCTCAAGGAGAACGGGGCCAACGTGCTCGGAATAGCCGACGCTCCCTATGAGACGCTCGGAGACGAGCTGAAGAGTTCGCTCACCGAGTATTACAGGGTGAACGACCTCGAAGACTACGGCGAGGTATTCCGCGCCGTCGCCTACTTCTCCTTCAAGTACGGCAAGATAGACTGGATAGAATCCAACAACGAGTACTGGCTCGAACAGAACGCCCGGATCCGCACCGACTTCAACATCACGACGGGTATCCGCATCGACCATATCGCGGCGATAAAGGAGAAGTCGGAGATGAAGAAATACTATGCGCTCGGCGGTGTGCCCACAGCGCGTCAGATAAGGGCCGCGGAAGGCCTCAAGGCCGTGAAGGCGTTCGCCTCGAAGACGGGCTACCCCATCATAGCGAAGCCCGACAACGGCGTCGGAGCCGACGGTACCTTCAAGCTGCAGTCCGATGCCGAACTTGAGGACTTCTTCAAGACCCACGCCGCCAACTACGGAGCTTTCGTGGTGGAGGAGTTCGTGACCGGACTGCTCACCTCGTACGACGCGGTTTACAACTCCAAGGGAGAGCCCGTCTTCGAGTCGATGGGCGTTTATCCCACCCCGATAATGGACATAGTCCACGACAACCTCGAGGCCTGCTACTACATAGAGAAGAGTGTCCCGAAAGCCTTGAGCGAGATGGGGCGCAGGACAGTCAAGGCCTTCGGCATCACGTCACGCTTCGTCCACCTGGAGTTCTTCAAGCTCGACCGTGACCGCGAAGGGCTGGGCAGGAAGGGTGATTTCGTCGGGCTGGAAGTCAATATGAGGCCCGCAGGAGGCTACACCCCCGATATGATGAACTTCGCCCATAGTACCGACGTGTACAAGATATGGGCCGATATGGTGGTCTTCGACGAATGCCGCAAGGAGCAGGGGGAGCAGTTCTACTGCGCCTACGCAAGCCGACGCAACGGCAAGGCCTATGCCCATACCCATACCGAGATAACGGAGCGCTACGGTGATGTCCTCACGATGTCGGCGCCAGTACCGGAAGCGCTCTCGCAAGCGCTCTGCGACTATTGTTATATCGCAAAATTCAAGAACCTGAAGGAGGTCGAAGCCTTCTTCAGGTTCATCACTGCGTAACCTCCGGGGAGACAGAGGCGGTCAGGGGCGGGCTCCGGTGCGGAGCGCCGCCCTTAATTCATCTCTGCGTCTCGAAGGGATTCTGCTGGATTTTCGTAAGGTCAACCTGGGCCTGTGGAATGGGGCGCAGATATGACGGTTTCTTGATATCGCGCACATGCTCCGCAGCCTGCCTGCCGACACCGTCGCTGATATGATACACTTTCGCCCTCTCGTGCAGAGTCTGGGTACGTACAAGGTCATCGCGGCGCATACCCTCACCCCAGAGCTCACGCAGACGCTCGTCGAGGACAACATCTATGGTCATGGTTTCCGGCGTTGCTTCCGTAAGTTCACTACTGTAGTCATTCTCAACCGTGTATTTTCCTTCGTTCAAATACTCTTCTTTCGCATACTCCCCATTGCTAAGGCCGGACCTATTGAACGCCCACTTGCCGGCACGCCCCCTGAGAAAGTTGATGTAATAGCCCGCTTCACCGTCCGCTTTGCCAGGCTTCCCGAGTTTCACCGCGGCTTCGGCCGCGATAAGGTACGCCTCGCTCAACTTCAGGATGCAGTATGGCCTCCTCGAAGAAGATGAGGGGGAGCCGAAAGACGCACGCCCGATGAGCTGGCCTATGTTCTTGCAGCAGGCAGGGAACGTCTCGCGCGAAACGTCGCTTATGTTGATGACATACTCGGTGTGGCCGGGAAGAGTCCCCGCATTCAAATCCAGGTTTTCTCTTGCATACACCACATTCGGGTCATCATAAGGCAAGAATTGGAGAAGAGGATCTCCGTCCTTGATTTGACTGCCAAAGGCACCTATAACTTCTTCGGCCTGATACCCGGCCTTCTTCCAGTTGCCGCGGTAAACGGTATTGAACGTCCCGTCCCACCTGGAATCCTTGTCCACGTCCGTAAACTTCTTGAGAGCGTCCGGAATAGGAGCCATAACCGCTGCCGGATACCCGTAGGGCTGACAGTCGTCAAGCGTCATAAGCTTGACGCCGGACCCGCTGACGGCCGACTTGTCATACCTCCAGTTGGTCAGCTGCCCGGCAAGATTGCAGGGCGTACCGAGGTCCCATCCGTAAGTTACAAGGTCCTTTGCGAAGTCGTCCTTCCTGTGGTCGGCGTACAGCACAACCTCGGTATTCCTGTAGTCGTTCTGCGCAATCTGGACTTCCGCGAACGTCGGCATCAGCTCGAAAGGATCGCCCGTATCATCGATGGCCAACTTGGCCATTTTAAATGCTTTATCGTAGTATGATTGAGCCCGGGACGCATCGCGGCTTTGTTCAGGGAAAATAGGGATAGCCTGCGGGTTCTCAAGGAACCAGGCATAGGAAAGATATGCGTTGGCAAGCGCAATCCTCGCGGCCGTCTTGCTCGGGCCTCCGGGATAACGCGGCTTGAGCGGAAGATTTTCGGCAGCCATTTCCAAATCAGGTAAAACCGCACTTTCGTAAACTTCGCTTACCGTCTTGCGGACTTTGAGCCCACGGAACACGTCATAGTTGTATTTGAGTTCGCCCGCCCCCAGGTCAAGGGGCACTCCACCGAACATCCTCACCAGATTGAAGAAACTGAACCCTCTGTAGAATCGGGCCTCGGCGATTTCGGAGTTGCCGACCCCGACCTCGCGGAGTCCTTCGATAAGCCGGCAGGCCAGATTGATGCAGGAATATGACGCACCCCAAACCCTGGAGACTCCGGGGTTGTCGGCGGGAATCTTGCTGGTCGAGTCAATCGCCGCACGCGCCCATTCCGGAGCGCTGTACGAATAGGTATATTCGTCGGTAAAAATCTCCTGCAGCATATACCAGTCGGGAGAGCCGTAGATGTAGTTCATATACAGGCCAAGCGCCTCGAGAGACGACTTATAGTCCGCAATCAACTCGGCATTGCCAATACTGCAATCCTCCACAATCCTCTCGTCCTCCTTGATGGACACAATCTCACCTTCAACCGTAAACAGCCTGTAAACCAGATTGGTGTATTTACCGGCCGGAACAGCGGCGTAAACGCAATCCAACTCCAACCCATCACCGCAGTCGAGAACGATTGTGCCGCGCTCCCCGTTGGAGAGGAACTCGCCCGTCTCCGGAGACCACAGTCCGCTGAGGGGCTGGTCGGCGGATATCTCCACCTTCGTCACCTTCCCGCCGGGAATGTTCCCGTTGAGGTCAATCGAGAGAAGGCCGCAGATGTTCTTGAAGTTCAGGTTCATATCATTGCTCTCCGCATAAAGGGGCAGCACGCCGGTCAGCGAACCGTCCTCGTCGCAGCGCTGCACGGCGGGAAGCATTACACCCTGCGGAGAATAGAACTCCGCGGGGAAGCAGGCGCGGTAAGGCGCTTCGGGAACCTTAGTGGCGGTACTTGTCCTCACGAATTCGGCCGTCCTGAGGCCTTTGGTATCAGTGGCAAGAATATATGGAACCCCGTTTATCATAATCTTGTCCTCCCTGCTCCAGGTAAGCTTCGCCGTAGAGCCGTCCACCTCGACCGCCGTCCTGGTGACGGCCATCTCCGGAAGCGTACAGGTGAACCTGCCGTTCATCATCTCGTTGATTTTCGTGCAGCCCGCCGCAACCGCAGCCACTGCACACAACAGAACAAACTTTTTCATAAAAACCATTGTATTTTATTTGACCATTATCTCATCGATGAACGTGAAGCACTTCTCACCATATCCCCTGTGCCAGAACGGTATCTCGCCGAAGTGGTGAGCCGTCACCCTGACGTATGATGCCTTCACGGGCTCGAACTCCACGGTCCAGTCTTCAATTATTATATCGGGATTATCTATGGCGACATCGCTGACGCGCTCACCGACCTGTCTGAAGTCAACTCCGTTGTCAGACACGAAGACCTGCATATCGCGCGGCATCCAGATATAGTTCTCCATATCCTGCAGGAAGCCCGCAGTCACCGAACTGATTGTCTTTTCGCCGAGAAGGTCCACAACCACATCTATATCGTTATACTCGTATCCCTGCCAGCCGCCGGCCCGCCAATTGCGCTTGCCGCGCTTGCCATCAACCAGCCCCCTGCCTCCCCCGGCCGTATAAGAATCGTGATACTCCGTCTGGGGGTATGCCTTCATCACAGGCTCCGGCTCGGGCTCCGGCGTACCGAATCCCTCCGGGAACACCGCGTCATAGCGGCAAGCCGGGTCGATGGACGTAACCATCACGGGTTTGCTGCCGAAAGCGGTCGGGGTGGAGGATGTGGTGAAATTCAAACTGCCGCCCTTTATGATTTCTCCGAAATCAATGGCCGCCGCATCTATTTTCCTGCCCGACAATCGTGCCGATGCTATGTATGTCCTTTCCGGGACACTGGCCGTAACCGTGAAGCGGTTGCCTCCCATATCTATGTCGGCCCTTCGGAACAGAGGCGTGGAAAGGGCCAGCGTTGTCGTGCCGGGAGTCAGGGGGAAAAGTCCGATGGCGCTCAGTACATACCAGGCCGACATCTGACCGCAATCCTCGTTGCCGCAGAGCCCGTCGGGGCCGTCGCCGTAGAAAGTCCTGCATATATGTCTTACAAGTTCCTGGGTCTTCCAGGGCTGCCCCACAAAATCGTAAAGGTATGCCACGTGGTGGCTTGGCTCGTTGCCGTGGGCATACTGCCCGACAAAACCCGATACGTCCGCGAGCTGGGTCTCAACCCCGTCGAGGGAAGCATTGAAAAGGGCATCCAACTTCGCCGTGTAGGCGCTGACACCCCCGAAGGCCTCAATATGGCCGGCTATGTCGTGGGGCACGAAGAAACTGTACTGCCAGCTGTTCGCCTCCGTGAAATGGGACGACACCTTGGAAGGGTTGAAGTCCGGAGCCCAGCGCTTGAGTTCCCTGGGACGCATAAATCCTGTCTGCGGGTCGAAAAGATTCTTCCAATATTGGGAGCGCTCGATATACTTCCCGTAATCGGCCTGCTCGCCCAACGCCTTCGCAATAACTGCCACGCACCAGTCGTCGTATGCGAACTCCAAAGTCTTCGAGACGCTCTCGTTGTCCTCGCCTGCAGGGTCGAAACCGTACTTGCAGAACAGGGTGTGGCTCTCGTCCGATCCCTCGGCCGTCGCCTTCATTGCCTCGTAATACCCGCGCAGCCGCGCTTCGGGAATCAGCCCCTTGACATAAGCGTCCGCAATGACGGAAACGGCATTGAAACCTATCATCACCTCCGTCTCGAAGCCGGCCAGCTCCCACTTGGGCAGTCTGCCGCCCTCCCTGTACACGGAAAGCATCGACTCCAGGAAATCGGGCATTATGTCCCGCCCTATCATATTGAAAAGGGGGAACTCCGACCTGAACACGTCCCATACCGAGAAAACGGTATAGCGTTCGAATCCCTCGGCACGATGGACCTTGCGGTCCATACCCTTGTACTCGCCGTTGACGTCGGAATACAGGCTCGGATGGATGGCGCAATGGTACAGCGCGCTGTAGAAGGTGCGCATATCCCTGGGGGAAGCCTCGATGCGTATCCTCGAAAGCCAGTCGTTCCAGGCCCTTGACGTGGAAGCCCTCAGGGAGCCCATATCCCAGTCGTCCTCCGCCTTTTCGCTGAGCAGATTGGCCTTCGCGTTGTCGCAGGACACACCGGAGATGCCTATCTTGACCTTCACGCTCCCCGCTTCCGGGCCGAAGGAGAGCCTGACAAACGCCGAATCCCTGAAGTCAGCCGCCACAATCGGGGACGAGAACTCCGCGTAGAAATAAACGTCCTGCTTCTTCGCCCACGAACGGGACTGCCTCCAGCCCTGGACGGCCCTATCCCCCACCGTCTCGAGCGAACAGCCCAGAAGCCTGTCGCGGTGATGGAGATCCACGACAACCGCCCTTTCGGGAGCGTCCGAAGGATAATCATACTGATGCAAGGCCATACGCCTGCCTGCCGCTATGCTGACATCAACCCGCTGGTGGTCAAGAAAAACCCTGTAGTACCCCGGTTCAGCGCTCTCCCTGTCGTGGGAGAAATGCGAGGCCACCTGGCCATCAATGACGGGCATAAGCAGGATATCCCCATAATCAAGGCACCCCACCCCGCTCAGGTGGGTATGGGTGAAGCCAAGGATAACCGAGTCGCTGTAATGGTAGCCGCTGCAGCCGTCCCATCCCTTAAGCCTGGTATCGGGCCCAGCCTGCACCATACCGAACGGATAAAGCGCCGCCGGGAACGTATGGCCGTGGCCGTCCGTCCCGACGAAAGGATTGACATAACGGGTATAGTCCTCATCGGAGGAATTCGACGCGGCCTGCACCTGAACGGAGAACAGGGCCGCAATCAGCGCCAGCGCTGCAATGTGCGGCGTCTTGAGAAGGTGTTTTCTATGCATTTTTCTTCCAGTGCAATCCTTGCCGTCCCAAACAAGGGGCAGGCTTTTCGATTCCGTCCCAAAATTAAGAAATTTTACTGCCACTAACAAGTCCGGCAGGTGTATTGCAATTCCGCGGCAAGGAAGTGAATTTGCACCGGAAACAGGACCGCCTCCGGATTGCAGAAGCGGAGAACTCCGCAGAGTCCTCCGCAACCGATAACCAGTTTGTATTCAGTTTTGTTCCACCCAAATGAGCTTGTCCGTCGGATAGCCTCTGCGGGAGACTTCGGAAAGAATCTGTCCGAGAACATCCTCGGGGACTTCCGGGAATCTCGAAAGAATCCAAAGATATTTGGAACTTCCCGATCCGACAAGGGCATAGTTGTAGTCTTCACTCAGCATCAAGACCCTGTAATCGGAGAAGAACGGACCGAAGAATGAGACTCTCAACAGGCCGGCCGTGTCAGTAAGCTTTGCCCTGCCCACGGAGACTTTCGGTTTGCCGTCCTTGAGGCCGCTGTTGGTAACGGTAACGGTACCGTCCTCATTGAGTCTGTAGTTCGCCTTCGAGTGAGAGAGTCCGCGTTCGAAACTATGGTCATAACGGGCGATTTCGTACCAGTCTCCAAGATACCTCCCCAGTTCGAGTGACGCTACCGGGGCATTGTCGATTTTCTGCCCCCTGCAGTCGCAGGACACGAAGCTGATAAGGGGGACCAGCAGCAGGCCAAGAAGTCCGCAGCAGGATTTCCTTGCACGGGATTCCTTCACCTCCGTTTTCCAGAGCCCGTGGATGTTGCAATATGCATAGACCGCAACCGGCTTGTCCTTGCATCCGCAGAAGACGGCCTCCGGAGCCTCGTCAGGCATCAGGTATTTCACCTGAACCCCGCCCTCCGTTTCCAGACAGATGAATGAGATGTGATGCTCCGGGGTCATCGGATGCTGCTTGGAGCCGACCCTGACCTTGATCGAACCGTCTTTCAGACATTCCACCACGGGCAGATGTTTCTCCACCGCAGAATCATCGGTGGACGGAACGATCTCCTGCATCTGCTGGCCGCAGCAGACGACTTTCACGCCGCTGTCAACGAATTTGACAACGACATTTCCGCAAGTTGTGCAGAGAAAGAATTTTGTTGCCATAAACATTTGTTTTTATTTGTTGAACATCCGTCTCCACGAAAGCCCTGCGGGCCGTTCGTTTTGACAGGACAAAGGTAATGGCGCAATCTCCGCCCCGTATTGCTTTTCATTACAATTTTTCAATGTCAGTTATTGACAAAATCAATAGAACATCGCTCCACACTCAGGGCGGAGAAACAAAAAAAAGTCAGCTGTGCAAGCCGACTTTCTCTTTTTGTAGCGGGGGCTGGACTCGAACCAACGACCTCCGGGTTATGAGCCCGACGAGCTACCAACTGCTCTACCCCGCAATGTTGGGTGCAAAGGTAGTGAAAAATTCCGGGATAGCAAATAAATCGGATACGGCGGGCCGACAATGGCCGACAGGGCCGTCCTGCGGAAAACCCGAAACCCTCCGCCCGATTAAATAAGAAGCAGGAGAAGCAACGGACCCGCCACGACAAGTTCGAACAGGAAACGGGACTTCAGGCCGCGGTGCAGAGTGGCGTCGGGCCCGTCTGAAAGGCAGGCCTTGAGTTCATCCCCGCCGGGAAGGTCCAGTGCGGGCCATTTCTTCACTATGCGCCCGTCCGAAATCCACACCGCACCGCCGTTGGAACGGCACAGGGTCATTATATCCCTGCGGTCAGCCGAATACGAATAAGGGCTGAACTCCGGGAGCGTCAACGGAGAAAGCACCACGGGCGTCATCCCCGCGGACAACGCCGCACCGATGGCTTCGCCCGTCTCGGCACCCGCAGCCCAGAAAGGGGAATGGACGGCTATGACAAGGACGTCGCCCCGCAGCAGGAGCGAGTCGTCATACTCGCCCAGCGTGTCCGCCGGATAAAGTTCGGCCCCGTCGGACTCCGGCACGACCAGGCCCGATGCGGCAGGGTCGGTCCCGACAGAAAGGCCGTATGCGGCAGGAGACGAAGCCGCCGGCTCCACATCACCGAAAGGCGTCAGGTTGAGTTCGGAGCCGGGGGCGAACGGGGTGAAGTCCACCAGCGGCAGCGCCACCTCAGAGTAAACCAGGAACATCGACGCCGTCAATGCGGCTATCGAGAATGAAGCATAACGCCGCAACGGACAGGGCGCGTCGGCACGGTGCCACGGAAAATACGACGCCGCAAGCAACAGGTCAAGCGCAACGTTCTTGAGAAAACTCCAGGTATGGGACAGGTGCAGCGCCTCGCCGAAACACCCGCAGTCCATCGGAGGATTGAATATGAGCAGCGCCAGCGTAATCAGGGTAAAGGCCAGCATCAGCATCCCGCTGACAATGCCGGTAAGCACCCGCCACACTCCCGCTATCAGGGCGGCGCCGACGAAGGCCTCACCAAGTGACAACGCCCACCCGATATAACGGGCCGCCACCCTGAGGAAGCCGAGGTGGAAGAAGTTCAGATACGCCTCGACGATGAATCCGGTACCGACCGGATCCATAATCTTGAGCATGCCGGAGAGGAAGAGCACCACCCCGGCCACCGAGGCGCACCATCTTCTATAATCTCCCATCTATCAAAGACTTGATTTTCCCGAATATGCTCTGCGGGTCGAGCATCCCGCCATCGGTGTCGGAGCAGTCGACGACGGTCACCCCGTCCTTCTCCGCAAGATACCTGTCCCTCACCTTCTTCTGGAACTCGATGCTCGCCTCGTGGATATCCCTGCCGCCGTCCAGGTACGCCCTCTCCCCCCTGTCGGCACCCAGGCTCTTTTCCACAAAACCTATAGGAACGTCCAGAAAAATGTTCAGGTCGGGCCGCGGCAGGCTGAAATCGCCGAACTCCGTCTGCAGAATCCAGTCGCGCAGCGCATCCGCCTCCGCAGCGGACTCCAACTTCGCGCATTGGTATGCTATGTTCGAGTACACGTACCTGTCCAGAAGAACCGTCCTACCCTTTCCGAGCGACTCCCTGATGATGGGCCCCGCACCGTGGCGGTCCTCCGCAAAAAGAAGGGCCACCAGCTGGGGATGAACCTGGTCATTGGCCCCGAACTCCCCGCGCAGGAACCTTGATATGAGGTCGCCGTACACCGGAGCATCATATCTCGGGAAATGGATATAATCCAACCTGCCCCCGGTCCTGGAGTCGAGATAGCTCCGGAGCATTTTCACCTGGGTCGATTTGCCGGCCCCGTCAAGTCCTTCAAGTACTATGAACATACTCCGTCTATTCGGTAAACATAGGTTTCACCTTCTTCATCGGCCCTCCTTCCGGCACTTCCACCCTGCGGAAAACCCCGATGCACAGCGCAAGCAGAAGCACCGCGCAGGCAAGCACCAGGAAGAACCAGGGCGCCGGGATGACATCGGCCCAACTCTGCGCATCCTCGAAGCCGGGGATATGCCCGACGGCAACCGCAACCGTATTGTTGACGCAGTGGAGAAGCATCGTCAGTTTGAGCGAGCCTGTCCTGAGGTACACGTACCCCATCAGGAGACCTATAAGAAAAGCCGGCAGAGCCTGCCACGCATTCATATGGAGAAGCGCGAACACCGCCGCCGACAGTACCACCGCCACCCAGGGTTTCATACCCCTGGAGAGCAGACCGCGAAGAATCATTCCCCGGCACATCCACTCCTCGAAGAAAGGAGCGAAGACGCTGACGGACAGCAGATTGAGCAGTACATTACCGCCGGTGAGGCTCTCCATGGCCTTCTTGAGATGCTCCGGCATCTCCGGCAGGCAGAAGGTCGAAACCGCATCGCAGACATACCCCGCGCACACCGCCATCAACACAACGCACAGCGAAAGCTTCCACCCGCCGACAGGTGCGAAATTCGAACTGTCGACCTCGACACCTCCGCAGGTCAGGGACCTGTTGCGGCTGTTGGATGCCGCCCAAAGCATCGCCGGCAGGAACATCACGGGATATGACACCACCATAGAGGCGGCTATCATCTCCTCGGAGTTGTCGACAGCCATAAAAATCAGCGTGACCCCGGACGCCAGGGCGAACCCCAGCAGAAAGCACAAAAGCAATATGACTACGCCCGGGGCTCCCGGCACGCAGTAGGCGAACTTCCCGTAGAAGCCGAAATTACTTCTCCTTCCTGCCATAGAGCGGGGTGGGATAAACGCCGGAGCGGGCCAGCTCCGCAAACTTCGCGACGACGGCGGGACGGTCCTCGCGGTACGTCACGCCGAACCACTTCGACGGGGTCGAGAGGACTTCCGTACGCGCAGTACCCTTGCGGGTCATGCAATCGACCGCATAAGGGATGTAGAACTCCTTCTTGACCTCGTTGATGTTGGCCTCGAGAAAGTCCTCGAATATGGCTGCGGACCTCTCGAAGTAATCGGGGGTAAAGCCCCACATATTCATGGAGCAGAGGGCCGTACCGTCAAGCTCCACCTTCTCCGAGGTCAGCGAATTCTCGCCGCGCACCACGCCGTCGGCCTCACGGCTGATATTCAGGTGCTCGACCACTCCGGTAAGGATATGGGCCTTGTCATAGTGGCAGATACCCCTGGACACGCCGCCCGACTCCGAGAGCGTATTGTCCAGTTCGAAACCCACAATCGAATACACTCCGCGGCTGTTCTCGTGGGCGCGCAGCCAGTCGGCAAGGCACTTGAAAGACTCCCTGCCGTAGAAATCGTCGCCGTTGATGACGGCGAAAGGCTCATTTATCACCCCGGCGGCCATCAGCACCGCGTGAGCCGTGCCCCAGGGCTTCTGCCTCTCGGGATTGAGGGTGAAGCGGGACGGTATCCTGTCGAGTTCCTGTGTGACGAATTCGAACTTCAGGGGCTCGCCGTCAATGCACTTGACGCCGGCATACTTGCGCGCCACCGCCTCGCGGAACTCCTTCAGGAAATACTCCCTCACTATATACACCACCTTGCCGAACCCTGCGGCAACCGCGTCATAAATCGAGTAGTCTATAATTGTCTCTCCGGAAGGTCCCAGACCGTCCATCTGCTTGAGCCCGCCATAGCGGCTGCCCATACCTGCTGCAAGAACGAGTAAAGTCGGTTTCATATCATCATAATCTTATTTGTATGGAAACTTCGCAAAATTAGTTAATTTTGCCGAGTTATGGGTATGGAGGAAGAAAAAAAGTTGAAGAAGTCCTTCGTACGCTGTCTCTGGATCGGGGCGGTGATTGCGGGGCTGTTCCTCCTGCTCAAGAGGGACAACGTACTCCGTTGGGCCCAGGCCGGTTTCATCATCCGCAGCGAGAAGCGCACGATCGAACGCAACCGTTTGAAAATAGAGGAGATGGACCGGCGGATAGATGCCCTCAGGAACAATCTCGACACCCTCGAATCCTATGCCCGCGAGAAGTTCGGGTTCACCGAGCCCGGCGACGAGGTTTACATACTTGAAAAGGGGAAGAAATGAGGCACGGATTGGTGTTTGCGGTCTCGATTCTGGCTTCCGCGGCAGTCTCCGCGATTCTGGCGGCGTCCACTCCCGGGGCGGAGCCGGTGCAGCGCATCTTCCTCGACCCCCAGAGCGACACCGTAACATACCCGTCGGCAGAATACAAGCTCAACCGCAAGGGAGACCTCGAAGACATCAGGATAGCCGACAGCCTCCTGCAGAAAGCCGCCGCAGAACTGGTGGAGGCGGATACGCTCCCCCACCTTACGGCCCGCGACACCCTCTTCCCTCCCGACTCGCTGCAATACACCGACCCCTTCAGGTACAAGTATTACGTCGCCCTCATCGACTCGCTCACAAGGGCGGAGACCTGCGACTCGCTGATGCGGAGCGCCCGCGAGTTCCTCAGCGGAGGGGACTCTCTAAGATATACCCTCGATTCCCTTGACTGCGCGAAGATAGATTCCATCTACGTGGCCGATTCGACGGCGGCCGCCATAGCCGCCTTCCAGGCCTGGTACAACTCCCTGTCGAAGAAAGAGAGGCACAGGTACGATGCGGAACGGAAAATGGAGGTCAAGATGGCGCAGATGGACTCCCTCGAGGAGGTGAAGGCGGAGAAGCAGGCCGTAAAGGACAGCATCATCAAGAACACCCCGCGTATCCTGGAAACCTTCGCGATAGTAGATTCGATGCAGTACAGGAGGCTGATATCCTGGAAGTTGGACAAGGACTTCCACAAGGTCAGGCCGGAAGTGCCCGACACCTCCTTCAACCTCTACTATCACGACTACCCGTTCCTGCGCAACGACGTCAACGCGACCTGGCTGGGTGATGCGGGAACCCCGGTTCAGACCTACAACTACTTCAAGCGCAAGAGCATACTCGGCGAGGACTTCTATACCCCGAACGAGACCTGGACATACCTGCCCGAGACAATGCCGCAGTACAATACCAAGACCCCCTACACGGAGCTGGCATACTGGGGGACGCTGCTGGCATCAAGACAGAAAGCCTCGGACAACGTCCACGTGATGACCACCCAGAACATCACCCCCGAATGGAACATCGAGTTCCTGTTCGACCGCTGGGGCACAGGAGGATGGATTCAGAACGAGCTCACGAAGAACAACACGGTGGCCTTCAACACCAACTATCTGGGCAAGAAGTACCTGATGCACGCCGGGTACATCCATCACGACGTCTATCACGGCGAGAGCGGAGGAATCCGGGACGACGGTGACGTCAGGGACACAATCATAGATTCAAGGGAGATGGCGGTGGCCCTTTCGTCCGCAGCATCCAGCACGGTCCGCAACAGTTTCTACGTCGCCCAGCAGCTGAGGATACCGTTCAACTTCATCAACGACCTGAGGGCCAGGAAGGACAGCACCTTCGAAGTGAACGCGGACTCGCTGGACCGCAACATCACCTCCGCCTTCGTCGGCCACACAAGCGAATATACCGTCGCCCACCGCAACTACATAGACAATCTCACGGCCAGTGACGACCTCACCTTCTACAAGGACTCGTTCTATGCGCCGGGAGATACGGACCACGTCGAGATGCGCAAGCTCGACAACAGGGTGTTCCTCCGCCTGCAGCCCTGGAGCGAGAATGCAGTCGTCTCCAAAATCGACGTCGGGGTCGGGGACCTGCTCAAATGGTACGCCGACACCGTGCGGGGCTCGCAAAGCCTGATAACCCAGAACAACATCTACGCCTACGCCGGCATAGAAGGGCAGATATCGAAGTACGTGGACCTCAACGCCAAGGCGCACTTCACCTTTGCCGGGTACAATGCCGGAGACTTCGACATCAGCGCCGACATCTCTTCGAGGTTCTATCCGTTCAGGCGCCACAAGGACAGCCCTTTCTCCATAAGGGCACATTTCGAGACCCGGCTGGACGAGCCGACCTACTACCAGCAGAATATGAACTCCAGCCACTTCAAATGGGCGAACTCCTTCAAGAAGTCGAGCACGACCAAGATAGAGGGATTCATCGATATTCCGCACTGGAAGCTGGACGCCTCCATCGGATATGCGCTGCTCGGCAACAACCTCTACTACGACAAGGAGGGAATCATCCGCCAGAACGAAACGCCTATGAGCGTGCTGAGCGCCTCGCTGCGCAAGGAATTCGTATTCGGCAGGATAGTCCATCTGGACAACCGTATCCTTGCCCAGTTCAGTTCGAATCAGGAAGTGCTGCCCCTGCCCATGCTGTCCTTCAACCTGCGCTATTTCCTTGAATTCGTGGTGCAACGTGCCGAGAACAAGAAGGACAACGTCCTGGTGATGCAGGTGGGGACCGATATCTTCTTCAATACCAAGTGGAATTCTCCGGCATGGAATCCGGCGTTAGGGGTGTTTATGAACCAGGATCTGTTCCGGTACAACAACGGTCCGTATTTCGACGTGTTCATCAATATGCAGTGGAAGAGGGCCTGCATCTTCATAAAACTCCAGAATACCGGCCAGGGCTGGCCGATGAAGCAGGCCGACTACTTCTCCGCAGCCCACTACATAGTCCCGCAGCGCAAGATTCTGGACGGATTGAAGTTGGGAATCTACTGGCCGCTCTATATGCTGCCGTTCCAGAACAGGCAAGTGAAGAGGTAAAGTATGGGTGCCCGCAGTTTCATCCCGCGTGACGGGAACGTCCGGGCCGCGATGGCCTTGATGATTCTGGTATTTGCCGGATGTATGGCCGCAAGGCATATCTTCCTCCACTCCTCCCGCCGCGCTTGCCCGATGCAAGTCGAGAAGGCTGTCATATCCTCCACCTTCAGGGCCGATACTTCCGGGAGTCTGCTGGTAGGCTACAACTACTTCCTTCTGGACAAATTCATAAGGGACAACGGCGGACTGCCGGAAATCTCTCTTGAAACGGACTCCGACAGCGTTATGGACTCACTCAGGACCGGGAGCGTGGATATCGTGGCCTTTCCGGAAGGCTACCCCGTGTTCACCGGCGAGAACCTCTATGAAATCACCGTCGATTCGCTCGTCAAATGGGTCATCCCGCGCAATGACCGGATGCGCTCCTTCATCCTCTCCTGGAGCGAAGAATTCAGGAACTCCGAGTCATACAGGGAGGTCCTGTCCACGTATATGGACCGTTATGAACCCTTCACTGCCGCCAAATCGGGAGTAAAGGTCCAGGCTCTGAGTCCGTACGACAGTCTTCTTCGCCAGTACGCCGACTCGCTGCAATGGGACTGGAGATTTCTCGCGGCAATGGTCTATCAGGAGTCTCACTTCAGGATAGAGGCCCTTTCGCACAAGGGGGCCGGCGGACTTATGCAGATAATGGGAAACACGGCGGACAACCTGGGCATCACCAACCGGCTCGACCCTGAGCAGAGCATAAGGGGAGCAAGTTCATACCTGCGGAGCCTGCAACGGCGCTACCGCGGAATAACCGCAGACCCGGCGGAGAGACGGAAGTTCGCAATCGCGGCCTACAATGCCGGGGAAGGCAGGATATCCGACGTCATAACCTTCGCCAGACTGAACGGGACTCCCCTTACATCCTGGGACGATGCCGAAAAAATCATCCCGATGATGTGCGACTCCACCTCCGCACTGCTGGACAGCCTCAAATACGGGACCTTCGACGGCACCGAGACAATCAACCACGTCCGCAGGACTCTGGACCTGTACTGGGCCCTGTGCACAATATGCCCCAAGGAATGAGCGTGGAGTCATTCATATCGTCCCGAATAAGGTTCGGCAGCAGGCTGGCGACCTTCGCCACCGCATTCTCGTTCCTTGTCATCGTCATCGCGATTGCCGTATGCTCCGGCTTCAGGCACGAGATAATCTCCATTGCCGCAGACCAGTACGGCGACATCCTTCTGGCTCCTCCGGAAAATTACTCCGATACCGCCCTGCACACCCCCGTACCGGCGGGAATATCATATCTTGACAGCATAAGGGCCATAGACGGCATAAAGGAAGTCAGAGGCGTCGTTCGACTGACCGGAATAGTGAGGGCGGGAGACGTCTTCGAAGGTGTGGAGTTCAAGGGCCTCGAGCAGTCCGGCCTCCAGCCGATGAAGGCGGAGATTCCGTCCGACCTGGCATCGAGGCTGAGACTCGGGGACGGGGACAGGATGCTGGCCTACTTCCTGGCCGGCAAGCTGAAGGCCCGCAGATTCGAGGCCGTATCCTCGGGGGCGCCGTCCCTGGGTACCGGAAGGGAGTTTGTGGTAAGGGCGAATGCCGATGACCTGCGCCGCGTGCTCGGCTGGGCCGACGGCCAGGTGTCCGAATTCGAGATAATCCTCGATGAAAAGTACCGCAACGGATATGACATGCAGGCCGTCGCCTTTGCCGCCGGAGCCACGGCAATGGACTCCGCCCTGCCGGACGAGCCGGTGCTCATACCGCAGACGCTTTCATACCGCTTCCCGGAAGTGTTCGGGTGGATGGACCTGATAGACAACAACGTCTCGCTCATACTCATCCTGATGATTATGGTGGCCGGATTCAATATGGTGTCCGGACTGCTGATTCTCCTGTTCCACTCGACAGGTACAATCGGTCTGCTGAAGGCTCTCGGGATGAAGGGGCGCGACATAGGCCGGGTGTTCCTCAGGGTGGGGACAAGAGTCACCGGCACGGGACTTCTGGCCGGCAATGCCGCCGCCATCGCCCTCATTGCCGTCCAGATGCGGTTCCACGTCATCCCGCTCAACGCCGCCAACTATTTCGTCAGTTTCGTCCCGGTTCACCTGGACTGGGGTATGATTGCGACGCTGGATCTTGCGGCCTTCGTCGCGGTCAACCTGATTCT
Source organism: Bacteroidales bacterium (assembly GCA_024401995.1). GTDB lineage: Bacteria > Bacteroidota > Bacteroidia > Bacteroidales > UBA932 > Cryptobacteroides. Next base: position 25,754 of record JAKSJZ010000012.1, read on the forward strand.
CCTGCTCCCCTGCCTTTTCATATCGCACATCGACCCCGCATCCACCCTCCGCACGGAGTAGGCCCGACGGGCCGGAGAGCAAGGGCCTGCGGCAAACCTCTCCCCTCTTACCCGGTTTGTCCGCGGCTCCTTGCTCTCCCGGCGAATGCCCCACTGCGGGACGGAGGGAGGAGCGGCCCTCAAATATCTCGCCGACCTCCTCTCCAACCCGTCCTCTTCCTGTAATTTTTTGTCGCCTTGCGGCGACATCTTAACGGGCTCCGCCCGAAGGTCGGCCCGCCTGCGGCAGGGCCGAAAGACCGGCTTTGCCTGCGGCCGAGCCGGAAGGCCTTCGCAGGGCCGGTCGGAGACCAACCCTGCGTGGCCGATTATTCTGTGACGGGACGGACGGAGAGACCATCAACCCGACTTGTAATGTAAAAATTCCTCCAATACCCATCTTCATAGAACGAAATACAGTACGCATAGCTCGGGTCATCATAACTCAACTCCCTCCTCCAATAAAAGCCAAATCCGTCGGTGCCCTGTGAGTGATCCTTATGAAGGATCATGCCCGCCGCGGGCAAGAATATCGACTTGTCCGTATAACCGGGCTTTGTACCGGTGACTATTTGGCCGGCCACGCCTGTTTCGTTATAATTGTCTGTCCAGGTCCAGGTGCAATTGTCCACTAACTCATCCCATTCAGCATCGGTCGGCATTCTCCACTTGCCGCCCAACTTGACGTGTGCCACGTCATCATCCGGATCAAGGACCCTCTTGTTGTCGGGACTGCCGCTGCCTGACCAATAGGATGCTTTATCTGATAGAACGTACTTTGTCCAACCTGTCTCAGAATCCGAGCCTGTATGGTAAGGGCAACTTTCCCACCCACGACCAATATCTGCGGCTGAAACCTCTTGCTTGTCGGCCCACATATAATATCTGCCATACTCCTCTGGGCTTATTGCACCTAAGTTGCAGGTAGCCCAGAACACGGATAGGCCCAAATCCACGGCCCCTGACGGGCAGGAAGGCTTCGTCGTGGTGAAGGTCTTAACATCTCCATAAGACGTTGTTCCATTGAACCGGGAATATGCTCGATAATAGTATTTTGTACCCGATGTAAGGCCTGTGAGGTCGCAACTGTACTTGTTCGAAGAGTCCTTTGACCTTGATTTCGCCGTGACCGTACTTGCAGCAGTGGTCAGGTCCGAATCCGAATACTCGAAGCCATACACGGCATACAGTCCCTCCTCTTCCTTCTGGTTGCACCACCCATATAGTGTAACGGAATTCTTCGTTAAATCCGCATATTCCCCGGTGACCGCAATCGCTGACGAAGGACCTTCATTTCCTCCACCCTTGTTGCAGGAGACAACTGAGAGAAGACCCAGCGCAATCGCTAAAATTTTGACAATTTCTTGATGTTTCATAACTGTTTTATTTAACGAATTTGATTCGGCTTATTAGCATTTTCAACTTTACCTTGTTATTTACTTTGGCAAAACCGCATTTTATGCTATATCTAAAATCATCGGTATCGTGAGCCGGCATTGCAAAATTTGCCTCTGAGACTTCTATCTGTTTGCTTGATCCCATTTCGAATACAACGGTGGCAAACATTTCTCCAGGATGTTTAAGATGCCATTCATTGATTTCGTGGCCTTTGATATCTAAAAGTCCCTGTCCTGTCAACGACAATTTCGTTCCAACAGAAGAATAAAGGCTAGCGCCATTAAATATGGCGAACCGAACACTCCTAAAAACGAATTCCAAATGGCTCCCGATGATAGTAACATTTTCAATTTCCCCATCCTTAAAAGATTTGGTAACGGTCAAGAACAAATCGATATCGGATAAGTATTTTTCATTACCATGAAGCAATGGTATCCGTTCAACAAATTCCTTTGCCGTATCATGAGCAATTAGCAACGGCTTTGCTCGTACATTCTCATAAAATCCCATAATGCATATTATTTTGCGAGCTGTGTTCCTCTCTCCCAAAACACCATATCCAAAATCTTCATTTGTGGATAACGTCCGGCAACCTTGAGATGTGTGGTGTGCCTGAATGCCTCGTATTCTTTTTCGTATTGCACATAATGTTCGCAAAGTTGCTTGATTGACAAGCGGTTTAATACACTTGCTGCAACTTGCTCTTCCTTGACACCGGCAATAAAGAATCTATCATATGCGGGAGTACAACCAAGAGTCCCAAGAAGTATTTTTGATATAAGAGTGTCAGAGACATTCATTGAAGCACCTTTTTTTACAGGTCCCTTAATGCTTTGATATGTCCTCTTTAATCGTCCAACCAAGTCAAACAAAAGGTCTATGCGGGAGGTATCATAATCTTTACACTCAATACTCAGGAGGGCATCATATTTCTTTTCAAGAATAATTTTGACTGCTTCTTTGTGTACCAGATAGTCTTTTTTAAGAAGGAAAGAAGATCCACGATACATTCCCCAACTGGCAAGGTAGAATGAGAGATGAAGACAAAGGAGCTCGATGTCATTGGTTCCCACTTTGTCAGCTCGTGCCGACGTGAAAGCCTCATAACAATGTTCCCAAGAACGATACCGATCATTCGGGTCCGCATTCAGATCCTTATAAAAGACATCCGCCAGTTTGACTAAATTGTTAATACTACTCTTCATACCGAAGTGTTTTATGGCCCATCCCAGACTCCACGGATGGAAATTTGTTATTGTAAACACTCAAAGGTGTGGAGTCATTTTCGTAACTTCTACCGACCTTCTGGACGAGGGAACCTAGAAAGATACAATCGTACTCCACACCCGGCTGATATGAAGTACGCAGCGGCAAGAGGGCCACCGGCCAACATAATCACAGACAGGCGGAGTGTAAACGACCTTGCCTCTAGGTTTGAAATTGTCCAGATTTCGATAGGGCAGGCGAAAAACACCTTCGCAATATGTAATGCCGTCTTGCGACAGCAGTTGCAAATATAGTTAATTCTCTGAAATTGGATTAAGAAACGGCCTTTCTGATCCAACTCGGCTGTTTTTCTTCCGACTTGGATCAGGAAACGCTCTTTTCTATCCAGTGGGCCGGGCGGCCAGTGACGGAGTTGACGCAAACGGGCTACAGGCCTGGGCTGCAAGATGCCACGGACGACCCGAAAGCAGGGGTTCGTAAGCCGGGGAAGCGCATCGCCGGGACGGAGGGGCAAGGGACCGCGGCAAACCTCTCCCCTCTTTTCCCGGTTTGTCCGCAGTCCCCTGCTCCTCCGGCCAATTACTCTGTGACGGCACGGGCCGATCGCCCGGAGCATCGGACAATGTTATACTTGATGACATTGTCCGATTTGAAAAACACGCCGTACGCTTCGTTCGGATAGTCCTCTCCGAGCGACGAGGACCAGTAGGAGCCGTTGGAACCGTCACCGGTCAGGTAGTTGCCATTGCGATACCCCGCGGCGGGCAAGAATATGGACTTGTCCGTATAACCGGGCTTCCTGCCGGTTACTATTCTTCCTGCCACACCCGTTCCGTTGTAATTGTCTGTCCAGGTCCAGGTGCAATTATCCAGCAATTCTTCCCACTCCGCTATAGTCGGCATTCTCCAACTGCCGCCCAACTTGACGTGGGCTACGTCATCACTCGGGTCAAGGACTGTCTTGTTGTCAGGACTGCCGGGACCGGACCAATAAGACCCCTTGTCCAAAGGGACATACTTGGTCCAACCCGTATCCTCGTCCGATCCGGTATGATAAGGGCAATTGCTCCAATCAAGATAAATACCTGTACTTGTAACGTCCACCGTATCAGCCCATTGGTAATATACGCCATATCCTTCAGGCCTGGATGCACCGAGGTTGAATGATGCCCACCTGACGGAAAGACCCAGGTCAACGGCCTCGAGCCGGAAGTCTGGTCCGCCTTTGTCGCAGGAGGTAGCCAGAAGGGCCCCCGCCAATACAATCAATGTTATTCTTTTCATACTGAATTATATTTTGATACTACTCAGCATAATTCATACCAAACCGGAGTGGCAAGGGGCTGCGGCAAACCTCTCCCCTCTTTCCCCGGTTTGTCCGCAGTCCCCTGCTGCTTCTCCGGCGGATACCATCGCGGACTGGAGGGAGGTGCGGGCGGGTGCGGGGACGTGGCCAGCCCACGGCCACGCAGAGTGGGAGGTGCCTGCCGGATGCAAGTTCGGCGGCACGCTGGACGCGGCAGACGGTAGGAGGGCCGAAGGAGCGTCAGCTCCTGAGTTCCCCGCACTCCGCCCGCACCTCCCTCCGGTCAGTTCCTGCTGACAGGCCGTGAAATTTTTTGCGCCGCACCGGCTCGGAATTCCGGAAAAGTCCTTACCTTAGGGTAACCAAAACTTATTT
>JAKSJZ010000013.1 GCA_024401995.1 Bacteroidales bacterium
ACGGTCCTGAAAGAATGGGTGCACCTATCACAGCATATAACAGAATTGGCGACAGCAGGCGGCCAACAAATTCAACTTGTGGAATTTGAAGGTTGTTATGGCGGGGTTCTCTCACAGGCCGACATAGTCGCAGCTCTTAAGGATATTGTTGACAGCGGAAAATTCGGACTTCTTGAAGATTTCCGTTCCCTCTGGCCCTACTCCAACAGGGCTCTCTGGGATTGCACACAATGGACTGAGGACTGGCGCTATGCCTTTATCGCTGATATGGACAGGGTCAACTGCTTCCACGAGAACGGCGACGATGACGCCTGCACCTCACGCGAGGTCCTCTTCTCCGTCCGCTGCAACACCACCCCCGGCAGGACCAACAACCTGACCTGCCTTTACGGCTTGCGCCAGCCCGGAGGCAACGGCATATTCCCCGCGAACACCGGACAGGGGTACGGCACGGTCAATCCCGGCTTATGGGATATGTGGACACAGGCGGAGAATGTACAGGGTCATGAATATAGTGATACACGCAAACTGGGCTCCATCTTTGACCTCAGAAACGAACTTGCCGGATACACATTCGGCTACGACAACGCCATGGAGGAAGCAGGCTACGCCCAGAAGAAGATTCAGACGATTCAAAGTTACATCGGAGACAAACTGTTCCTCAACGCGATGTCTTCGACTGATTACTACGGCGACGGCAAGACCGACCTCGGCCTCAGGAACAATCCTACCGACATCATACTCCTGCGCTATTCCGACGTGCTTCTTATGCTTACCGAACTAACGGGAGATGCAAGTTATATGAATCAGGTTCAGAGGCGGTCAGGTGTGCCCGAAACCGCGTATTCGCTTAAGGCCATGCAAGATGAACGTCTCTGGGAGTTTGCCTGCGAGGGTATCCGCTGGACGGATATGCGTCGCTGGAGCGGCAAGGACGCCAACAAAGACTGCTACTGCGCAAGGTCTCTCCAAAACAACCAGAGCGGCAAGTACATCTACAATATGGGCCAGAAGGAGGTGCACAAGTACAACTATGCGGAACGCTATGTCCAAACCGACGGGTTCCTCGACTACCCCGAGTCCGTGGTAACGGCTTCCGACGGCCGCATCCAGCACAAGGAAAGCTGGGACGCGTCCGCATACTTCCCCCACAGGCAATAGTCTTCCGGGAGTATCGGCAGAGGGGGATGACCGTCGCGGTCATCCCCCTTTGCGTTGCTCTTCTTCCCCCCCCACGGCAACCGTGGGCTTACGGTACATATTCCCGGATTTTTGTTATATTTGCGCGATTTTTCAAGATAACATTCAGACCGGCAACTTTTTTATTCATCATTTCAATATCATGAAGAAACTGAAACTTTCGTTGGTCCTTGCATTGTGCTGCCTGGCGACAACCCTGTCCGCACAGGATGCCGCATACAAGGACGCAGCCGGGACGGCTTCCGCCCCGGACCCGCTGGACGAGCCCATCGACATCGGCTATGGGACACAGCGTCAGGAAACAATCACAGGCGCTACGGTCAAGGTAAAGGGTGAGGACCTCACCAAACTCAGCACCGTATCCGCATTCACCGCGCTTCAGGGACAGACTCCCGGTGCACTCATCATCCAGAATTCCGGGCAGCCCGGAGCCGGATTCAAGGTCAACGTCCGCGGTATCGGCACCTTCTTTGACGCCGAACCCCTCTACGTCATCGACGGAGTGACGGGCGGAGACGTCAATGCGCTCAACCCCGCCGACATCGAGTCGATAGAAATCCTCAAGGATGCGGCCTCTACCGGTATCTACGGCGGACTCGGAGGCAACGGAGTCGTGATTGTGAATACCAAAAAGGGCAAGGAAGGCCGCACAAAGGTATCCTATGACGGCTTCTACGGCTGGCAGAACCTGGCCAGGACCCCCGACGTCGTGGACGGCAGGCAGTATATGCAGCTCTACGACATGATGCTTCTCAACGAGGGGCTGGAGCCCGTCAAGTGGGCGGAAGTGCTCCCCGCGAACCTGTACGTCGGTCTGATGAGCGGCGACTGGAAGGGCACGAACTGGCTGCAGGAGGCCTATAGGAAAGGCGCTCCCACGACCAGCCACTCCGTCAACGTCAGCGGCGGCCCCGCCGGCCACACCTATTCGGTAGGTTTCTCCTATACCGGCCAGGACGGGATTCTCGAGTCCGTAAGGGACAGGGGCATCGCCTACGAGCGCTACACCCTGCGCGTCAACACCGACAACGTGGCCATCAAGGTACGCGACCTCGACCTGCTCACAATCGGCCAGACCCTCAACCTGAACTTCAGCAAGAACCACGGCATCGCCAACGGGGACAGAAGCTGGAACTCGGTGCGCGACTATCTGAGAACCTCTCCCCTGCTTCCCGTATATGACCGGAACGGCAGTTACTATGACCTGACCTCGATGATTGACGACGGGTATCTCTTCGACACCTTCTCTCCGAGCACGGTCAACACCATCGCTCTCGACAACCTCTCCGCGAGAGGGCTCAACGACTCGAAGAACATGGGCCTCCAGGGAAGCGTACACCTCCAGCTCCAGCCCATCAAGGGCCTGAAGCTCAAGACAAAGCTGGGCCTCCTGCTGTCAGCGGGTTCCACCGGCTGGGAGGAGAAGGAATACACGCTCAACCAGAGCATTTTCAACAACGTGGCCTCCAGCGGAGCCTCTACGGCCGTCAGGCAGAAAATCTCCTGGGAGAACACCCTCTCCTATGACTGCACGATAGCCTCCAACCACCATATCAGCGCCCTGGTCGGCCACTCGCTCGAGAGCTGGAGCCTCGCCGAGGCCTTCTCCGGCCCGGCATTGTCAAGGGGCGCGCTCTCCTCGATATTCGCACGCCTCGGCTACAACTACGGCGACAGGTACATCCTGAACGCCGCCTTCAGGGCTGACGGTATCTCATATTTCCCGAAAGGCAAACGCTGGGCATATTTCCCTTCGGTATCCGCCGCCTGGGTGATATCGAACGAGCCCTGGATGAAGAACGTGAAGAAGTACGTAAGCCTTCTAAAGATACGCGGCTCCTGGGGCCAGAACGGCAACGCCTATGCTACCGGCACCGGCACATCCGTCGCGTATATGGATTTCTACGGCTTCGGAAACAAGATACTTCCCGAGCAGGCTGCATATATCCGCGGGTTCGACAACCCCGATCTGAAGTGGGAGACCACCAGGCAGGTCAACGTCGGTCTCGATATGCGCTTCCTCGATTCGAGGCTCGGCCTGAGCATCGACGGCTACCGCAAGACCTCCATCGACTGCATCATACCCGCAGCGGTTCCGTCAATTTACGGAAATCTCGAGGGGTACATCAACGGCGGCTCCATCAGCAACGAGGGTATCGAGCTTGCCATCGACTGGGGCAAGTACACGGGCGACTTCCAGTACGGCATCAAACTCAACGGCGCATTCAACAGGAACAAAGTCATACGCATCGACAACACAGAGAGTGTCATCCACGGCCGGTCCGACATACTCAGCGAGGGCACTTCCGAGATTTACCGTATCGAGATGGGCCGTCCTATAGGCGTCTTCTACGGCTACAAGACCCTCGGAGTCTTCCAGAACCAGGAGCAGATTGACAACTATACCGGCGGCAAGTTCGAGGACTCCGTCCCGGGCGACCTCATCTTCGCCGACATCAACGGCGACGGGGCCATCACCTCCGAAGACCGTACTGTCATAGGCGACCCCCACCCCGACTTCACCGCAGGCCTGAACCTCTGGTTCGCCTACAAGGGCCTCGACCTCAACATCTCGGGCTACGGCGCTTTCGGCCAGCAGATAATCAAGTCCTACAGGTCGTTCACAACCTGCTACAAGGACAACTTCTCCACCGATATGCTCAACACCTGGCAGGGCGAAGGGACCTCCGACAGGCTCCCCAGGCTCACCTACGGCAGCGACAGGAACTGGAGGCTCATTTCCGACATCTATGTTCAGGACGGAGACTACTTCAGAATCTCGAACATCACCCTCGGGTATGACTTCAAGCAGCTCATAAGGAACGCCGCGCTCAGCAAGCTGCGCCTCTACGCATCGGTGCAGAATCCCTTCACCATCACCAAATACCAGGGTATGGATCCCGAAGTCGGCTACGGCGCCGGCGAAAGCTGGATGCAGGGCATCGACCTGGGCAGTTATCCCAGCCCCAGAACCTTCCTTGTAGGTATCAACCTCTCATTCTAGTCAATTATGAAAAATACGATAAAAACAATACTGTGCATCTGCCTTGCCGCAATGACGGCCGTCTCCTGCGAGAACGTTCTTGACAAGGCGACAATCAGCGGACGCAACACCACCAACTTCCCGGCTACGGAGGAAGAATTGGCGCAGATGGTCAACTCCATTTATGTCACGCTCACCGAATCCGTGAGCGAGTATCCCACCTCCAACTACTTTGTATATGCCAACATCGCTTCCGACGACCAATTGGGCGGCGGTGGCGACAGTGACATCGATATTCAGGCTATGGACCGCCTGATGTACAGCGACCCGGATTTCTTTGCTGGATACTGGAACAAGCTCTACGAGGGTATCCGCAGGGCGAATGCGGCCATTAACTCCGCCGAAACCATCGACATGTCCGAACAGCGGCGCAATGAACTTGTAGGAGAAGCACGAATCCTTCGCGCCTACTTCTACTTCACCCTCGCCCAGATGTTCGAGGATGTCCCCATCGTGGAAACTTCGAACGCGACGGAACCTTATCCCTCGCTCTTGGGCGTGGATGAGTTGTACAGATTCATCCTTACCGACCTTTGCAGTGCATATAATACAATGACTTATGAGAACAATCCGGGGCGCGTGACCAAAGCCACCGCAGCAGGACTTCTCGCACGCGTATATATGTTCTATTTGGGCCTCTACAAAAATGAAAGTCTGATACCGCTAGCTGTGTATAATCCCGAAGAAATCACTCTTCGGGAGGTGCCTGGTGCCCCTACAACCATCAAAAAAGCAGATGTAGTGGCTTGTCTTGAGAATGTTATTAGCGACGGCAGATTCCAACTTGTTCCCGATTTCCGCCTGCTCTGGCCCTATACCAATTCGGAGATTATGAAGGACTACCCCTATGTACAGGACTTGTCGGGGGGAGGCGATGCCTTTGAGATGAACAACCCCGAGATTATATTCCAGATTTGCTTCTCTCCCCGCCACGGACAGTCGAATACAATGTTCCAGTACTTCGGACTGCGCCAGGGGTATTTCGGCGCCGACGAATCCTTCTTCCCCTTCAACAAGGGGTACGGGGTTGCGCCTGTATGCACGATTATCTGGGAAGAATGGTTTGATGAAGACCCCCGCAAGGTAGCCTCCATCTGCTCCATTATGGACGAACTCGAATTCGGCGGAGACTGGGGGGGATGCAACGACGGATTGGAGTCCACCGCCTATCTTCAGAAAAAGTTCCAGACCTGCTCCTCCAAGGACGGGGAGGGCTTGCTGAAGTTCCGTGAGGCGCTCTCTTCGAACAAGTACTGTGGCGACGGCAAGACCGACCTGGGCCTCGGCAACAGCCCTGCCAACCTCACGGTTATGCGCTATTCCGACATACTCCTTATGCACTCGGAGTTGACGGGAGACGCTACGCATTTAAACAAAGTTCAAAAGCGTGCTGGTATCCGGGAGACGCCCTATACTTTTACCGACATCCAAAACGAACGCCGTTACGAGTTCGCATTCGAAGGACTCCGCTGGGGCGATTTGCGCCGTTGGAGCGGAATCAACGCCGCTGGAACTTCATATTGTGCAAAGGCTCTTGAAAAACAGCGAGGCTCACAAATCCTTCACCGTAATGAGTGGACAACTATGTATCATCCCAGCAGTTATGCACAACGCTATGCTGAGACCAAAGGCTTCCTCGACTATCCCGAGTCAGTGATCCAGGAGTCGGACGGCTTGCTCCAGCACAAGGAAGGCTGGGATGCCTACTCCGCCCAGTTCACCCGCTGGCAATAGTCCTTCGGGACACTTCGACAAAGAGGGGATGACCGCAGCGGTCATCCCCTTTTTGTTTCCAGTACCGTTCCTTGAAGAACGCGCGCTCCGGTTATTCCGCAATTCGCCGCGTAAGGTCTTCCTTCAGGGAAGTATTGTACCCTTGCGAGAAATAGAGCGTACCGCCGTCAGCGTCCTGAAGGGCGACATAGGGAAGGAAGGCTCCGCTTCCGCTGGCCGAGGTCTTGAGAGACTCGAGAACCTTGCCATCGGCATCCACAAGATAGCTGACGTTATTCAGCGAGGAGATGAAGCCCCTGTAGAACTCAATGCTGCCCTCCGTGGGCCCGTAGAGCACGACTTCCCCGCCCCAGGCATTGAGCACCTCCGCCGCGGCCTCGAGTTGGCGCAGGGCGTGCGTCGTGGGCTCTCCGTTCTCCGCAAGCCTCGCCACGATACGGCTCCCGTCTCCGGCCCTGCCACCTTCGGACTCGTCCCTGAGTATCACGAGCTTCTCGGTCCTGGTCTCATCGGCTTTGACGTTGAAAGCCTGAAGATGCATAAGCACGCTGCCGTCGGCCAGTCTGTTGCCGGACACGAGGGTATAATAGCCGCTCTCGAGCTGGAATCTGCCGTCCGGCTTCTCGTTCGAGTACTCGAAGTCAATGAGCTTCTGTGAGCCGTCCTCCACCTTCGAAATCGAGAACTTGCCCGAATAGGCCTCCGCGGGATCGACGCCGGCTTCGGACGTATCGAGGACCAGAGTCCCCCTGGGGTTGGCGCAGGCGGAATTCCCCTCCAGATCAACATCGAGCCATACGGCGTTCTGAAGTACCTGGACATTGCCGCTCTGAGGCTCTATCCTTGCCGGGAACCCGAGCGACCGGCACACGGCGACATAGAACATCCCGAGCGAACGGCTGTCGCAGATTTTCCCCCTCCAGACGGCAAGGGGCGGAATCGCGAGACCCTGCGGATTGCGCTCGTCGTCTATCTTTATGGTGGCCTTCATCCAGTTGATGGCCCCGTTGAACGTGAGCACGTTGTTGGCAAGACCGGCCCGAATCTCCCGGTGGAACGGGAGCAGATACTCAAGCCCTATCCTGGGTGAGAGCACATAGGGGCTGAGGTTGCTTATATCGCTGACGGCATCGGAAAGAACGTCCGGAGTGACGTCGCGGAAGTCCTTCTGACTCAAGCTGGACAGTACGTTCTCGATGGCCCTTGCCTTCTCGGGGTTGGTCGCGCCGGCCTTGAAGGCCTCGATAACCTCGGAATTGACGACTCCCTTGTGGTAAGCCGCCCTGAACGCATCCTCCTCCTTCATCCTTTCGGCGTTGCGCGCCACGTCCTCCGCGGAAGCGTAGCCCGGAATAGGGTTGCTCACCGGAGGAACTATATGGCAGTCGAAACTGAACTCGTCGCCGAAGCGGTGGTCCAGAACAAGCTCCGTCATCCCGGACCCGGCCTTGACCAGACCGAACCTGTCATCCTTCGACGCCCATACCATTATGTCGCCCAGCCCGGTATCAAGCCCGGCCACTCCCTTCCTGTCGGACAGGGAACGGGCCACCGTATAGAGTTCGGCATAGTTGTATATCTTGAACTCGACCTTTGCTCCCTTGACGGGCCTTCCCTTCGTGTCCACCACCCTTACCTCGGTACGGCGGGCGGGCACATAGTTGCGGATGACGTTTATCTCGGTGAAAAGCCTGTTCTTGCGGATGACGTCCTCAGGCCCCCTGTAGTCGCCATACACATTGGTATGGAGCAACATAGCCCTGGATACCGGCTCGCTGAACCAGCCCATGTCAAGTGCCGCCTCGGGCTCGCAGGCCCCGAGGAAATGCCACTTGCCGTCAACCCAGGCCTCGACCCAGGCGTGGTTGTCATCGGTATGGGCCCAGCGCGGCGTATATACCTGACGCGCCGGGATACCTGCCGCCCTGAGGGCCGCGACCGTAACCACCGACTCCTCGCCGCAGCGCCCGAATCCGTAGCGGATTGTGGACATCGGCGCGGAGGTGCGGCCGTCGGACGGGCGGTACGTCACCCTCTCGTGGCACCAATGGTTGATTTCAAGCACTGCATCGTACATATTCAGGCCCCTCACCCTCTCGCACAGCGAATCAGCAAAGTAGGTCCTGAAGTCGTCGAGCCTCTCGTTGTTGACACGGAGCGGAAGCACAAAGTGGACGAACTCCCTCTCGGGCACGCCCCAGTTCATCGTCCCGCGCACTTCCAGGGTCTTCTCCACATTCTTCTCCCACCACTCGCGCGGATAGACGAGGCTGTCCGGCAGAGGCATCGTTGAGGACAGGAAGTCCATATATTTCTCCTTCCCGCTATGGTTGAGAAGCCACTCGACGGAAAAGTTAAGATAATACATATCGAACCCGACGGCCGGGTTCTCCTCGATATAGGCCCCTATCGTGCCGTCGTTCTGCAAGGTAAGCGACGAATACACCGACTCGTAGCGGCAGAGCGACTTGACGTAAGGCCAGGTCCTGCCGCCGTCACGGCTGACGAACACGCTGACGTTGCGCCTTGTCATATCGTTAGGGACGGACTGGAGCAGCAGCGAATCGCCCACGCGCAGCAGATCGCCGTCGCAGGCCGTCACCACCATATCCTTCCAACTGTCCTGCTTCCCCCAGGTGGCTCCGCCGTCATCGGACACGTTGTACCCGCGGCGCCCGTGCTGACGGACGCTCATAAGCATCCTGCCGTCGGGAAGTTCGGCCACCTTGGCCTCGTCGCCTCCCTTGAACGCGAGGGAGGACACCTTCCAGGTCAGGCCGTCATCGTCGGAATAAACGGCATAGTTGTCGAACCTGTTGTCGAGATGCTTCGTATGCACCGCGGCGACGAATATTATCCTGCCGGCGTACTCGCCGCCTGTTATCCGCAGGCCGTTGCCTGACGCGAAGAAGGCGCTGTGATGGTTGCGGCATTCGCGATTGGCGGCCTTGGGCCCCCAGAGGGCCTCCGTGCAGTCGAGAGGCTCGCCCCAGCTCACGCCGCCGTCCGTGCTGCGGACTATATAGTTGCGCATTGGATTCTCCAGGCTGGAAGCCCAGGTACCCGCGCCGCCATTATACGCGCAGAGCACGTCGCCGGAGCCGGTAAGCGCAAGGGCTGCGTCGCCGAAACCCTTGTCGTATCCCTTGCCCTCGGCTATCGTGACGGGGTCGCTCCAGGTACGACCGCCGTCCGTACTGCGCTGCGCAATGACGTCTATGTCCTCCGGCAGGTCAAGGTCGTTGTACTTGCGCTTGTCGGCGGTTGTGAGCAGAGACCCGTCCGGAAGCGAGACAATCGCGGGGATACGGTAGCCGGCGGAGCCGTAATCTCCGGGGCCGAGCACCTTCACGCGGGCGAGAAGAATCTCCCTCGCCCCCTCCTGCGGCGCATCCACATACTCCCACCTGAGCCCGAACCTGACACGTTCGATATCGGCGCTCACCCTGTGGCCCTCCACGGCATCGGGAGCGATATCCGCACATATCTCTATCGACTTGAGGTCATCTATGGTCTGACAGCACCTGATACGGTAAACTTTCTTTCCCGGCCTGACCTTCCTGGCGCCCAATTCCCTGCCGTCGCACCTGACGCTGAGCCGGAGCACGTCCCCGTCCTCCGCGTCGAGCACCACCTTGACTTTCCTGAGCCTGACCTTGCGGTCCGGAGAGACGGTGAGCGTCTGAAGAACCTCACCCTCATTGCCCCTGCCGGTATAGGCCGTCTCGCGGGTCGCGTACTTCACCTTGCGTGGAGCGAGCCCAAGGTCCTGCACAATCATCCTGCCTATCTTGACATAGGCCTTCCTGCACAGATAGTTGCCGTTCACAAATGACCTGTCGTTTTCGAACGGGCCGGCCACCATCGCGGAACTGAAATCCATATAAGCCACTCCCTCTTCTTCGGCGAGAGCGCTCAGTCGGGCGTTCACCTCAGCAACCGGAGTGACCTTGCGGTGATGGGCGTAAATCGGCTGTACCGACATAACCGTTATCGCACTGGACGGCGCCGCGGCCTTGACCGCAGCCACCAGAGAACGGTAGGCGGCCAGTATGGTGTCGACCGGAACCCCTTTGTGTGCTTCGCCCGCACCGGCGTGGATATAGACTGCCGCCGGACTCTTCCCGGAGGCGAATATGGCAGGGATCTCCTTCTCTATGGTCCTTATGTCGGGACCGCCGAAACCCCATCCCATACCGCGGCTCTTGACCCTGTCGCTGCCGACAAGCTCGTGCCATTCGCCGCCGTGGACCATCGCGTCGCCCAGCACAACCACGTCATCCTCATCGAGAGGAAGAAGGGAGAAGGCCGCCGTACGCATCCCCACGCTGCCCCAAAGCCCGCAGGCATCGCCCGGCGCATCGGGATAAACGCAGTCCTGTCCGACATACTCCGATATGGCGTTGCACCATACCCGGTAGCCGGCGGGGAGGGGATGAAGCCCGTCAAGCGTATATGCGGGATTTATATGGGTGGTCCCGGGCTCCACGAACTCCGACCACAGGTCGACGTACGTATAGCCCTTGCGCCCGCAAAGACCCTTGTAGAGGTCGTTGAGCTCCATAATCTTCGCGGCGTCGCGCACGTTGCCATCCGCTACCGGAAGTATGCTCTGGATATATATCTCCGTCTCCGGACTCTCCGCGGCAATCCTGTCCGTTATGGCTTCGACGTTGCGAAGAATCGCATAGGGCCTGTCCAGGCCCGGACGCGCCAGGTCATTGGTCCCGACCATAAGGAAAACCTTCGCCGGATGGCCTTTCGCTATAGGGTCGACGTTGGCGAGGGTCTCGGCGGAGACGCACCCGGACACTCCCCTGTTGAGGATGTTGCCCCGGCAGCCGAAAGCCTCCCACCACTCGTGCATATTGGTGATGCTGTTGCCCACAAAGACGATGTCTCCCTCACGGACAGGCATAACGTTGAGGGCATCGTAACGATGATCGTGGAAATTATACTCCGCGAATGCCGCACAGCTCAGGAAGAGCGCCGCGGCGGCGATTATCAGTTTTTTGTGCATAACTTTCAAAATTAGTCAAATTATTTCAAAATGCGGCAAAAGAGATTTATTTTTGAAAAAACAGATGATGCCATGAAACATTTCCGGACTCTTGCCGCCTTTGCAGCCGCAGCTTGCCTGACCGCAGGCTGCTCCCCCGCCGGGGACGAATACCGCCTGCTTGTCGGTACCCGCACCGGCGAGGAGCCCCGCGCCGGAGTATTCCTTTTCAGTCTCAACCCTGAAAGCCTTGAATACAAGACTCTGGATTCCGCCGGGGCGGCCAACCCCACCTTTGTCATCCAGTCCGCCTCGAATCCCCGCCGGGCCTACTCGGTCGGCGAGTTCGAAGACGGGGAGAGGGAAGCCCTTTATTCATATACCCTCGACGGCGACAATCTGGAAATCGCCGCAGTACGCCCGCTTCCGGTGACCGGAGGCACATCGGCAGGCTCTCCCTGCAACGTGGTGGAGTACTGCGGCTATGTGGCGACCTCCAATTACACGGGCGGCACCATCTCCGTACTGCCCCTTGACAGCCGTGGCCTTGCGGAGCCGGAACTGGAGCGCTTCGCGCCCGCCTCCGTCTCCGGATTCCCCGCCGCACCGGAACACCATATCCATTGCGCCGTCCTCTCCCCGGACGGAGAATTCCTCTTCGCCACCGACCTGGGTGCAGACCGCATATACCGGTTCAGCGTTGCGGAGGGCCGGCCTTTGGGGGAGCCCGCGATAGCCTTCGCGTTCGTCCCTGCGGACCACCCCGGCCCGCGCCATATGGTGTTCAACGGCCGCGGAGACAGGGCCTATCTCATAAGCGAGGTGGGCGACCTGCTCACCACCTTCGCCTATTCGGAGGGGCGTCTGGAGCACCTCTCATCCATCCCGGCCTATGACGGAGGCGGGCACGGCAGCGGAGACATCCACCTCTCCCCCGACGGGCGCTTCCTATACACCAGCCACAGGCTTAAGAAAGACGGGATAGCCCTCTTCAGGGTTGACGGCGGAGACGGGCTTCCGGAGCCGGCGGGGTATTTCCCGACCGGGCGCCATCCGCGCAATTTCGCAATAAGTCCGGACGGACGGTATCTTCTCTGCGCCTGCAGGGACGACAACCGCATAGAGATATATTCGATTGACCCGGACAGCGGCGCCCTTTCGTTCAGCGGGCGTTCCATCCGGGTCAATGCTCCGACCTGCGTGCAGTTCATCCGCTAAAACGGGAAGCGCTCGTCCCTGAAGCTCGAAGCGGGCAGCAGGGCCCCGTTCCGCAAGTCGGCGCCGTCAAAGCCGGGAGTCCAGCCGTAGCGCACGGCACAGGGCGACCCGACAAGGTCGGAGAAGACCACAACCTGAGTCCCTTCCACCCGCGCAACCGCCGGATGATAGACCCCGTCGGGACCTGCCACCTCGAAACCGCGGCTGCCGGTCAGCCCCTCGGCGTAGCCGAATCTCAACCTCAACCGGCTTCCATCCACCTCGAACCCGAGGTATTCGGGCCCGCAGGGGACTATGTCGGAACGTCCGTACACCCGGTTCAGCACGCCTGCAACCGACCTCTCGGCAACAGGTCTCTTCGCCCTCGGATGCACGTCGGTCGGATGACCCAGGTCGGAGCATACCGTCAGACCCACGCCCGCAACCGCGTCTGCAAGCCGGCGCTGGGAGTCCCTGAAGCGGGGCCACGAAGGTCTCGTGCCTATCCCCGAAAGCTGAATCACCTGAACAAAGAGGCTGTCGCCCCAGCAGTTCCTGAAGCTTTTTACCATCAGGGGGAAGAGCGCTTCGTGCATCTCCACATTGTGGGCGTTGGACTCGCCCTGGTACCAGAGCACCCCGCGCAAAGCCGTCTGCGACAGGGGCGCAATACCCGCATCGAACAGGTATCCGGGATGGTACGGATGGCGCTGGAGCGCGTTTCCGGACAATCTTATGTTGCTGAGCGTCCTTTCCCGCGCCCAGGGCTGGCCGAAATCACCGTGGTTCCAGTCATAGAGCACCTGCGGATACTCCCACCGCAGCACCTCCCTGTCAACCCAAGATTCGGTCGTGGAACCTCCGACGGCGCAGCTGATGATTCCGACGTGGCAGCCCAGGCTGTCCGCAAGCAGCCTTCCGAAATGGTAGCCGATTGCGGAGAAATCCCGCGCCGACTCCGGCGAACTGATTTTCCATCCCTCCGGGGTGAAATATTGAAGCCTGTTGACCGAGTCGAGCGCACTCTCCGGCCAGGGGTAATCGTTCGTGAGCCAGTTCTCGTGCATATTGAAAAGATGCAGGGACGTGTTGGATGCTGCCGCCGCGATGTCCTCCCCGGCAGTCGAGCATCTCGAGAGCTGGAACTCCATATTGGACTGCCCGGCACAGAGCCAGACCTCCCCCACCCATACGTTGGAATATTCGAGTTTCCCGGACCGGGCGGATATCCTGAGGGAATAAGGGCCTCCGGCATCCATAGGCGGGAACTCCACGGCCCATCTGCCACGCTCGTCCGCCTTCGTGCAGAGGGACTCCCCGGCGAAAGCGACCTTCACCTTCTCCCCGCGGTCGGCCGTCCCCGCTATCCTTATGGGACGCCCGCGCTGCAGGACCATATTGTCCGAATAGGTCACGGGAACTTTCAACCCGCCGTAGTTTCCGGTAAGGGCTCCGTAAACGATTCCGGCCATTATTCCGGCCCCCTCGGCGTCGGGATGCAGATTGTCCCGGAAAAGGTCGGGGCGTACCGCAAGCGGCCCGTAAAGGTCTATTAGCCCGGAGCCGGAAGCCTTTGCAATACGCTCTATGGCCTTCTGCTCCTCCGCGTGCCAGTCGCGCGTACCGCTAAGGTAGCGCCTGTGACCGTGGAAAATCGGCGTCATCCTGCATACCCATATCTCCGCACGCGGATTGGCCGTCCTGAAGGAGTCCACCAGGGCCAGATAATCGGGGATGAAATCCTCCGCATAGTCGGGCCAGTCGCGCGGATCGGTATCGTTCAACCCCAGATGGATGACAACCATATCTGCCTTGAAGTCCATTGCGGCCCTGAATTCCGGAAGCCTGTCGTATGGATTGTGGCCGCGGCGCATAAGCGTGGCCCCGCTGTGGCCGAAGTTGCGCACCTCGTAGCGGTCTCCGAGCATCTTCTGAAGCTGCGCCGGATAGCTCAGGGAGTCGCGGCCTTCAATGCCGTGGCCGTAGGTGACGCTGTCACCGATACAGGCCACCCTTATCTTCCCGGGGGCCGAGCCGCTCAACAGTACTGCCACGGCCAGCAGTACCGGAGCCGAAAAAATCCCGTATTTCATCGTCCGTCAAGATATTGTGAAAGTTCAAGCCTATGCCAGCCGGTACGCCCGGGGACACGTATCCACAGGACGGAAGTCTCCGGCTCCACCACAAGCTGGTATCTCGTACAGCGGTGGAATGGTCCGCCGAGCCTAACCGGGGTGGACATTATCCGGCGCATCCTGCCGGCGGTAATGGTTCCCCTGTGCCGGGCCGCCTGCCGCAGCATTGCTCTGCGCCGCAGATAAGTCTGCCAGTCCGGGGAATCTTCCGGGGCAGGATACGGCCATTCCGGATTGACGAAGTGATTGGTCGCACAGAACATCCCGTCGGGAGTGTCCGTACTGCCCGGCCTTACTCCGGCATAGCACCATTCGAAGGCCTTCGCCCCCGCGGGACAGGCGGCTCCGATTATGTATGAGGCATCGCAGGGGTGCTCCTCCAGAAAAGTCTGGACCTGCGCAAGGTCATCGGCCCCGAAAGCCGCCTCGAGCAACAGCGACGGGGCGGGGCGGGCCTTGAACAGATTGCCGGCTCCCCCTGACAGCACACCGTTGTTCAACTCGAGGAACACACCCTTCGAGTTCATCGCATTGACTGCGTAAATCTCGCCGGCATAGCCGACAATGGCCACGGCATTGCGCTCCGAAGAAGGATGGAAAACCGTTACGATTACGTCATTTCTCAACCCCAGATAGGTGTGGGCGTCATAGTTCCTGCCCATAACCACAGGCCCTCCGGTATAAGGCCCCCAGACGGCCAGGGCGCTGCACGCAAAGCCCCCCTCGGCATATTCGACGGCATTGACCGTCTTCAACTGCCGCAGGGTCAGCCCCGACGTCGCGGCCACCCCGTCAAGGAACGCCCTGACGCTGTCCGTACAAAGCTCATACAGAGTCCCGGCAATGCGCTCGACCTCGCCCGAACTGGCCGCCACCCCCTTTGTCTGAAGGTTGACATACTCGAGCACGTCCTTCAACTCGCCGGACACCTGCTCCCCGTACTGACGGCCCATCTCCTCCCAGCTTCCTTCCAGGCTGACAACACGCACCGGACCCCCGACGCCACCGCACGAGCAGAGCGTCAGGAAAGCCGCGGCGAGGAAGCACAGTCCCGAAGCGCCCCGCATATCACTTGAGAAGCGCCGTGGCGCTGAAGATGACCGCATCCTTGTTGTCGGGCAGGACAATGCTGTCCGCACCATTCGCATCCACCTCGACCAGATACAGGTACGAGAACACGTACGGCTTGTTGCGCTGTTCGGGATTGTGCGTGTGCGAGCCCACGTAGGCCACGTCGTCAGTCCTCAGCGAAGACTCGTAATAACCGGGCCAGCCGTACACTCCGTAGAATCCGGTGTAGCTCGACACCTTCCGGCTTTCGAGGCGCTCTCCCACCTTGAAGTCCAGGGCCGTCTCCGCCCCGTCGGGGCGCTGCGACGCCGCAAGGAAGTAAACCTTCGACACTCCTTCCGGCAGAGCTAGGGTCTGCCCCTTGCAGATAACCGCATCGTGATAGTTGGGCTCCCCGAACACGAACGGGATACCGCGGTGTTCAAGCCTCTCCGGCAGAATCTCCGCCGCGAAGGACTCCCTGAGGTCATAAGCCAGACAGCCCTCGGAAGGATAGTCGTCGGTCGTTATGCCAACCGTATTGAAGGGAAGGTCGAGAGTCTTGTAGGAAGCCGCCTTCACCCTGGTTGCAGGCCCGGCCAGACGCACCCTGAACGTCCTGAGCGCGAAGCGCCCGGACTCGACCTTGAAGGACCTGCCTTCGAAGGATACGGCCGCAGCCGCGGAGGCAAGCACCCTGCCGTCGGGCTGGAAACTGCCCTCGGGAGCCGCCTGCAACCTGGGTGCGGCTCCGAGCGGAGCCTCTATGCCGTTGACCTCCTCGACACTGAGGATGTCGGAGTCGAACACTATGCTGCCGGACGCACCCTTGCCGGACAACTCATAGACGCGCACAATAATCCCGTCTCCATCCTGCGCGCGCTTGAGGGCCTTGATTCTGAGCGCCGGATTGGTCGAGCGCGCAAGGCACACCGACTTGCCCAAAGCCCCTGTATGACTTTCCGTAGCGAAGGCGTACTTCTCCGCATTGAGGCAGTCGGACACGATGTCTGCCTGCGCGGGGTCGAGAGCTCCGCTGTGACCGACTATCGAATAGGTGAACTCGTGGACTCCGAAGTCCTGGGTGGCCTGCTCGCCGAAACCGCGCGAGGCCGAAGGGGTATGGAAAAGGGTAAGCCTGAGGGTATGGTCGTCGGGCTTGTCCCATCCGTACTTCGCGTCATTCATTATCGTGACCCCGTAACTGCCGTCAGGCGAGGTCATATCGGCCCACTGGTGGGCATAAACCTCATATTGTATGTCGGTATTGGTCCCCCTGGCGACATGCCCCATACCCAGGTCATATACGGCCTGCGGAGCATCGAAGGCCACGGGGAAGGAGGCCTTGAGAAGCGCCGACTTCGAGTTCCAGTCAACAGTGTTGACTATGTCTATACGCTCGTCCGTCGCACCCTCGGTAAGGATGATTCTCTGGATGAACGTGGAGCCGGCGTGAGTCCTTTCGACCTTGAGCACAGCCCTGAGCGGGCCGCATTCCTCGACGCTGACCTTCACGCCGCCGTTGACCCTGGAGGGAGTCTTGTCCATAGTCTCCTTGAATATCTCCCAGGCGGGCCAGTGGTCGGAAACGTTGCCGTCGAAGAAGGCCAGCGAGAAGGCCTCGCCCTTGCGCACCAGTTCCTTCGAGCAACGCTTGTCCAATATCGATACAATGTCACCGTCAGAGTCGAGCGTCACTGCATAGATGCTGTTCTCTATCCTCCCGGCAGAGGTCTTGAGCGAGGGGTTGGACACCTCGGCCGCCACGGAAGGGACTATGTCATATACGGCAAGTCCCATCGAAGGCACACTTCCCGCGAAAAGGATACGGGCCCTGCCTCCGGCACGGCCAATAATCTGGGCGGGAACCCTGCGGCCGGACGGGTCGCGCACAATCACGGACCTGTATCTGTCCTTCAGCGGTATCTCTATCTCCACGGGGTCGGCATTGGGGGCCGACACGGGGTTGTAAACCACAACCGGAAGGCCCTTTGCCCTGGTGTCGAGCGCCGCGGCGGAGGACAGGGCCGCGCTCTCTATGATGCTGCCCGCCTGCCTGAGGTTCAGGTATTCGTCATTGTAGGAGAACTGATAGCACTCCGGAAGGCTTGTGCCTGTAAGGTCGTCGTGGAACTGATGCCAGATGATTCTCTTCCAGCCGTTGTCGATGGTATAGGCGGGGTACTTGATCCCTCCGAGACGGTCCGCGAAGGTGGATATGCCTTCCGCCGCACCGAGGGCCCATTCGTTGCGCCTGTTAAGATTCTTCATCTCCGCCTTGGAACTGTAGCATCCGGTGGCGTGGATGTCCATCAGCAGTTCGCCGTCGAACTCGGGGAGCCTGCCGTCCCAGAGATATTTGAAGAACATCTCGTCGGTCGTCGCGAACTTGAGGTCATAGGCGGAGCCGGGATTGCGGACGGCATCGTCTATGAAGCGGATTCCCCTCGGGTGAGCCGATCCGCCGCTGTCGCCCGTGCCGAAATAATGATAGGCGGCGGGCAGGGCTGACTGCTCCAGGAAGTTCTTAAGGTCGGGTTCGTCCGTCACCGGCTCCTCGGGGCTCCAGGCATATCCGCCGCCGTTGAGGGCGGCCATCACCCTGCTGCCGTCGATTCCCTTCCATATTCCGAAATTGAACGGTACGCGGCGCCCGCCCTCATAGAAGGGCTTGTTGCGCCAGGACAACTTCTGGGTCCCGAAGCCCACGAGTCCGCAGTGCGCGGCAATCGAGGGGAGCTGCCAGCCGAAGCCGAAGCAGTCGGGGAGCATTATGTCCGTCGATACTATGCCGAACTCCTTCATATAGAACTCCTGGCCGAGCAGAATGTTGCGGATGCCCGACTCCACCGACGGCATATTGGCGTCCGTGGCGTCCCAGGATGCTCCCGACACGTGCCATCTTCCCAAAGCCACGTATCCCTTCACCTTGTCGAACAGGTCGGGATAATATTCCTTCATCCAGGCATACTTTACGGCGCCTTCGAAGTTGAAGATGTAGCCGGGGTACTCTCCGAAGAGGGCCAGGTTCTGGGTGAGGGTCCTCGGAATGTACTCACCGATGGAGCGCTGCACGGTCCATCGCCACTGCGTGTCGAAATGGGCGTTGGATACCATATGTACCGTCGGTTTCTGCGGGGCATCCACTGCGGAAGCGCGGAGGGGAACCGCAATCATGGCCGCAATGGCGGTCATAATTGCCAAATGTCTGGGATTTGTCATATTGTCATCAATTATGTGGGTACAAATTTAAAAAATTCCTATATTTGAACAATACTGATAATCTTTATGGAAAGAATAAAAGGTCTTGTGGATGCGCCGTTCACTCCGATGAAGGCGAACGGCGACGTGAATCTCGAGCCGATTCCGGCTTACGCCGCGATGCTGGCCGGGAACGGATTGAAGGGAGTTTTTGTAAACGGCTCTTCGGGCGAAGGCTATATGCTCACCTCAGACGAGCGCAAGGCCCTTGCGGAAGCCTGGGTGAAAAGCGCCCCGAAGGGGTTCAAGGTCATTGTCCACGTCGGGAGCTGCTGTCTGCGCGAGAGCGTCGAACTGGCGGCGCACGCAAAGGCAATAGGCGCCTGGGGCATAGGCTCGATGGCCCCGCCCTTCCCCAAAATCGGAAGGGTCGAGGAACTTGTCCTCTACTGTGAACGGATTGCCGCCGCCGCGCCGGAGCTTCCTTTCTACTACTATCATATCCCGGCTTTCAACGGCGCCTTCCTCCCGATGGTCGATTTTCTCAAGGCCGTGGACGGAAGGATTCCGAATTTCGCGGGCATCAAGTACACCTTCGAGAGCCTTTACGAGTACAACCAATGCCGCCTGTACGCCGGCGGGAAGTTCGATATGCTCCACGGTCAGGACGAGACCTATCTGGCCAGCCTTGCCCAAGGCGGTGCCGAGGGCGGCATCTGCGGTACCACTAATTACAACGGCAGGGTACAGGTCGCCATCGGCGAAGCCTGGGAACAGGGCGACCTCGAACGGGCGCGCGAACTCCAGAACTTCAGCCAGGAGGTCATCAACGTCATCTGCCGGTACCGCGGCAACATAGTCGGGGGCAAGCGCATAATGAAGCTCATCGGTCTCGACCTGGGGCCCAACCGCATCCCCTGGCGCAACCTCACGGATGAAGAGGAGGCCTCGATGAAGAAGGAGCTCGAGGCGATAGGATTCTTCGAACGCTGTAACATAATCTGATATGACAAAAGAACAAAGAACTTATCTGGAAGAGTGCAGGGCACGCTACAGTAATGACTTCAAGAACAACATAATGCCTTTCTGGCTCAAGCACGGGCTTGACCGCAGGAACGGAGGCGTGTTCACCTGCCTGGACAGGGACGGCACCCTTATGGACACGACCAAGTCCGTCTGGTTCCAGGGCCGGTTCGGGTTCATAGCGGCCTATGCCTACAACAACGTGGAGAAGAATCCGGAGTGGCTTGCGGCCTCGAAGTCCTGCATCGACTTCATCCTGGCCCACTGCATCGACAGCGACGGACATATGTTCTTCACCGTCACGGCCGAGGGGGCGGAGGTCCAGAAAAGACGCTACGTGTTCTCGGAATGCTTCGCGACCATAGCGATGGCGGAATACTCGCTTGCAAGCGGAGACCCCTCCTATGCCGCAAAGGCGCTGGAACTTTTCAAGAGGACCCGCGAGATGCTCGAGCGCCCGGGGTTCCTCCCTCCGAAAACCACCCAGAAAGGCTTCAGCCATTCGATAACGATGATGTTCTTCAACGTGGTGAGCGTGCTCAAGAAGGTCGTGAACGACCCTGCGCTGGACGAGCAGTTGCACACGTCGCTGGACCTTATCGAACACAAGCTCCTGAGCGACAGATACAAGACCATATTGGAGGGTGTCGGCGAGAACGGCGAGCTGATCGACACCATAGCCGGGCGCGTCATCAACCCCGGCCACTGCATCGAGACGTCCTGGTTCCTGATGGATTCGGCTCCGTATTTCGAGAATCCGGACCACGTGAGAAAGCTCGCCCTCAAGATATTCGACTATGACTTCGAGTGGGGATGGGACAAGGAGTACGGCGGAATCATCAACTTCCGCGACTGCAAGGGCTTCCCTCCCCAGGACTACTCGCAGGATATGAAGTTCTGGTGGCCCCAGTGCGAGACAATCATCGCCTCGCTCTATGCCTACAAGCTTACGGGCGACAGCCGTTATCTGGATATCCACAGGATGGCCAATGACTGGGCTTTCGCACATTTCGCCGACGACGAATTCGGCGAGTGGTACGGATACCTTCACAGGGATGGAACCGTGGCCCAGCCAGCTAAGGGCAACATCTTCAAGGGGCCTTTCCACGTACCCAGAATGATGATAAAGGCAGCGATGCTTTGTGATGAGATACTTGGCTGAAACCCTGCTGCTTATGTCCCTTGCAACTGCGTGCGGCCCCAAGAGGGCCGTTGTCTCCCCCCTCCCCGCGATGGAGGGAGCGGGCCTTTCCGGCCACTACAGCGTACAGATTGAAGACCGTCTGTATATCGCCGGAGGATGCAACTTCCCCGACAAGCCCCTGACGGAAGGCGGCACAAAGCGCTTCTATGACGACATCATTGTCTTCGACGGCTCCGGCCGGTTCCGTTCCGGGACCCTGAAGCTCCCGCGTCCCTCGGCGTACGGAGCCTGCATCCCGGTGGAAGGCGGGATGATGATAGCGGGCGGCGCCGATTCGACGGGTACTCTCGACAACGTCTGGATTGTGCGCGCCGACTCGGTGGAGACATTGTCCGCACTGCCTTTCCCCCTCGAACAGGCCGCCTGGTGCAAGGATGACAGGGGGACCGTTTATCTTGGCGGCGGCCTTTCCGGCGGACGGCCCTCCAAGGACGTGCTGCGCCTCGGCGGCGACGGGCGCTGGGAGAAGGTCTCGGCCCTGCCGGCGGCGCTGGTGCAGGGCATTGCGACATTCGAGCGGGGAAGCCTCTGCTTCTGGGGCGGATATGACCCGGAGGCGCGCAAGGCAGTCTGCGGCGGATACTCCCTCAGGCTCTCCGACCTGTCGTGGAGCACCCTGGAGGCTCCGGTCACATTCGTCGGCTCGGCCTCGCTCGACGGGTATGCCGTCGGAGGGTGCGACGCGGACGTGTTCACCCGGGCGGTCAACCTTCCGCCCGAGAAAGTGCGGGAGTACCAGCTCCAGCCCCGTGAGTACTACCGTTTCCGCGGCCAGCTCCTCCACAGGAACGCCGACTGCGAAGGCGGCTGGGAGGTCGTGGCGGAAGATGCGGACCGCCTCGCAAAGGCGGGCTCGTCGCTGGCACGCTTCAGGAACGGCTTTGCGGTAAGCGGAGGAGAACTGAAGCCGGGAGTACGCAGCCCGGAAGTGAGTTTCATAAGCGAAAAAAGATAGATGAAAGGAAAATTCGGGAAAATATATCCGTGGATCGTGGTGGTCCTGCTTTGGGTGGTGGCCCTGTTGAACTATATGGACCGCCAGATGCTCTCGACGATGCGGGACGCAATGCAGGTGGATATCTCCGAACTGGAGTCGGCGGTCAATTTCGGCAGGCTGATGGCGGTTTTCCTCTGGATTTACGGATGCATCAGTCCGTTCGCGGGCGCGGTTGCCGACAGGATAAGCCGCAAGTGGCTCATCATAGCCTCGCTGGGCGTATGGTCCACGGTCACCCTGCTGATGGGGCGCTGCACCACGTTCAACCAGATATACTGGCTCAGGGCCTTTATGGGCGTGAGCGAGGCTCTCTACATACCGGCGGCTCTGTCGCTTATCGCGGACTATTTCACCGGCTCGTCCAGGAGCCTGGCGATAGGAATCCATATGACGGGACTTTATCTGGGACAGGCAGTCGGCGGCTTCGGGGCGACCCTGGCGGCCCGTTATTCCTGGCAGCAGACTTTCTTCTGGTTCGGTGTCATCGGAGTGGCGTATGCCGTCGTGCTGGCCCTGGCCCTGCGCGACAGGAAGAGGGCCGCGTCAGAGGAACAGGCGGTTCCCGTCCAAAAGGAGTCCGTCCTGAAAAGCTTCGCCTACATCTTCTCCACTATCCCGTTCTGGGTTATCCTGTTCTTTTTCGCCTCGTCATCCCTGCCCGGCTGGGCGACGAAGAACTGGCTTCCCACCCTGTTCTCGGACAGTCTCGGAATAGAGATGGCCAAAGCCGGCCCCATCTCCACCATCACCATCGCCGCCTCATCCTTCGTGGGCGTGCTTCTGGGCGGATCGCTGTCTGACCGTTGGGTAAGGCGCAACCTCAAGGGAAGGATTTATACGAGCGCAATAGGCCTTGCTCTTATGGTGCCGGCGCTTGTTCTGATAGGCGTCGGCCAGGGTATGGTCTGTGCCATCGGCGCCGGCGTTTGCTTCGGAGTGGGCTATGGTATGTTCGATTCCAACAATATGCCCATCCTGTGCCAGTTCGTCCCGGCAAGGAACAGGGCTGCGGCCTATGGAATAATGAATATGACGGGCGTGTTCGCCGGAGCTGCCGTGACGAAGGTTCTCGGCGGTCTTGCGGACAAGGGCAGCCTGGGCCTGGGATTCGCACTTATGGCGGGTGTTACCGCCCTTGCCCTTGCGCTCCAGCTGTTTGTGCTGAAGCCGTCAACCGACAATATGGAATAGTCTATGGACAGGGAAGGTGAGATAATGCGCGTGACCATCTTGGGAGGCATTGCAAATGCGCTCCTGCTGGTCTTCAAGTTCCTGGCCGGCATACTCGGCCACAGTTCGGCGATGATTGCCGACGCCGTTCATTCGCTTTCCGACTTCCTTACCGACATAATAGTCATCATATTCGTACACATCAGCGGCAAGCCGCAGGACGACTCCCACGACTACGGCCACGGCAAATATGAGACACTGGCCACGTCCGTCATCGGGCTGGCGCTGGTCGTGGTGGCGGCGGGCATTTTCTACAACGGGGCCACCAAGATACTTGACTGGGCGCGCGGAGGAGAATTGACCGCACCGGGGATGCTGGCTTTCTGGGCCGCCATCGCTTCGATAGCGGTCAAGGAAGCTGTTTACCGCTATACGGTTGCGGTCGGGAAACGGCTGGATTCGAAGGCGGTGGTGGCCAACGCCTGGCACCATCGCAGCGACGCCTTCTCATCCGTTGCGACGGCACTCGGCATAGGCTGCGCCATATTTCTGGGGCGGCGCTGGGCAGTGCTCGACCCCGTCGCCTCGATTGTACTGGGAGCATTCGTGTTGAAAATGGGCTGGGGCCTGGTGAGGGACGGCGTGGGAGAACTTCTCGAAGAGTCGCTTCCGGAAGAAGTGGAGAACAGGATTCTCGCCATCGTGACGGAATTCCCGGACGTGACGGAGCCTCATCATCTGCGCACCCGCCGCATCGGCAACCGGTACGCCATCGAGATGCACTTGCGGATGAACGGGGACATCAGCCTGCGCGAAGCCCATTCCAAAGCCTCGCAGATAGAAAAGCGGCTGAAGGATGAGTTCGGCCCGCAGACCCATATCGGGCTGCATCTGGAGCCGGAGAAGTCTAACGGCGGGGAAGATTGAACACCTCCATATCCTTCACTTCACCGCCTTCAATCCTGAAGCGGAGCGCCGTACGGACGACCTGCCAGCCCTGAAGGCCGGCGGCGCCGGGGTTGACGTAAAGGAGGTTCCTCGCACCGTCATTCATCACCTTGAGAATATGGGAATGTCCGCAGACGAACACGTCGGGCCTGTTGGCGGCCAAAAGTTCGGCGGCGCGGGGGTAATAATGGCCCGGGGAGCCGCCGATATGCGTCAGGAGTATCCTGAGCCCCTGAACGCGGAGAAGCTGGTATTCGGGGAACTTGGAACGGATATCGTATCCGTCGCAGTTGCCGTACACCCCGACCAGAGGCTTGAACTGCTCCAAACTCTCCGCAAAGGAAAGCCCTCCCCCGAAGTCGCCGGCGTGCCAGAGCACGTCAACCGGGGCAAAGAACTCCCTGAACTCGTCGCCGAAAACGCCGTGGGTATCGCTTATCAGGCCTACGAACATCAGTCCTTCCCTGCCAGATGCTTCTCCCACGCCCAGGCGGCGGCCAGAGTCTGCTCCACGCTGCGCTCCGCCTTCCATCCCAACTCCTTCTCCGCCAGAGACGGGTCGGCCCATATCGCCGTCACGTCACCGGCACGCCGGGGCGCTATCCTGTAGTTGAGCTTCAGGTTGTTGACCTTCTCGAAGGCCTTGACAAGTTCCATCACCGACACCGGGCGGCCCGTGCCGACGTTGAAAATCTCATAATCCTCCTTCATCCTGCCTTCCAGAATCCTGTCCACCGCGGCCACGTGGGCCTTCGCCAAATCCACTATGTCGATGTAGTCGCGCTGGCAGGTCCCGTCAGGAGTGGGATAATCGTCGCCGAAGATGGACAGGCACTCCCTCTTGCCTATCGCCGTCTGGGTGATGAAGGGCACCAGATTGTTGGGCACTCCCCTCGGCAGTTCGCCGATAAGGGCGGAGGGATGGGCGCCGATGGGGTTGAAATACCTCAGCGCTATACCCTTGAGCCCCTTGTAGGCCTTGACCGAGTCGCGCAGAAGGTCCTCGCACATCTGCTTTGTGTTGCCGTAAGGCGAAGTGGCGCTCTGACGCGGCGACTTCTCCGTCACGGGCAGTTCGTCCGGCTCGCCGTAAACCGTCGCGGAAGAAGAGAACAACACCCCGCTGCCGTGGGCCCTGGCGGCTCCGAGCACGTTGATGAACGACTCGAGGTTGTTGGAATAATACTTGAGCGGCTCTTCGACTGACTCCCCCACCGCCTTGAAGGCGGCGAAATGTATCACCGCGTCTATCCTGTGGGTGGAGAAGAGTTCCTCCACGGCTTTCCTGTCGCAGAAATCCATCCTGATGAAGGGAAGTTCCCTGCCCAGAATAGCGCACACGCCGCGATAGTTGGTCTCGTCGCAGTTGGACATATTGTCGGCGATGATTACCTCGTAGCCTTTCTGTGAAAGTTCTACGGTCACGTGGCTGCCGATGAAGCCCGCGCCTCCCGATACAAGTACTGTCTTATTCATTGCTTTGTCTTGAAAATTCACATCCGCAGAACGTCTGGTTGTAGAAGCCCCTCTCCCTTATGACCTCGCTCCTCCTCTGCTGGAGCCCTCCCTTGCGCCAGTCCTGCGCCCAGAAAACGACTCCCGTGCCTTCACAGGCTTCGCTGCCGGCCCGGGCCACCATCTCCGCGCTCTTCCAGCGGGAGGACGCCAGCGTCGTCGCCAGCACCCTGAATCCGTGGGAAGCGGCATACCGGGCGGCGCAGGCGAGCCTCTCCCTGAAGCACACAAGGCATCTTCCGCCGCGCTCCGGCTCGCTCTCAAGCCCCTTCACGGCATCCAGCCAGCGCCGATGGTCATACACGTCCTCCACCATACCGACACCCATCAGGGCGCAGTAACGCTTCAACTCCGCCAGGCGCAGGTCGTACTCGCCGCGCGGCGCGATGTTGGAATTGCTGAAGAACACGGTCACGTCGAGGGACGAATTCACCATACACTCCAGCACGGCACCGGAACAGGGGGCACAGCAGGCGTGGAGCAGTACGGGGCCTTCTACGGGCGGATTCAACTTGACCAGGGGTTCCATATTTTTACAAATATAACAAAAATTGATGTACCTTTGCGGGCGGCGATGACTCAATCGGGGTTTATATGTAACGGCGACTGCCGGGGTTGCGCCCTGGCGGGGACAGAGCGCTTTTCAGGGCGCAGCCGCGTCGTGGCGCTTGTCGGCGACTATGCCGCCGGGCTGGATGGCGCCGAAGAGGCCCTGCGCCCGGCCGGAGGATGTCTGACGCCCGTGCGCCCCGCCGTCGATGATCTGGGCGACGTCCATCCGGACGCGGTGCTCTACGTAGCCGACTCGCTGGATCTGGAGGGAAGCCTCTACAATATGACCAGGGTGATGGAGCAGGGCTTCAGGATGGTGCTGCTGCTCGGGAGGTATCCCGATTATCTGGCCACCGACCATTCCGTCGATACCTCCACGCTCTCGACACTGCTCGGCTTCCCGGTCGTTTCTTCCCCCTCCGCAGTTGCGGCGGCCGTCAACAGGATATGTACCGAACTGGGCTGGCAACCCAGGCATATCCAAGGGCTCGACTCCGACGAGGAGGAACACGCCCGCCGGGGATTTGTGAGTGGCGCGCTCCAGGCTACCGTACGCCACAGCGCCGATACCTCCTCCCATACAATCACCCAGAAGATAGATGCCGTGCTGACAAACCGCTGGATGGGCTTCCCTCTGATGGTATTGATTCTTTTCGCGCTCTTCCAGGTAACCTTCACGATAGGGGCATACCCTCAGCGCTGGATAGAGTCGCTCACTTCGCAGTTCAGCGCTTTCATCAGCCTGAGAATGCCACAGGGATGGCTGTCGAGCCTGCTGTCCGGAGGGATTGTCCAGGGGGTCGGCTCCGTGCTTGCATTCCTTCCCAACATCATAGTGCTCTTCTTCCTGCTTTCGATGCTGGAGGATTCCGGCTATATGGCCAGGGCGGCGTACATAATGGACTCCGTGATGCACAGGATAGGACTCCACGGCAATTCGTTCATTCCGATGCTGGTCGGCTTCGGATGCAATGTCCCCGCGATAGTGACGGCGCGCGGTATCCAGAACCCGAAGGACAGGGCGCTGACGATGCTGATGATTCCCTTTATGTCGTGCTCGGCGCGCCTGCCCGTCTATATGCTGCTGGTGTCGGCATTCTTCCCCGGGCACAAGGCGCTCGTAATGATAGGGCTTTATGCCGCCGGAATCGCGCTGTCGATACTTTTCGCCTTCATTATGAAGCACACGAAGTATTTCCGCAAGGGAGTCGAGGACTATGTGTCGGAGCTGCCTCCCTATCACCTGCCGCGCCTGAAGGAAAGTTTCGCGCATATCTGGGACAGGACGAAGGACTATCTCCAGAAGATAACGACGGTCATCCTGGCGGCCTCTGTGATAATATGGGCGCTGGGGTACTTCCCCCTGCACGACGGCAGGCCCTCGGAGGAAGAGACTTCGTGCCTTGCGTCGATAGGGCGTTGGATGGAGCCCGCGACGGCCCCCCTGGGCTTCGACTGGAAGAAGAACGTCTGCCTGCTGACCGGTCTTCCGGCCAAGGAGGCGATAGTCAGTACGATGGGTATCCTCTACTCGGACGGGGACGGCGCCCCGTTGAGCGAGTCTCTGCAGAAAAACGGGGACTTCACCCCGGCATCGGCACTGGCCTTTATGCTGTTCGTGCTTCTCTACTTCCCGTGCCTCGCCACCATATCGGCGCTGCGCCGCGAAATCGGCTGGCGCTGGGCGCTGTTCTCCGTAGTCCATTCGCTGGCGCTCGCCTGGCTGGTAGCATTCGCCGCCCTTCACCTGTTCGCCCTCCTGTAGCTTCGCCCGCCGGGCCTGTAAACGCCGAACACACAGGGGCTGAGGCAAACCTCTCCCCTCTTCCCCGGTTTGTCCGCAGGCCCTTGCTTCTCCGGCGGATATCGGAGCCATACAAACAAAAACGGAACGTACCGAAAGGCCGTTCCGTTCTGCCAAGTCGGGGCCGGTCTTAGACCAACCCTGCGTGGCCAATCATTCTGTGACGGGACGGATGAAGAGACCGCCGCACCGATAGCCGTGGTCGTCCCCGTTGACACCGTCCGAATGGAAGACCATACCGTAGGCAGAGTACGGACTGCCCGAATAGAGCGACGAAGACCAGTAGTTACCGTAGGAACCGGCATCGATCAGGCCGCCGCCGTCGCGATACCCTCCCGCGGGCAAGAATATGCTGTTGCCGTTCTTCCTGCTGGTGAACTTTCTGCCGCTGACTCCATTCAATGTCGTCCATTCTGACGTGCAACTGTCTATAAGTTCACCCCACTCGTCATATGTCGGCATTCTCCACTTGCCGCCCAACTTGACGTGTGCCACGTCATCATCCGGATCAAGGACCGTCTTGTTGTCGGGGGTGCCGGAGCAATAGGATGCCTTGTCCGAAGGAACGTACTTCGTCCATTCTGTTTCATTGTTTTCGCCCGTGTGGTAAGGGCAATTACTCCAATTAAGATTGATGCTTGTACTCGTTACGTCCGTAGTACCGGCCCACTGGTAATAACCGCCATACTCCTCAGGCTTGGATGCACCAATGTTGCAGGTCGCCCAATATACGGAAAGGCCCAAATCCACGGCCCCAGACGGGCACGGTGAAGGTCTGTTGCCGCCAATTTCGCATATGTCGCAGGAGGCGGCCAGAAGGAGCCCCGCAAAAATAATCAACGCTGTCTTTTTCATATCAATTTTAAATTTGAAAACTCGTACAATGTTGTCTTGCAATAGCGGGCGCAAATGTAACAACTTTTCCTGAAAATTGTATTATAACACGGTCTTTCCGGTCCATCCCGGCTGATTGTTCCCCGACTTGAATCAGGAAACGGCCTTTTCTGCTGACAGGCCGTGAAATTTTTTGCGCCGCACGGCTCGGAATTCCGGAAAAGTCCTTACCTTAGGGTAACCAAAACTTATTATGCTATGAAAACTTCAAAATGCATCAAGGGACCGTTCGCCAAGCTGACGAACGACA
>JAKSJZ010000014.1 GCA_024401995.1 Bacteroidales bacterium
GGTGATTGTGTATCCGAGGGCTACCGGAAGTTCGTACTTGCTCTGCGCAAACGCATCGGAAGCGATGAGCGACTTCAGCGGCACCGTTGACGAGCACTCGTTCGCCACCTCGATACCGACGCTGTCGGACAGGGTCACGACCCTGACTCCGCGCGCGTTGAGCTTGAGCGCTATGTCATCCTGCAGTCTCTTGATTTCCGCAATCTTGACTCCTGCGGCAGGGTAAACCTTGTAAAGCGTCACGGTGGGGCCGACCACGGCCACGACGTCAGACACCTGTATCCTGTAATCGGCAAGAGCCGAACGAATCTTGTTGTTGTTCTCGGAAAGCTCCTGGTTCGACACTTTCTGGATACTGGACTTGTAATCCCCCAGAAGGGAGAGCTCCGGGAACTTGAACGAAGGGAGTCCGTCAGGGGGGTCCAGACGGTTGTCTATCCTCTTCAGGGGCGCGGACGACACCTTCCCGAAATCCTCGTCGCGCACTATCTCCAGTCCGCCCTCTTCCTCCACTTCCGCCGCATCTCCGGCCGCAACGCCACCGCTCGCGGCAACCGCGTCGTCCTCCGCAGCGACATCCACCACCTCAACCGCATCAGGGCCTTCGTCCTCAACGCTTTCAACCGCCGGCCCGGCGGAATCTCCGTTCTCCCATCCGCTGAACTCCTCCTCAATCGTCCGGGCTCTCCAACGCAACCCGGCCAGCACCAGCCAAAGCAACACGAACACGGCTATGATACAGCCGCCGACAATCTCCCCGGTAAGGTCCGTAATCCACTTGACCACAACGGCGCCGCACTCTCCTCCGAGCCCGCCGCCAAATGCGGAGCCGCCACCCAGGAGCAGGTCGGCGTACGCCAGCACGAAACTGAACACGAACGCCCCCACAACCGCAAGCAGGGCGGCCTTCAGCAACGAAAAACGCGCCTTGAAACTGAAAAGCCTGATGCAGAGCGGAACGAAAACCAGAAGCAGCGCGAAACTCCCCAGGCCGAAGCAGTCGGCCACAAGGAAATGGCCGAACCTCAAGCCGAGAGTCCCGGCCTTGTTGGACACCTCGCCGCGGGCGATATCGCCGAGCAGGCTCATATCCTGCTGCCAGTGGAAAAGGTAAGAAAGAACCGATATAAGGAAGAAAACGCAGAACGCCGCCACGGCCGCACCCGTGACAATCGAGGCGGTGCGGCGCTCGTCCGCATCCCAGTTTCTCCAAAAAGCAATGAACGGGGGAATCTCCATACCTCTACTTCCTCTTGAACTGCTTGTGACCGTGACGCCCTCCGCGGTTCCTTGAGCCGCGGTTCTCGTGTCCGCCGCCTATGCTGGGGCGGGCGAACACGGCATCGGCGGATATTTTCGAAAGTTCGATACCCTCCGGGACCTTCACCTTACCCTCCGACAACTTCTCTATGTCGGCGAATATCGTTTCGTCCGATACGCTGTCCTTGTTCCAGATCAGATATTGCTGGCGCATATACGTCGCAAGCGCCTTTATCAGTTCGTTCTTGACCTCGCCGTCCTGCTGCTCACCGATAAGGTCGAGCACCTTCTCTATATTGCGCCCGTAATGGTAGGCCCTTATCCTGGAGCCCTTCATCGGGATTGGCATCGGCTTGGCATCGAAGGAAGACGGCTCGGGGCGGGGATACGGCGCATCAATGTCCAGGTCGAAGCCGGATATTATGAAAAGATGGTCCCAGAGCTTCTGCTCATAGTTCTCCTGCTGCCTGACCTGCGGGTTGAGCAACTCCATAGTACGCACCACCGCACGGGCCTGCTCGCTCCGTTCGGCCCTGTCCCCGATATTCTTGAGATGCTGAACCATAAGCAGCACCCCGCGCCCGTACTCGGGCATCACAAGCTTCTGTCTTTCCGTGTTGTACGGGAGATTCTCCCTGTCTCGCTCCTGCATAAAAACAAAATTAGGTCAAACGCAAATATAACAAATCCTGACGACTTTCGCCACCCCCTGCGCGAAGGATTTCCGCACAATTTTCTTTAATGCAAAGAAACGCAAAAATCATACTCCGGTTTTTTTGCAAACCTTGACCGGGACGCAGACTACGCATAGATTTGCACACCATGAAAAACAGCGATATCCGCAAGGACCGGTCTTTCTCTCGAGGGCATTCGCCCAAGGCCGCTCTGGCCACATTCCAATCAATATGCTTGCTATCATTTCCGGTCCTTGCGGTCAACCGCTGCACCACGGACCGTCCGGAAGAGCCGGAATCCGGGGATGACATACCCGCCGTACGCCACTCACTCCGGCTCAGGGCCGAAGCGGGATGGGACCTTGCAAGACTCGACGTCTTCATATACGAGGACGACGGCATACCGGCCCTCGACACCCTCTGCACGTCATTCAGCGGCGCGCCGACCACATCCCTGGAAGCCGTCCTCGAGGTCAGGGAGGGCACGAAGCGCATATACACCGTGGCGAACAGCCCCTATGACTTCAACGCGGCCGCAATCAAAAATGCGGAGGCCGTCGAAAGCCTGACCTACGATTTTGCCGACGACCGGCCGGAAGCCCCGATATCAACCGGATACGCCCTCATCGACTGCCAGACAGACACGACACTCACCATCCGCCTGCAGAAGATAATGTGCACCATAGAGATAGGCCACATCTCGAACTCACTCGGCGACAGGATCCTGTCCCCCGTAATACGTCTCGAGGACGCGGCGCGCTCCGCGGAGGCATTCCGTCAGACAGGGTTCCACCCCGGCGAATACATCACGGACAGCATCCTCCTGAAAGAAAGGATGACCATAGGACTTGAGGAGATAAACACCGCCGGGACATACGTCGGGAAACGCCTTTACTGCTATCCCAACGAATCGTCGTCCAGGCCTACAAGAATTGTCTTCGAATACGGACCTCCCCTTTACAGAAGGAGCAAAACCGCCACCGTAGGCGCCCTGTCGCGCGGAGAGTCAAAGCTGGAGACCTTCGAAATCCCTTAATGCCGGGCCTTCCCTGTCCTTCCCGGAAAGAATGACGTCCGTAGCGGGGATGCGCCAGTCTATCCCGAGTTCGGGATCATCCCACCTGATGGAACCCTCCGCCTCCGGATGATAGAATTCGTCGCACTTGTACTGGAAGACGGCCTCGTCGCTGAGCACGGCGAATCCGTGTGCCATCCCCTTGGGCAGGAAGAACTGAAGGTGATTCTCACCCGACAGTTCGACGCTGACGCTCCTTCCGAAAGTGGGCGAGCCCTTCCTTATGTCCACAGCCACGTCAAGCACCCTGCCGGAAACCACGCGCACGAGCTTTGCCTGTGCAAACGGCGGCTTCTGGAAATGCAGGCCCCTCACCACCCCATAAACGGAACGGCTCTCATTGTCCTGCACGAACCGTACAGGCCCGACACAGGCCTCGAACTCCGCCTGATTGAAACTTTCGAAAAAATATCCCCTGCTGTCTCCGAAAAGGCGCGGGGTTATGATATAGACCCCGTCCAGCGCAGTACGTGTCACTTCCATACCTTGAAAATCTGTCTGTTGGTTATAGAACGCCCGAGGGTAAGCGAATCCGCATACTCGAGATTGTCGCCGAAGCCGAGCCCCCGTGCAAGAGTCGTCACCTTCACGCCGAAAGGCTCTATCTGCCTGTAAATGTAGAAAGACGTCGTCTCCCCCTCCACGTCACCGCTGAGGGCCAGGATAACCTCGGTCGGCTCCCCCCGTCTGCCGTCAAGCCTGTCGACGAGCTTCCCGATGGTCAGGTCCGACGGTCCCACCCCGTCGATCGGGGAGATGATACCCCCAAGAACGTGATAGACACCTCTGTACTGGCCGGTAGCCTCGATGCTCATCACGTCCCTGATGCTCGCGACTACGCAGATTATGGAATGGTCCCTGGTCCTGTCCGCACAGACCGGACATATATCGCCGTCGCACACCATACTGCACTCGCCGCAATAGCGCACGTCCTCCGCAAGCCTGTCAATCGCGGCGGCAAACCCCTTGATTCTCTCCGCCGGCTGCCTGAGAAGATGCAGGGCAAACCTCAAGGCGCTCCTGGAGCCCACTCCGGGGAGCGACCCTATGGCCTCCACCGCCTCCTCAAGTACCTTGGAGGGATATTGTCTGTCAGGACGACTCATTGACGCCTCCTTTTACCCCCGCGCAGATGCGAGGCGCTCCGCACCATAAGTTCGTCGGCGAATATGCCCCTTATGGCCAGGACAAGCAATATCACACAGATTACGGGAAATATGGCATTGTAGCGGAAGACAAGCTCCTCGCCCGCCTTGAAATAATCGTGGACGAGCCAGCCCTGCAGTCCGAGGGACACCACCGCAGAAACGGCGGCCATCCTCAACTGGAACATCCTGCGGCGGAAACTGAACAGCGCAAGCGCGGATGATGCGAGCGCAACCGCAAGAAGGATGACATACTCGGTCTTCTCGACATAGGCGACACGCTGTTCCTCCCCTGGAGTGATGATGACCGCCACATCCGAGAAGAAGAGCGTCGCCAACAGCGCGACCGCGATTCCCAAATACAATGTCTGAACTCTCTGCCACATAACTTCCGGAATTATTTTACCTCCCAGGTGGTCCCGCTCAAGAGCAGGTCGTCCACACAATGAATCCTGGACTTCTCCATCACGCTCTTGACCTGGTCGCGCACTCCGTCGTCATAGGTCACGTCGGCCACGTCCCTTATGACGCCGAGGGCCACGGGAAAATCAGGGCCCTTCATATCCGCAAGGGCCATCTGGAGGCCGATGTTGTCCTCCGTCGGATCATGTACCAGGACTGCATCGAGATTCTGTCCGTCCTTCCCTATCCGCACGCCCTTCAACCTGCTTCCGTCGTACGTCAGTCCCTTGTCCCTGTCCTTGCCGAACAGCATCTTCTCTCCCTTCCGCAGGATGACAGTCCTGTCTGCACGCACCTCAGGGTCGGATATGACACGATGGGCTCCATCATTGAAAATCACGCAGTTGGTAAGCATCTCCATAACCGAGCAGCCGTCGTGAAGCGCGGCGGCGGTCATTATCTCGGCATTGAGTTCCATCTCCACGTCAAGAGACCGCGCAAAGAACGTTCCCTTCGCTCCCAGGACCAGGGAGCCCGGATTGAACGGATGCTCCACGGTGCCGTAAGGAGAGGTCTTGGTTATAGCGCCGAACTTCGAAGTCGGCGAATACTGTCCCTTCGTAAGGCCGTATATATGGTTGTTGTAGAGTATGACGTTGATGTCGATGTTGCGCCTGATGGCGTGAATGAAATGGTTGCCGCCGATGGCAAGCGCATCCCCGTCCCCGCAGGCCTGCCAGACGGTAAGCCAGGGATTGGCGACCTTGATGCCCGTAGATATCGCGGTCGCCCTTCCGTGGATGGAATGGAAGCCGTAGGTATCCATATAATATGGCAGGCGCGACGAACAGCCTATGCCGGAAACCACCACGTAGCGTTCCTTGTCATATGAAAGAGCCGAGCTCACCATAGGCAGGGCACGTTGCAGCGCAGCTAGCACGGCGTGGTCTCCGCATCCGGGACACCACCTGACCTGCTGGTCACTCTTGAAATCCTTTGCAGAAAGCGTAGCCATAACTAAATCTCCCTTTTAATTGCCTCCACAAGCTCCGATACAAGAAACGGCTGCCCCTGTATCTTGCCGTACCTCACTATGTCCTTTCCGGGGAACTTTGCAAGAAGATAATCCGCAAACTGGCCCGAATTGAGTTCGCATACCAGAATCTTCCTGAACCTGCCGAACACCTCCGCGGTATTGGCGGGCAGAGGGTTTATGTAGTCGAAATGGGCGTAGGACGCGCTGTCCCCGACCGCCTCCATCGCGCTCAGGAGATGGCCGTACGTGCCACCCCAGCCCACTACGAGGAGTCCACCCTCCGCGGGCCCCAGAACCTCGAGCGCCGGGATGTCGGCCGCGCAGCGCTGCACCTTTCCGGCGCGTTCGCGCACCATCGTCTCGTGATTCTGCGGGTTGTTCGAAAGCACCCCTTCGTGATTCTTCTCGAGACCTCCAACCCTGTGTTCGAAGCCCTTCTGGCCCGGAACGGCCCAGCGGCGCACCAGCGTCTCGGGGTCACGCTCGAAAGGATGGAATTTTTCTCCTTCCGACAGGGCTCCGTTGACCAGAGGCGGCTTGATGTCGGGATAATCCGCCATCGAAGGTATCCTCCAGGGCTCGCTGCCGTTGCCGAGGAACCCCTCGGACAGAAGCAGGACCGGTGTCATATGTTCAAGCGCAAGTTTCGCGGCCATGAATGCGGCATCGAAGCAGTGGGACGGAGAATGGGCCGCCATAACAATCATAGGGCACTCTCCGTTGCGTCCGTAAAGGGCCTGGGCAAGGTCGGCCTGCTCCGTCTTGGTCGGCAAACCGGTCGAGGGGCCGCCCCTCTGGACATCAACCACCACCAGGGGCAGTTCGGCCATAACGGCAAGGCCCATAGCCTCCGACTTGAGCGAAAGCCCCGGCCCGGAGGTCGTCGTGACCGCCAGATTGCCGGCAAAGGACGCGCCTATCGCCGTACAGATGCCGGCTATCTCATCCTCGGCCTGCAGGGTCTTGGCCCCAAGACTCTTGTGGATGGCGAGCTCCTCCAGGATGGCGCTTGCCGGAGTAATGGGGTAGGAGCCGCAGAAAAGCGGCAGCCCCGACTTCTCCGAAGCGGCAAGCAGTCCCCAGACGAGAGCCTGGTTGCCGGAAATGTTGCGGTAGCGCCCTTTCGGCCTGTTGCCGCTCGGCGCAACGTTATAGGTATTGGGTATGGCCTGTATGTTCGAAGCGTAGTTGAACCCGTCGAAAATCACCTTGCGGTTGGGCTCTATCATCTCCGGATGCTTTTTGCCGAACTTGCGTTCAAGGTAGTCATACGCGTAATCAAGGGGCCGGCTGTAGATGAAACAGGCCATCCCGAGGGTGAACATGTTGCGGCACTTCAGGACGGCTTTCCTGTCCATACCGCTGTCCTTCAGACTTTCGACGGTAAGGGTGGATACGGGAGCCGCGATGATGGCCCTGTCCTCTATGCCGAGTTCCGCGAAAGGGTTGTCGGAGGTGAAGCCGGCCTTCTCCAACGCGGCATCGTCGAACGCATCCGAATTGACCAGCACCATCGCCGTCGGCTTCAGCCACTGCGCATTCGCCTTCAGCGCCGCCGGATTCATCGCCACAAGCAAATCGCACAGGTCTCCCGGTGTCCTGACGTCATCACTCCCTATATGCACCTGGAAGCCGGAGACACCGGCCACGGTATCGTGGGGTGCACGTATCTCCGCCGGGTAATCCGGAAAAGTGGAGAGGGTGTTGCCGTACACGGCCGACATATCTGCAAAAAGAGACCCGGTGAGTTGCATTCCATCTCCCGAGTCTCCCGCAAATCTGATTACAACATCCTCTGTATCAATAACCTTGTGTTGCATATCAGCATATTCTGGCTTCCGCCGTCCTACTTCGCGGCCTCTGCCTGAGCCTGGGCCTGAAGTTCAGCCTGAAGGGTCTCGAGAGTCCTTCCTTCAGGGATGGAAAGGGCCTTGCGCGCCGCAACGGTGATATCGGTGCACTGGGTCTCGCTTATGTAAAGAACCGTGCCCCTGTCGAAGATGATGGTATATCCGCCGTCCTTGGCAATCTTGTTGACGGTCTCCTGAGCCTTGTTGTAAACGGGAACCATAAGTTCCTGCTGGCTCTGCTGAAGCTCCGCCTGGAAATTCTGGATATAGTCCTGCATACGCTGCTGAATCTGGGTGAGCTCCTTCTCCTTGTCCTCACGGATGGTCTGGGAACTCCAGCCCACCTTGCTCTGGGCCTCGTATTCCTGATAGAGTTTGTTGAACGTGGTCTCCATACCCTGATAGGTCTCCCCCGCCTCCTTCTGGATAGCGTTGATCTTTGTGCGGACCTCATCCATTTCGGGCATAAGCTGCACGAGTTCAGTGAAATTTACATACGCGAACTTGTTCTGCGCAAAACCTGTTGCGGACACAAGCGCCATAGCGGCAATCAAAAGAATTTTTTTCATATCTGAATAATTTATATTGATTTAGAATTGCTGTCCTATAACGAAATGGAACTGACTCTTGCCGTGGGTCGGGTCGTCGAAACCGTATCCCCAGTCAACTCCGAGAAGTCCTATCATCGGGAGGAAAATCCTGACGCCTACACCGGCGCTCCTCTTTATCTGGAAAGGATTGAATTCCCTGATGTCCGACCAGCAGTTGCCCCCTTCGAGGAAGCCGAGCACATAGATTGTCGAACTGGGCTGGAGCACCACAGGATATCTCAACTCCACCGTGAACTTGTCATAAACGTTACCCGCATAGGCATATCCGTTGGAATTGTAGCCCGTAAGCTGATACGGCGTCAACGAATAGTTCTCGTAACCCCTGAGCGAAATGACCTCGTTGCCGTAGGTGTTGTATCCCGACATTCCGTCGCCGCCCACAAGGAAGCCCTCGAACGGGGAATATCCCCAGTTGCGGTTGTAATATCCCAGATACCCGAACTGGGCACGCGCCATAAGGACGAGATCGGAGACCAGCTTCAGATAGACGGTACCGTTGAACTTGACCTTGTAGTATTCTATCCAATGGTAACGCTCGCGGGCCGACCAGGGGTATATCCCCTTCTCGATATCTCCGTCGTACAGAACGTCCCTCCAGTTTGAAACCGGTATCTTGTTGCCTTCCCTGTCGTAGTTGTGGCTGTTGTTCCTGAAAAGCGAATACGGCGGCGTCAGGGCCAGCGACAGCGAGAAGTCCGCACCCTGGCGGGGGTAAATCTGCTGGTCGGTGGAGTTCCTCGACAGGGCTATGGTGTAGCTCAGGTTGTTGGAAACACCGTCGTCGAATATGAAGTAGCCGGAATACCAGTTTGTCAACTTGTAAGTCTGCCAGCTCAAGCCGTTGTAAAGCACGAAATAGTTGTCGGGCCATTTCAGGCGGTTGCCCAGCGAAGCCGAGAAGCCGAACACCTCCATCTGCCTGTCATTCTTGAGGATATTGAGCGCGAGGTACGAGTTTGTCTGCCGCGTGTAATAGGCGGAAAGGTTGAGTGAGGTAGGCTTCTTGCCGAAGAGCCAGGGCTCAGTGAAACTGGCCGAGAAGCAGGTATAGTACGTTCCGTTTGTCTGGAAGCGGAACGAAAGGTTCTGCGCGTCTCCCAGAGGCACCGGCCGCCAGGCCTTCTTGTCCAGGAACCGGTGGGTGGAGAAGTTGTTGAAGCTGACTCCGACCGTGGCCACGAACGTGTTTCCTCCCCATCCTCCGGAAAGCTCGAGCTGGCTGGACGGCTTCTCCGTCACGTTGTAGACTATATCGACCGTATTGTCCGCCGGGTTGGGGACAATCGAATACCCTCTGGCGGGATCGGCTATGGCCTCCGGGTCGAACTGTCCCAGGGAGGCTATCTCGCGTACGGACCTTTCGAAATCGGACTGGCTGAAAAGGTAGCCCGGACGGGTGAAAACCTGCCGGCGCACCACCTTCTCGTTCGTGAGGTCGTTGCCGTTGATGATGATGTTGTTGAGCGTGGCCGGCTTGCCCTCGGCTATTCTCATCTCAATATCCACGGAATCATTCTGGATATTGGTCTCCACCGGAGTGAGGTTGAAGAACAGGTAGCCGTTGTCGCGGTACATCTTCGAGACGTCATACTCGTTCTGCTTGCCGCCGCCGAACAGCCTCTTCTCCATCGTCACCATATCGTAAGGGTCACCCTTCTGCAGGTTAAGCACATTGTTCAGGACCTCGGACGAATAGAGCGAGTTGCCGGTCCAGGAAATATCCCTGAAGTAATACTTGTCGCCCTCTTCAAGATAGAAATCGATGCCCAGACGGTTGGGAGACACGTAATAGATGGAATCCTTTATGATTCTCGCATCGCGGTAGC
Organism: Bacteroidales bacterium; assembly: GCA_024401995.1. GTDB lineage: Bacteria > Bacteroidota > Bacteroidia > Bacteroidales > UBA932 > Cryptobacteroides. The sequence continues at coordinate 9,880 of JAKSJZ010000014.1, forward strand.
CCTGCTCGTTGAATGCGCTCACCAGATTCTTCTTGTCATTGACATACTCCTTGGCATCGAACTTCTTGGACGAGAAGAAGTTGTATATCTTCGAAGACTTCGTCTTCTTCATACTGCGGGCGAGCTTGAACTCCTTCAGGTGCTCGTTGCCATAGAAATTGATTGTCTTTATCTTTATCTTCTGTCCCTTGTCAATCGCGAAATTGACGCGTATGGCGTTCTTCACCACGGAATCCTTCTTCACCTCCGCCTTGACCTCGCACTTGAGGAAACCCTTCTCGGCGAAATACCGCTTGATGACATCGGCGGACGTCTTCTCGACATATTCGGAAAACTCGCCCCCGCGTCTGAGACTCAACTTCTCCTGTATGTCCTTCTTCTCCCCCGACTTGACCCCGGAAAAAGACCAGCGGGACACTCTCGGGCGCTCCTTCACCCTGATGGCGAAGAAGGCCGAATCGCCGCCGGCGCTCAGGCTGTCGATGGAAATCTCCACGTCCTCGAAGAAACGCTGCTTCCACAGACGGCTGACAATCGCGGAGACCTCGTCGCCGGGGACGGTCACCTCCATTCCCTTCTCCAGACCGGAGAGCTGGATTATCTGCTGTGCATTGAAGTAGGTATTGCCTTCTACGGACACTCCGCCCACAAGGTACTTGTGCGGGTTCGAATAATCCACTTCCACCACGGGCCCGGCCTGCGCATCCAGGGACAGAAGCGCGGACAGGCACAGGGCCGCAATACCTGAGATTCTTTTCATCTTCACAACCAAATCGCGCAAATATACTCCTTTTATTTGACTTTTCCGAAACGTCTTTCCCTCCCGGAATATTCACGGAGGGCAAGGGCGAACTCATCCTTTCCAAAATCAGGCCAAAGGGTATCCGTGAACACGAATTCGGAATATGCCGACTGCCACAGCATATAGTTGCTCAAGCGCTTCTCCCCGGAAGTGCGTATTATCAGGTCAGGGTCAGGTATGCCCGCCGTCACGAGACTCCCCGCCAGGAACTCCTCCGTGACCGGCTCTCCCCTCGAAACCAGTTTTGCCGCAGCCTGGAGTATATCCCATCTGCCGCTGTAACTCAGGAACAATATCAGCGTCATCGTCGTATTGGAGGCAGTAGCCTTCTCCACCCTGGCTATCTGGGCGTCAAGTTCCCTTCCGATGCGCGACCTGTTGCCCAGCACAAGCAGCCTGATGCCGTGCTCCACGAACAGCCCGAACTCGGACTCCAGGGATTTTGCCATCAGCTTCATCACCCCTCCGACCTCGGCCTCCGGGCGTCCCCAGTTCTCCTCGGAGAAGGCGAAAAGCGAGAGATACTTCACCCCGGCTCCAACTGCGGCCTCGGCCACGGCCCTTACGCTGTCGACGCCCTTGACGTGGCCCTTGAGACGCTCCAAGCCACGGCCCGCGGCCCACCGGCCGTTGCCGTCCATTATTATAGACACGTGTACCGGAACAGGATTCATACGTTTCTTATGTCCTCCCCCCAGAAAAGCTTCGAACGCAGGGCATCGAAAAAGCCCGACTTCCCCGGACGCACCCGCTTCAACTCGAAATCCGACGCGTGAATCTTCACCGTGGAACCGCTTGCCACGTTGAAGGTCCTGTTGTCAAGAGTAATCATAACCCCCGAACCGTCCTTGGAGAAGGGACGGACGGCAATGACGGAACTGCGCGGCACCACCATAGGGCGCAGATTCAGGTTATGCGGCGACACCGGGGTGAGCAGCAGCGCCCTGACATCAGGCGCGCAGATCGGGCCGCCCGCACTGAGGTTGTAAGCCGTCGAACCGGACGGGGTGGACACAAGCAGGCCGTCCGCAAAATAGGTCGGCAGCCTGTGGCCGTCTATCTCCACTTCTATGCTGAGGATGGTGGCGCCGCTGCGCAGGATACCGACCTCGTTGAGGACGCAGGGGCTTTCAGCTCCGACCCCCTCCACGTCGAGCATATCGCGCAACTCGACGCTGAAGCCTCCCGATGAGAGCGCCGCCTCCACCTCCGCGGGCGAATATTCCGAGAGAAATCCCATATGGCCCATATTGACCCCCAGCAGGGGCACTCCGGCCGGTCCGGCGAGGTGGGCGGCATCCAGAAAAGTTCCGTCACCTCCGACGGCAAGGAGCATATCACAGCCCGCGGGTACTTCCGACACGCATTCCGTCACGGAATGGCCGGCCGCAGACAAAGCCCCGAGCAGGTCCGTCACCCTCGGATCAGTACGCAGGGAAGGATTTTTTATGTAATAGGAAAGTTCCATATCGGACTTCAAATTTAATACATTTTTCTTAAATTTGCGATGATATGACAAGACTCAGCGTAAATATCAACAAAATTGCAACCATCCGCAACGCGCGCGGAGGCAACGTGCCGGACGTCATCGCCGCGGCGGTGGCCTGCGAACGCTTCGGGGCCGAAGGAATCACCGTCCATCCACGTCCGGACGAGCGCCACATCAGGTATGACGACGTGAGACGCATACGCCCTGTCGTAAGGACGGAGTTGAACATTGAAGGCAACCCCGTCGAAAGTTTCCGCAAGCTGGTACACGAGGTCCGTCCCGACCAGGTGACCCTTGTCCCGGATGCACCGGACGCCCTGACCTCCAGCGCCGGCTGGGACACGGTCGCCAACAGGCGCCTCCTGTCCGCGATATGCGGCGAATTCAAGGCCGAAGGCATAAGGGTATCCATTTTCGTCGATCCCGACCCGGATATGGTGAAGGCGGCGGCAGACTGCGGAGCCGACAGGGTCGAGCTTTATACGGCGGGGTACGCCGAGCGTTTCCCGGCCTCCCCGGAAGAGGCGGTCAGGCCGTACGTCAGGGCGGCGGAGGCGGCGCGCGAAGCCGGACTCGGGCTGAACGCAGGGCACGACCTGAACCTCGACAACCTGTCCTTCTACATAAGCAGAATCCCCTGGACGGACGAAGTCTCGATAGGCCACGCGCTCATAAGCGACGCCCTTTACCTGGGGCTGGAGACGACCATCCGCAAATATCTGGACTGCATTGTGAGGGGCATCTGATTTTTTTGACTATATTTGCACGTTTTCAAGAATAACAACAACAACCGATATGAAAAAATCAGACATCATCAGCATCGTTGCCGCCGTACTCGCCGTTGCGGCCATCGTACTTGTATTCACAGTCAGGAAGTCGCCCAAGTCCGTCACCTCAGGTGAAGGCGGAGTACGCGGCGAACTGAGCGTGGCCTACTTCAACCTTGACAGGATTCTCCAGGACTACGATATGGCGAAGGACCTTCGCAGCGTCGCCGAGACAAAGGTCGAGGGCATCAACCAGGAGGTCAACCGCCGCGGTCGCAAGCTCGAGAAGGAGATTGCCGACTTCCAGGACAAGATGGACAAGGGTCTTATGACCCGCAGCGTCGCCGAGATCCAGGGCCAGAAGCTCCAGCAGAAGCAGAACGAGTTCCAGGAATACGCCGCCCAGAAGCAGCAGGAGATTGCCGAGGAGCAGGCGGTTATGATGAACCAGATTGCCGACGCAATCAACACGTACGTCGAGAAGTACAATGCCGACAAGGAGTACTCGGTCATCCTGACGACCCAGGGCGAGATTCTCAAGGCTCCCGTTGTTTGCGGGGATGACGGCATCGACGTCACCGAGGAGATTCTCCAGGGCCTCAACGAAGAATATGTGGCCTCCAAGTCAAAGACCGACAAGAAGTAGAGAATTGTCGTTCAAACGACTATACCTCATCGCTGCCGTTGCGCTGCTGTGGATTCCCGCGGCAGCGCAAAGCAGTTTCCCCTGGCTCTTCCCGCAGCGCACCAAAACCGGAGCGGCAGTAATCCTGCCCCTGGGCACGGCCGGGAACCCCTCGGACAATATGTTCGAGTTCTATAACGGAGTCCTGCTGGCGGCAAGGGACCTCGGACTCGACGGGAATGAGATAGACCTTTCCACCATCAACCTGAGCGAAGGCCGCGCCGGCATATTCGACCTCGACTCCAAATCATTGTCGCTGGGCCCCGTCTGCACCGGTGACATAAAGCAGGTGCTTTCGATGTCGATGGACTCTCTCTTTCATGTCGTGTCCCCGCTGGAGCCGAGAGTACTGTCCCTGGTGGATTCGATGAGAGTCATCCACACCCCCACGCCGGTCGCATTGCAGGCAAAGTCGCTGGCCGACTGGCTGGAGAGTGAACTCGCTCCGGAAGACATTGTGCTGGTCGCAACCCAGAAGGGCGAAGCGCCCGACGAATTCTCGGCGCTGCTGCTGTCCGAACTCACAAGCCGTCACATAAGGTATTCCTCTCTATGCTACGAGATACAGGACGCGCTGAATGCTTCCGACAAATACACCGCCCTGTCCAGCCCGGCCGGAGTGACAAGGATAATAGCGGCAAGCGCATCGGAGTCCTTCTGCGCCGATGTCCTGCGCAACGTCAACCTGCTGCAGTACAAGGAACGCAGGGGCGTCCTCTACTGCAACTCGAGACTCCGTTCGTTCCAGAGCATAGAGACCGAGAACATGCACTCCGCCTGCGCCCATATGGTGTCCGGCTATTTCATCGACTACAAGTCACCGGAAGTCAGGAAGTTCGTCTATGCCTACCGGGCCCTCTTCGGGTGCGAGCCCGGCTCGTTCGCCTTCCACGGCTATGACGTAGCACATTATTTTCTGGGGTTGTCCTCCAAATACGGAAGGTTCTGGAAAGAGAGGATGCCATACGCCCCCTGGGAAGGGCTTCAATCCGGATTCATATTCTCGAACGACTATTACGCGGGCAAGGTCAACACCGCCGTCAGGAGAATTCTCTACAATCCCGACCACTCAATTACCGCCCAGTAGCGAGCGGGCGTTCGCAAGAGCCTCCGGCGTTATCTGCGCACCGCTCAGCATCCGAGCCAGCTCGCGCACCCTGTCCTCGCCTCCGATTTTCGACACGGTGGAGACGCTGCGGCCCGTCCCGTCGTCCGACTTGCTGACCAGATAATGGGCACTTCCCTTCGCCGCAACCTGCGGGAGATGCGTTATCGCAAAGACCTGCATATCGCTCCCCATACGGCAAATCATATCCCCCATCCTGTGGGCGACGCTGCCGCTGACTCCGGAGTCTATCTCATCGAATATCATCGTGGGCATACCCTCGTATCTGGCCATCATTGCCTTGAGGCAAAGCATAATGCGCGACACCTCCCCACCGGAAGCGCATTTCGCAACATCCTGCGGGGCGGCTCCATTGGAGTCGAACTTGAAAATCACGGAATCACGGCCTGTCGGCCCGGGCGCGGCCCCGGCCACCTCGACCTCGAACACGGCCTTGTCAAGCTCGAGCGAGCGCATATCGCCCAGGACGGCCGAGGCAAAGGCGTCGGCCGCGCCCCTGCGTGACGCCGTCAATGCCGAGGACGCCTCCCCGTATCCGGCATCCGCCTCCACGAGCGCCTTCTCCAGTTCGGAAAGCCTTTCCGACAGGACGGTAGTGTCCTCAAGGGACTCCGCATAACGGTCTCTCAGGGCCGCAAGTTCCTCTTCCGTGCGGCAGCCGTGTTTCTGAAGCAATCCATATATGGTCGATATTCTCGCATCCACCTCCTCCAGACGCTCCCTTGACAGCGCCACGGAGGCATCGGCACGCTCCACCTCGCTTCTGATGTCGTCAAGCTCAATCCTTACGGACTCCAGCCTCGACTTCAGGCCGGAAGCCGCGTCAAGATATCTGCCGGTCCTCTCCAGCGTCCTTTCCGCCTCGCGGATTGCCGAGCACACGGTATCGTCGTCAGTACCCGTAAGTTCGAGGACTCTTGCCAGATTCATCTTTATTTCTTCCGCGTTGGAGAGCAGCTTCTGCTCCTGCTCCAACTCCTCCATCTCCCCGGGTCTTATGCGGGCGAGATCCAGTTCCTCCCACTGCGCCCGGTTGTAGTCCCCTTCCCGTTTCAGCGACTCCAGACGGCCCCTGACCGCGGCCAGTTCGTCCTCCGTCCTGCGTTTCCACGCCCAGGCGTTGGCGCATCTGCCGGCCAGAGCCGTATTGCCCGCAAAGTGATCCAGGAGCGAAAGCTGGAAACGCCTGTTGGAAAGAAGAAGGCTGCGGTGCTGGGAATGAATGTCCACCAGGGATGAAGCCAGATCGGACAGGACCTGCTGCTGAACGGGGCAGTCGTTCACGAAGGCTCTCGAACGGCCGGAGTCGTACACGACCCTGCGTATCAGAATCCGGCCCCCGTCCCATTCGGCCCCGGCCTCCGCGAGCACGTCCTTCAGCGACGGATCCCCGGAGAAAAACTCCCCTTCGACCACGCAGGTCTGCTCTCCGGAGCGTATGTGGGAAGCGTCAGCCCTGGCACCGGTAAGCAGCGAAAGCGCTCCGAGAAGTATGGACTTGCCGGCTCCCGTCTGGCCCGTAATGATAATCAGACCCTCCGGGAACTCCACGTCCAGAGAGTCTATCAACACATAATGGCGTATGTGCAGGGAGCGAAGCATCGGGACGAACTGTTATTCCTCCGCCGCTCCGCCGTCTTCCGCAATCCTGTAGCTCAATTCATTGTCCTCGAACTCGGAGATAGCCACCAGCGCGGGCTTGGGGCGGCGCTCATAGTACTTCGATATCTCTATCTGCTCCTTGTTCTCGAAGACCTCGTCCATAGTGTCGCGTTCGCCCTTGAAGTCCTCGAGCTTCCTTGTCAGCTCCTTCTTCTCGGCCGCCGCTATCTGGTTCGCCCTCTTGTAGAGGATGACTACGGATTCGTACAGGTTGCCGGTGGGCTCCGCAAGGTCACGCGTGTCGCGCGTGATAGTGTTTACAGGTATTTTCTTTTCCATATTCCTTGAACTTTACACTGATTGTACGGCGAGTCACCTCGCGGAAGTTTCATTATCTTTCACTTTGTCGAAAATCTTCTCCAGTTCCTTCGCCCTCTTCGTGTCGGGATACTCCCCTATGTAGTTGTAATAATCGTCCACGAACACCATATATCTCTCCTTCCTTTTCGCCGGCACGCTCATACGCGCATAGTTGTACGAAGACATCGCAGTATAATAAAGGACATCCTCGCGGTAGAGATTGTCCGCATCCTCCCGGAGCACGTTGACCAGCGCGACCCTGGCCGCCTTGTAGTCCTCCATCCTGTAGTAGAGCTTCGCGTTCTCGAAGGCCTTGCGGTCGAGTCTCTCATTCAAATCCTCGAGCATACGGTTGCATACCGCCATATGGGGGTTGTCCGGGTTCTCTATCATATACTCGCTGATGGCGGTTATGGCAGCATAGGTAGGCTTCTGGTCCAGCTCATAGCGGTTGGTCCCCTTGTAAAGGCAGTCGAGCCTGAGGAAAGTCGCAGACTCCGCAAATGGAGACCGGGGGAAATTGGTGATGAAATTCTGGAAGTTCGTCTCCGCCGTGAAATAATCCTTCTGGCGGTAATTGCAGAGCCCCCAGTAATACTGGACCGTGTCATCCCTGTCCGTGCCGCTTGTAAGCATCGAAAGGGATTCGAAGACCTGCGCGGCCTTCTGGTACGACCCCTTGTCGAAAAGCTGGAAGGCGGCCTGATACTTCAGGTCGGCATTGTTGCTGGCCAGTATCGCCTCATACTCCGACTTGCAGGAAACCAACCCGCACAAGGCCGTTGCGGCAAACAGCAGGACGGAAAAAAATCTTTTACTTTTCATATCGACTTTCTCAACCGAATCACAAATATAGCCAAAATATCACTTCCAAGTCCTGAACGGGCGCTTGAGCAACTCGGAATTGTAATAGCGTCTGTCGCCGCTCACCTCCTTCCCCAGCCAGGACGGACGGGGGAAAACCTCATCCACGCAGCCCAGTTCAATCTCAGCCACGACAAGCCCCTCATTGTCCCCTTCGAATACGTCGACCTCCCAGGTATGGACTCCGTCGGAGGACGGTACCAGATGACGCACCTTCCTGATGACAACGGGGCCGCACAACGCCAGGAGCTCCTCAGCCTCGCCGACGGATATCTCCTTCTCCCACTCATAGCGCGAGACTCCCCCGAATTCACCGGGGCCCTTGATGGTGAGGAACGCCCTGTCTCCGGCAATCCGGACCCTCACCGTGTGCCCGGGGTCGGCACATATATACCCCTGCACAAACATCGTGCGGGAGACCACGTCGGGGAGGAAATCGCCATCCACCAGAAACTTTCTTTCCACTTCTTTCGGCATACCTGCAAATGTACTCAAAAAAGAATTAACTTTGCGGGTATGACACCCGTTTCAGTCGAAAAATTCAAGGCCCTTCTCAAAAGGAAAGGAATGAAGGTCACGCCGCAGCGCCTGGCCGTACACGAGGCGATGATGTACCTCTGTCACGCCAGCGCCGATATGGTATGCAAGTACCTTGCCGACAAGGGAGGGACCAGGATAACTCCAGCCTCGGTTTACAACACCCTTACCCTGATGGCCAGGACGGGCATATACCATCAGGTACCGGGATGCGGCAGCAGGATGTACTTCGACATTGACGCCGAATCGCACGTCCACCTTCACTCCGCCGCCACCGGCGAATTCCTGGACATCAATGACGACGAACTTTGCGACTGGCTGAACGACCGCTTCCGCCACAGGCGCTTCCGCGGCTACAAGGTCGATTCGATAGAAGTCACCCTGGTGGCACATCAGACCAGAAAAACATTCCAGAACAAATGAACACCAGGGCAGACGCTCCCCAGGCGGTCAAGGATTTCGCATACCACCTCGGCATAGAGAGGAAGATGTCCCCGAATACGGTGGCATCATACTGCTCCGACGTCACCGGCTTTCTGGAATACACGGGCCGCCCCCCGGAGGAAACCGGTGCCGACGAGGTGGCCGGCTACCTTTCCGAAAAGGGTGCGTCCGGGCTTTCGAAGCGTTCGCAGGCAAGGCTGCTCAGCGCACTGAAGTCCTTCTTCGGCTTTCTGATACTCGAAGGACGCATAAAGGAGGATCCCTGCGACAGGGTGTCCGCTCCCAAGACCGGGCGCAGAATCCCGGAGGTCCTGTCGGTGGAGGAAGTGGACCGCATCATCGACAGCGTGGACACATCCACCTGGAACGGGTTGAGGGACTGCGCCCTGCTGGAAGTGCTCTACGGATGCGGCCTGCGGGTGTCGGAGGCCTGCGAGTTGAAGATGTCATCCATCTACCCCGAGGAGCAGTTCGTCAGAGTCATAGGCAAGGGGGACAAGGAAAGGCTCGTCCCCATAGGGGAACGGGCGCTTGCGGCAATCGCCTCCTACCTTGAATGCCGTCCCGCTCCGGCTTCCCAGGGCTGCGCCGACGTACTTTTCCTCAACAAGTTCGGGGAAGGTCTCAGCCGGGTCGCCGTATTCAAGATGATAAAGCGCCAGGCCATGCTTGCCGGCGTCCGCAAGGAGATATCCCCGCACACCTTCCGCCACTCGTTCGCCACCCATCTTCTCGAAAGGGGGGCGGATCTCAGGGCGGTGCAGGAGATGCTGGGACACGAGAGCATCCTAACGACCGAAATCTACACGCACATCGATTCCTCGACCTGGCAGTCGGCCATTCTCCTGCACCATCCCCGCAGATAGGGACCCGCTAGAACGAATACTTCACCATCACCTGCACACGATGGTTCACGACCGTGTGAAGGTCCGTGGCGGCGAGCATCCTGGAGTCAGGGGTACCGAAAGTGGCGAGCGTGGCCATATACTCCAGGCCGAAGGCCAGCTTGCCCAGATTGTAGATTATCTCAGGCTGGATACGCACCAGACTGCCAAGCGTGGAGGCGCTGTTCTTATACCAGAAATACCCGGGAACTATGTCTTTCGGCGTTCCGAGACTGCGCGAATAGCCAAGCAGGACGGAGGGGACCCAGTTGCAGTCCTTCTTCTTGTACTGCAGAGTCATCCAACCGGCCAGAACCCTGGAGGCTGCATACTCCCAACTGCCGTCGGCACCGTCGATCGAGGTCGCGCCGTAGCCGCCCACAAGATTCATATGCGAGCCGTCATTGGCATAGGTAAGCTTCTCCTTGAGGGTGAAGTCGCCCATCACGAACTGTCCGTACTGGAAAACGCTCCAGGTAGTAATCCTGTCCTTCATGGTATTGAGGGCCTTCCCGGTCTGGAGGTCATAGTCGTACTTGCGGGGCTTGATGCTCAGCACGTCGGCGCCTACCTTGACAATATTGCTCCCGAACTTGAAATTCGCTCCCAGATAGAACTCAGGGATACACGAATACTTGATGTAGTCAGCCGAAGCCGATGTCGTCGCATAGTTATACTCCGTGGCTCCCTTTGTAAGGGAAGGTCCGACGGAAGTGTACTGCATCTGCCACAGGGCGGCAGCCGAAAGGGAGAAGACCTTCGTCGCCCTCCAGTCGAACGCGACCATAGGAGTGCGGCTGAAAGGTCCGAACGGCGCGCCGCTCTCCAGACTGAAGATATCGGGAAGATCCACAGCCATCGGGTGCCAGGCCTGACCTATCTTCCAGGTCCTCGAATCACGGGAAAGGGTGACATACGCCTGACGCAGGCGGAACTGCGCCGTCCCCGTATTGCCGCTAAGGCCGGCATAGAAATCGGCCTCTATCTTGCCGCCGATGGCATACTTGCCGACCTCCACGTCAAGCAGATCCACGCCGAGTCTCGAAGTCAGGGACGCGAAACGGAACGAAGGAATGGCATTCATATCCTCCCCTTCCTCATTCAGCGCCCTGTCCTTGGGCATATAGAAGTAGAAGTCCTCCGTACCGGCCGAACTTTCGCGCGTATCGAAGGCGAAGTAGGTACGGACAAAGCCGTAGAACTTGAACATCGACGGCTTCTTGGGAGCATCCTTTTTCGTGCCCTTCGCAAAGGCACCGGCGCAAAGCGCCAGTGCCGCAAGTAAAATCACAGTCTTTTTCATCATTCTACACCTGAGGGAAAGGGAAAATCCTGGTAAGGAGGAAATACCCGAGAACAAACCCGATGACTCCGATGATAATACCGACCTTTGCCATCTGTCTGGTCTCGACCAGTCCGGTTGAGGCCGCAATGGCATTCGGAGGAGTGGAAATCGGCAGCAGCATAGCTATGGAAGCGCAGACCGCAATGAACGGCACCATCGAGTACATCCCTCCCAGCGCAAGGAACTGCGCGTTGTTGGCGGCCTCGGGAGAAGCCATCGCGGAGCCCACGACGACCAGAATCGGGACGAGCAGCGCGGCGGTGGCGGAGTTGCTGATGAAGTTCGACAGGAAATAGCACACCAGACCGGCGACGACAAGCACAAGCACCACGTTCATCGCACTGAACGGAATGGCGTTTATAAGCGAAGCGGCCAGGCCGGTCTTGTTAAGGCCGGTTCCGAGAGCGAAGCCTCCGGCCACGAGCCAGAGCACGCTCCAGTTTATCTCCTTGATGTCCTCCTTCGTGAACACTCCCGTGCAGGTATAGACTGCAAGGGGAATGAGCGCGACGATATTGGAATTGATACCGGTAAGCGACTCGGTCACCCACAGGAGGATGGTTACAAAGAAGGTTATCCAGGCAATCCAGGCCTTCGCGTCCATCTTGCGGTCCTTCGACTCGATATTGAGGACAATCCTGTCGCTCTTGAAGGGGAAGAACAGCTGGAGAAGAATCCAGGCGATGACTATCATCACGATTACGTACGGAATCATACGAGACATCCAGGTCGCGAAACTGATTGCATAGCCGGCATTCTCGAGCGCCCCGATGGCTATGGCGTTGGGGGGCGTACCGATCGGAGTGCCTATGCCTCCAAGGTTCGCGGCCACGGGAATGGCCAGGGCGAGGCCAACCTTGCCGGTCTCATCCTCGGGAAGAGCCTTGAGGACGGGGGCGAGGAAAGCAAGCATCATTGCGGCGGTGGCCGTATTGCTCATAAACATCGAGAACAGCGCTATAATGATGAGGAAGCCCAGCAGCACCATCTTCGGCTTCGTACCGAATATACTGAGCAGGCCCTTCGCTATCACTGCGTCCATACCGTACTTCGAGGCGATGATTGCAAGCACGAAGCCTCCCATAAAGAGCATCACGACGGGGTCAGCGAACGAAGCCATTATCGACTTGTAGTCAACCAGAGAGCCGTAGTCGGGATTGCACAGGAAGGACAGCCCCTTGTTGGATACCGTGAGCAGCATAACCACAATCACGATAAGGGAAGTCGTCCAGTTGGGTATAATCTCGAACATCCACATCAGGGCGGCGAACACGAAAATCGATATCATCCTCTGCTGGATGACAGTAAGGCCCTCTATCCCGAACGAATCAACCGGCAAGGCCCACAGAAGTACCGTTGCAATCAGCACCAGAGGCAGAAGAATGCAGTACTTGACCGAAAACTTGTTGTTTGACATAAAATAAATTGGAATTTATGAACTTTCATCTGCTTGAAACGATTCCCAACTTCTCCAGCAGGGCCTTCGGCTCGGGGTCGTGGCCGCGGAAGTTGCGGTACATCACGGCCTCATCCTCCGCGCTGCCGCGACTCAGAATCTCGCGGCGGAACGCCTCGGACACCTCCCTGTTGAAGATACCCTTCTCCTTGAACAGCGAGAAGGCGTCGGCCTCGAGGACCTCGGCCCACTTGTAGGAATAATATCCTGCGCTGTACCCTCCGTTGAAGATATGTGTAAAGGCAGTCGATATGCAGGTCTGTTCCACTTCGGGGAACATCAGGACATCCCTCAGCACGTCATCCTCGAACTGTTTCGTGGTCTTGGAAGTAAGTTCCTTCTGGCTGTGCCAGGCCATATCGAGTATTCCGAAATGGAGCTGGCGCACCTGGGCGTAGGCCGAATGGTAATTCTTCGCCTCGACAATCCTCGCGACAAGTTCATCGGGAATGATCTCACCGGTCCTGTAATGACGGGCAAACGTCCTAAGATACTCGGGCTCGTAACCCCAGTTCTCCATTATCTGCGAAGGAAGCTCCACGAAATCGCGGGCCACGTTCGTGCCGGTGATTGAACCGTACCTGCCCTGGGCGAGCATCCCGTGGAGGGCATGGCCGAACTCGTGCAGGAAAGTCGTAAGTTCATAATGGGTAAGCAGCGAAGGATCATCCCCCGCGGGCTTGCTGAAATTGGTGACGATGCTGATGAACGGCCTGTACTCGACGCCATCCCTGATGCTCTGGCCCCTGAATTCGGTCATCCAGGCCCCCGCCCTCTTGGATGCGCGGGGGAAGAAGTCGGCGTAGCAGAGCGCGATATGGGTTCCGTTCTCGTCCTTGACGTCGTAAACCTTCACGTCGGGATGATATCCCGGAATGTCAGTCCTCGGCTCGAACTGCAGGCCATAGAGTCTGGTCGCAAGGCCGAACACCGCGTCTATGCAGTTCTCCAACTGGAAATAGGGCTTGAGCACCTCGTCCGAGATGGAGTAGTGCTCGTTCATATATTTCTCGCTCCAATAACTGAAGTCCCATCCTTCGATGACGTCCCCTTCGAAACCGTTCGCCTTTGCATAGTCGAGAAGCTCCGCTATCTCCCTCCTTGCGGCGGGGAGCGACGGGGTAAGAAGTTCCTCGAGAAGGTTCTCCACGTTCTCCCGGTTCTTGGCCATCCTGTCCTCGAGGGCGAAATCGGCATAAGTCTCATAACCCAGAAGCCCTGCAATTTGCATCCTGAGCGACACTATCTCCTTGCACACCTCGGAGTTGTCGGTATCCGAGCCGAAGCCGCGCGCGCCGTACGCCTTGAACATCTTCTCCCTGAGGTCGCGGCGGGCGCTGTATTTCATAAAGGGGCTGTAACTGGGGGACGAAAGGTCGAAGGTCCAGCCCTTGTCACCCTTTTCCGCCGCGGTCTGCGCACCCAGGTCCCTCACGAACTGGGGAAGACCTTCCAGGTCGGCTTCATCGGTGAGGTTGAGCGTAAAGGCGTTGGTGCTCGCCAGAGCGTTCTGGCCGAACTTGAGCTGCGCGAGTGAAAGCTTTTCGGACAGTTCGCCATACGTCTTCTTGTCCTCGGCGGAAAGGTTGGCTCCTCCCCTCTCGAACATCTTGAAGGTCTCCTCGAGTATCTTCATCTGATCCTTCTCCAGCCCGAGCGAATCCTTCATCGCATACACGGCCTTGACCCTTTCGAAGAGTTTCTCGTTGAGGGACACGTACATACCGTACTCCGTCATCATCGGAGCGACCTTCTCGGCAATCTTCTCCAACTTCTTGTCGGAGTTCGCCTCAAGGATATTGTAGAAAATGGAGCTCACCCTGTTCAGGGCAAGGCCGGAATACTCCAGCGCCTCGATTGTGTTCTCGAAGGTAGGCTCCTCACTGCAGGCCACTATCGCGTCTATGTCGGCCTTGGCTTCCGCGATAGCCTTCTTGAAAGCAGGCATATAATGCCCGGTACGGATTTTGTCGAATTGGGGAGCGCCGTAAGGCAGAGGCGACTCCGTAAGAAGAGGATTTTCCATCTTGCAAGCTGTTGCGGCCACGAGCATCAGAGCCGCTGCCGCGATAATCTTTTTTTTCATATATGACATCTGTTAATCTCCAGCTTCCTTGAGGCGCTCGGCGTTCTCGGCTATCTGCAGTTGGTCGATGCACTCCGAGATATCCCCGTCCATAAAGACGGGCAGGTTGTACATACTCCAGTTGATGCGGTGGTCGGTAACGCGGCCCTGAGGATAATTGTAGGTACGTATCTTTGCGGAACGGTCTCCGGTAGATACCATTGTCTTGCGCTTCGCCGATATCTCGTCCAGATACTTCTGGTGTTCGAGATTGTAGAGCCGCGTACGCAGCTCCTCGAAGGCGCGGTCCTTGTTCTTGAGCTGCGAGCGCTCCTCCTGACACTGGACCACAAGCCCCGTGGGAATATGGGTGAGGCGCACGGCCGAGTAGGTCGTATTGACGCCCTGGCCCCCGGGACCGGATGAGCAGAAAAGGTCCAGTCGGATATCGTCCCACTTGAGGTCGACGTCGAACTCGCCGGCTTCCGGGAAAACCGCAACCGAAGCGGCGGAAGTCTGGATACGGCCCTGCGTCTCGGTCTGCGGCACCCTCTGCACCCGGTGGACGCCGGACTCGTACTTCATCACCCCGTACACCCCGTCGTTGGAGGAGGAGAGTTTGAATACAATCTGCTTGAAGCCCCCCGAAGTCCCCGGCGTCTGATCGGTAACCTCCAGCTTCCACCCTTTCGACTCCGCGAAATGCTGGTACATACGGAAAAGGTCGCCCGCGAATATCGCGGCCTCATCGCCGCCGGTGCCTCCCCTTATCTCCACCATCGCGTTCTTCGAATCGTCGGGGTCGGCCGGTATGAGCAGCAGCTTTATCTCCTGCTCCATCTGCGGCACCCTGGGCTCGAGGGATGAAATCTCCTCGCGCGCCATCTCCCTGAGGTCCTCGTCCTTCTCGTTGATGAGAATGTCCTTCGCTGAGGCGATATTGTCCATCACCTTCTTATACTCCAGCCCGGCCTTGATGATGGGCTCGAGCTGCTTGTAATCCTTGTTGAGCTGGACATACCTCTTCATATCCGACATAACCTCGGGACTGGAGAGCTGGTCCTGCAGGGACTGGAATTTGTCCTGCAGCGAAAGCACTTTGTCCAGCAATGAACTTACAGCCATATAACCTGAATTTCAGAAGACGCAAATTTAACCTTATTTTCCGACTCCCGCAATAGCGGACAGCGCAGCCTGCGCGCAGGCACAGCCGAACACCGCGGGCAGATAAGGAGCGGTGCCCACCTGCGACTTCTTGTTGCGCGACTCCTCCTCCACTATGGATTCCCGCACCGGCTCCTCCTCCGAATAGACGGCTGTGAATCCGGTGGTGATACCCATCTTGTGAAGGCGCTTCCGGAGCATATGGGCGAGGGGGCACATCCTCGTCCGGGAAATATCCGCAATCCTTACCGACGCGACGTCGAACTTCGCCCCCGCGCCCATAGCGCTGACAAGCGCCACTCCCCTTCCGAGGCAATGGGTGACGAGCGCCGTCTTCGGGCTCAGCGTGTCAATCGCATCGACCACGCAGTCAAGCCTGCCGGGCAGCACCTCCGCTACGTTGGATTCGTCGACGTACGCCGCAGCCGTTTCCACCTCAAGCGCGGGGTTGATATCCAGCAGGCGCTCGCGAAGAACATCCACCTTAAGCCGGCCCACAGTTGACCTGAGGGCTATTGTCTGGCGGTTCAAGTTGGAGACGGACACGGTGTCCGAATCGACCAGGAGTATGCTTCCGAGCCCGGCACGCACCAGCATTTCGGCCGCAACGGCACCCACTCCGCCGACTCCGACCACGGCCACCCGCGATTCCGCAATCCTCTCCATCGCCTTCTCTCCCAGGAGGAGGGCGGTACGCTCGCGCCAGTCTGCCTGCAACTCTTGAATCATCGTGATTTTTAGTAAATTTGCGACTGCAAAGATACTGATAATTATGCATACGCGGAAGGAAAAGACCGAGGCATTCGGCAGGTTGCTGGACACGATGGACGCACTGCGCGAGAAATGCCCCTGGAACGCTGAACAGACAATGGAATCGATACGTCCGATGACCGAGGAGGAGGTGTACGAGCTGAGCGACGCCATCCTGCGGGGCGACAGGGACGACACCTGCAAGGAGATAGGCGACCTGCTTTATCACCTCGTCTTCTATGCCAGGATAGCCGAGCAGGAGGGGTGGTTCGACATCGCTGACAGCCTCGGCAAGATATGCGCCAAGATGGAATTCCGCCATCCCCACGTGTTCGGGCCTTCCGCGGGCGAAACACTCACCGCAAAGCAGATTGCCGACACCTGGGAGCTTGTCAAGGCCAGGGAGAAGGACGGCAACAGACGTGTAATGGCCGGCATTCCGGACTCGATGCCGCCGATATTGAAGGCAATGTCGCTCCAGGAGAAGGCCCGCGGCTGCGGGTTCGACTGGGAGAAGAAGGAGGACGTGTGGGCCAAGGTCAAGGAGGAGACCGACGAGGTCGTGGAGGCCTGCGGCGAGGCCGATCCCGCCCACGAGGAGGAGGAGTTCGGCGACCTTATGTTCGCAATAATCAATGCAGCCCGCCTTTACGGAGTGGACCCGGACGCGGCCCTGAACCGGGCATGCTCGAAGTTCCGCAGGCGCTTCGGCTATATGGAGGAGGAGACGCTCCGCCGCGGTCTGAAGATGGGAGACCTCAGCCTGAAGGAGATGGACGCCATCTGGGACGAAGGAAAGGCAAAGGGACTCTGACTCCCTACTTGAAGAAGGAGAAATGCACCCTTCCGTAGATTTTCTCGCGGAAGAACCTGGGATGCTCCCTGAACGAATGTTCCGAGCCGTGCTCGAGGATGAAGTAACAGTCAGGATGAAGCAGGCCTTTCGACAGGACCTTGTCGGGGATGGTCTCCATCCCGTCCAGCGCATAGGGAGGATCGGCGAACACTATGTCAAACTTCTCCCTGCATACCGGTATGAAGTCGAACACGTTATCGCGCACGACTGTCAGGGCTTCACCGGTACCGAGTCTCTGCGACTCCCTCATTATGAAAGAAGCGTTGTCGCGACTCATCTCGACGCACCACACGTGTCCGACGCCACGGGAAACGAATTCGAAGCTGATTGCCCCCGTGCCGCCGAAAAGGTCGAGGACCTTCAATCCGGCGAATTCGTATTCGTTGTCGAGTATATTGAAAAGCGCCTCCCTTGCGAAATCGGTTGTCGGACGCGCCCGGTATCCGGCGGGAGGATTGATGCGAAGGCCCCTGAGCGAGCCGCCTATTATTCTCATAGGACTTCGACCGACTTGAAATAGCGGTAAAGCGACATCCTGTCGTCTTCGCAGAGCGGCCTGAGCAGGCAGACGGTCGAAAGTTCCGGATTCAGCTGCAGCGACTTCAAGGCCAGAAAAAGATAATACTGGGCCGTCGTAAAGTCGGGAGCCTCGTAAACGTTGGAAAGAAGGAGCGTCCGACCCTGCGCTATGGCAAGATGGAGATACCCCCCTGTCCAGGACAGGAGAATCCTGTTATAGTCGCGGCATTCCTCAAGCCGCGTCAGTATATGATACATCTCAGGCAGGGAATTATCCTCCCCGCCTGAGACATAAACCAAAAATGCTCCGAACTGCGGCACCGCGGCCACCTTGACTTCTTCTCCGTCATCAACCCTGCAAACCCGCTGCAGGGCTTCCCGGGGATTCTCGGGATTGAAGAAATCCGAAGGTACCAGAGTGCACTTCGGCCTCTTGGGAAGCGGACCTGCCACTACTCCCAGTTGCCGGCGTTGTTGTTCGGCGCGGTAACGCTGCCGACCTGAAGCCCCTCGAAACGGTTCTGATTCCTCTTCTCCGCGTCAAGGTTGATGCGAAGCTGGTTGTCAAGACCCTTGAGAAGCAGTTTGTAAGGCATTCTCGCCTCGAACAGGGGCACGTTGACACCCGAAACAAGCTTCACGACAGCCTCCATCTCCACGGGAACTCCGCCGGAGAAGGGAATGGTCCTGAGGGAATCGATGCGGAAATCTTCCCGGCCCTTGAAAAGCGTGTCGGAGACGGGAATCTTGGTCTCGACGGAGAACACGAGATTCTTGTCACCCGCCAGGTACATTTCGTAAAGGTCCTGAGGTTTGATTTTCCTGTTGGCCTTCTTGACCTTGTCGGTATGTGCAACCGCGCTGGAGTCATCGGCCGAGCCTATCTGCATGAGGATGACCATATTGCCGTTGTTGTAGAAGTCAACGAGCGTGTCGACGGACTCCGTGTACTTGGAGTGGACGCTCTTGTAAGCGACCTGAAGCGTACGGATGTCCTTGAGCCGCTGGATACCGACCGACTCACGGAAAGCCGTCTGCTTGTTGAACCTGACAGGCTTCATGATACTGTTGACGATACCAAGCACGAGTGCGATGATAATGACCGGGAAAACCACGCCGGCCAGAATCTTCTTGAGAGTTGTGTTGTTCATTATGATGAGTTTTATTGTTTACAAACCCGGACAAAGATAAAAAATCGATTCGGCAAATGCAATAATTTGTTAAATTTGCACGTTTGTTCAATTCGAGGATGAAAGATTTCGATGACGCGAAGATATCCGGGTTCACGTCGCTTTTGAAAGAAGCGGAGAACATTCTCATC
>JAKSJZ010000015.1 GCA_024401995.1 Bacteroidales bacterium
GCCAATGCCGTGAAATCCTCCTTGGTCGGCATACGCCAACCTGCGCCACAATACACGGCTGCGGCATCGTTCTTGGTGGCGAGTATGCCTTCCGGGCACTCGGTATCCTTCACACTTTTGAAATACGTATCATCATATTCGGCACTTCCGTTGTTGAAGGGAGCGTTGGACCAGATAAATCCGCCGGGCAGTTCGGACCCGTCCGACTCCTTCACCCATTTCGAGTTGGCGCTGTCATAAACGTACCCTACGGTTCCGCCCCAGAAGAAATAATAACCGTAATCGGTTTCCTTCTCGGCGCCAATATTTTTCTTCGCCCACTTCAAGCCTCCGATAATTACATAATCTTTGACAGTTACGGTGCAGGCAGCCGTCTTCCCACCATCGGTCGTGGTGACAGTGATGGTGGCCACACCTGCCGCCACAGCGTGCACGTTACCTTCCTGATCAACCGTAGCGAATTCAGGCTTGTCGCTTGACCAGCTGACGGTCTTGTCAGTGGCATTCTCGGGAACTACGGTAGCCGTGAGTTTTACGTCAGGGTCGCCGATGGTCATTTCCAATGTGGTCTTGTCAAGCGTAACGCCGGAGACAGCAGTTGTGTACGGCCCTCTGGGCCAGATGTCACACGAGGCCGACAGCCCCATTGCAAGGGCCGCGGCAAGAATCACTAAAAATTGTTTTTTCATTGTACTGTGTATTAAAACGTTAATAAATCAATTACGAACTTGAACGGTAAGCATAACAGCGCACTAATATACTGATTTTCCGCAAAAAACAAGCAAATCAGCGTCAGCGATACGCCAACCTCCGGGGCTCCCGCCTCACCGCAGCGATGAGGACCTCCGCACTGGATTGAAAAACCGAGTTTCTGATCCAACACGACAGGATTTTGATCAGTTTGGATTGGAAAACGGCTTTTTTGATCCAGCCGAACGCGCAGGGGGATGATGATGCCGGCGCAAGCGACTTGCGGAGCAGGGTTGCAAGATGCCACGGGCGACCCGGGACGGAGTGGTGCAAGTTGTTTGCGGGCCGGAGGGGCAAGATGCCACGGGCGACCCGGAATCAGCGGGTCGCAAGCAGGAGAGGCAGGAGAGGCAGGAGGGGCAGGAGGGGCCGGGGACCGAGGCGAACCTCTCCCCTCTCCCCTCTTCCCCGGTTTGCCTCAGTCCCCTGCTCTTCCGGCAGGCATCATCGCGGGCCGAAAGAGAGGCGGACGCGGGGATTTGAACGCAGGGATTCGGCCCTCCCGCAGCAACCCCGGCGTCGGGAAAGCAAGGACGGCTCCCGGCTCCACGGCACCCCGGCTGCCCTTGTTGAAAAGTGGTGGAAAAAAATGTAATGCAGGGGAATAAAGTGGAAAAATTTTTACTATATTTGCAGACGCGTATAAGAATTATCTATGGCCACTTTCATCGGAAAATACAGTGCCCGGCTTGACGACAAGGGACGCGTGGTATTCCCCTCGCCGCTCAAGGGGGTGATGCCGGCGGGTGGCGATATGAGGTTCATCATCAAGCGGAGCATCTATGACGGGTGTCTGGAGATGTACACGTTCGATGAATGGGTCCGCCAGTCCGAAAAGATAAAGGAGGGCCTCGACTTCTTCAATCCCGACCACGTATCCTTCTGGAGGGAGTATATGATGGACAGGGATGTGGTCGAGCCCGACCCCCGCTTCGGGAGAATTTCCATCAGCCGTGAGCTTCTTGACGCAATCGGAGTTGACAGGGAAGTCATTTTCCTTGGCATTGACTTCAAGATTGAGATTTGGGCGAAGGAGAAGTTCGAGACGGCCCGCATATCCAACGACGAATTCATTGCCATCGCAAAGGGCCTTTCCCGCAAATAGAGGGGCCCGGCAATGAGCGAATATCACAATCCGGTACTGTTGAAGGAGAGCGTTGACGCGATTGTCGTCAACCCCGACGGCGTGTATGCCGACGCCACTTTCGGCGGCGGCGGCCATTCCGCGGAGATTCTCTCCAGACTCTCCCCCAGAGGCCGCCTGATTGCCTTCGACCGCGACGCGGACGCCCTTGCAAACGCCCTTGACGACAGCCGCTTCACCCTTGTCCACAACAACTTCCGCTTCATCCACAACTTCCTTCTGAACTTCGGCCTGAAGGACGGCATAGACGGCATAATTGCAGATTTGGGCGTAAGTTCCCACCAGTTCGACACGGCCGGACGCGGATTCTCCTTCCGCTTCGGCGCGCCGCTCGATATGCGGATGAACCGCCGGGGAGGGAAAACCGCCGCCGACATTGTGAACACGTATCCCCGGGAGGAACTGGAAAGAATCTTCAGGATTTACGGGGAGGTCGATTCGCCGCACAGGATTGCGTCCCTTGTGGCGGCGGCCCGCACAAAGTCGCCCATCCTCACCACGTCCGACCTGGACAGCGCCGTCGAGCCTGCCCTGTCCCCTTCCGCCCCTCACAAGAGCCTCGCAAAAATATACCAGGCCCTTCGGATAGAGGTCAATCAGGAGATGCGCTCGCTTGAGAAGTTCCTGGAGGGCGCAGCCCTGTCGCTCCGCAGCGGGGGGCGCATAGCCGTCATCACATACCATTCGCTCGAAGACAGGATGGTCAAGAATTTCCTGCGCTCCGGCAACTGCGAAGGCCGGATGGACAGGGACATTTACGGCAATCTCGCCGCACCGCTGCGCGTCATTGCCAGAAAGCCTGTAACGCCCTCCGAGGAGGAAATAGCATCGAATACGAGAGCGCGCAGCGCAAAACTGAGAACAGCCGAAAGGATATGAACGGGACCTGGAGCATAAAAGGGATACTTGGCAACCTGAAAATCATAGGGCAGGCTCTCCTCAGCGGAGAACTTGTCTATCATATGCACATCAACAAGTATTTCATCCATATCCTGTACTGCTTCTTCCTTGCCGCAGTGATTATATGGGCAAGCATGAAGACCGACTCGGCCCTTACGAGAGTGGAGACGCTGAAGGCCGAGATATATGAACAGGAACTTGTAATCGAAGCCCGCAGGTTCGAGCTGTCCTCGCTGGAGAACCGTTCGAAAATCGGAGAGATGCTCAGGGTGAAGGGCTCGTCGCTCAGCGACCCGACTTCCCCCGCAGTGATATTGGAATAGACTGTATGGAAGAGAAGAAAAAACAACGCGACCCTGTAGGCCTTCTGCTGTACTTCCTCTATCTGGTAGTACTGGCGGCGTCGTTCTTCCTGATAGGGAAAATCGCGTACATACAGCTTTTCTTCAAACCGGACGAGAAGATCGAACACCTCCTGACACAGAGAGTCGTCCGCCGCACCCTCGAACCGCAGCGGGGCGAGATCATAGACTGCAAGGGCCGAACTCTCGCCCTGTCTTATCCCCGCTACCACATCTATATGGACTGCACCGTGCGCCGCAGGGAGTTCAAGAAGATGTCCGGAAACAAGGGGGCAGAGGCCGAAGCAAAATGGAGGGAGAAGGCTCTCAAGTTGAGCGAAGGATTGGCGGTGATTTTCCCCGGCAAAAGCTCCGATTACTACTACAAGACGATAATCAACGGCCGGGAGAACAACCGCCGCCACCTGAAAATAGGCGAGCCGGTCGAGAGGCCCGTCCTGCTTGAGTTGAAGAAGCTTCCGCTGTTCGACGAGGGCCAGTACCGCGGCGGGCTCATAGTCGAGCCGGAGAACATCCGCAGGTATCCTTTCGGGAAGCTTGCCAGACGCACGATAGGTTTTGTCCGTTCCGGCAAATCGGGAGTCGGCAACACCCACGTCGGGCTTGAGGGGCGCTTCGACGAAGAACTCGCCGGGACAAGCGGCATCCAGTGGCTCAAGATGACCGACGAGGGGCTTATCCGCAACTATGACAGCGTATATGTGGACGCGATTGACGGGCAGAGCATCCACACCACCATAGACATCGACTACCAGGACATCGCCGACAAGGCCCTGCGCGAGCAGATGACTTCCGACGGACAGCTCGAGGGCGGTTGCCTTGTACTGATGGACGTCAAGACCGGGGCCATCCGGGCTATGGTCAACCTGTACGAAGACCCCGCTACCGGCAGATACGAGGAGTTCTCGAACTTCGCCGTGGGCAGGCTCGGGGAGCCGGGTTCCGTCTTCAAAATCACAACCCTGATGACGATGCTCGAGAAAGGCTACGTCAAGAGCCTCCAGGATAGGATTCCTACCAACAAGGGCGTCATCAAGGGCTACCGTTACGAGCAGGACAGGCATATAACCGACTATGAGAGGAAGTTCCACACCAACACGGTGCCTGTTCTTTACTGCGTGCAGGTATCCTCGAACTACGCCTTCAGGTATATGGCAATCTCGCATTACGAGAAGAGGCCGCAGGAGTTCATCGACCGCCTCTACGGATACGGGCTTACCGAAGCCTTCGACTTCGATCTGGAAGGCCTCCGTACCCCGATGGTCCCCACTCCCAAAAGCAGCACCTGGAGCAAGACCGACCTGGGACAGATAGCAATGGGATACACGGTCCTTGAGACTCCCCTGCATATCCTCACCTTCTACAACGCGATTGCGGCGAAAGGCCATATGATGAAGCCCTATCTGGTGGACTACCTCGAGAAGGACGGCAAGGTTACCCGCAAGCTCGGGCCCAGCGTACTGCGCGACACGATTTGCAGCGTTGCGACCTGCGACACCATCATCCGCGCCCTCACGGCCGTCACCCACGACGGAGGTACGGCGACAAGGCTCAAGAAGGCCAGATGCACCGTCGCGGGCAAGACCGGCACCTCGCGGGTTGTGCTGGAGAACGGCAAATACTTCGACGAATACGGCAGGTTCAGCAACCAGGGCACGTTCGTCGGATTTTTCCCCGCGGAGGACCCCCAATACAGCGTGATATGCTGCGTTTACTCCAAACCTTCGAAGAAAAGCTACTACGGCGGCACAATCCCCGCGGAGGCCGTCCGTCAATTGGTTGACAAGATATACTGCATAGACCCTTACTGGCAGAAACACATTTCGGAATGAGACTCGACGAACTCATAAAAGGCACCGGTGCGACAATACTGCGCGGCGACGGCGGGAAGGACATAAAGTCCGTCACCTCCGACTCGCGCAAAGTCACCGGAGGAGCGCTCTTCATCGCCGTCAAGGGATGCAGCGCCGACGGTCACGCCTATGTGGAAAGCGCAATGGAGGCGGGGGCCGTCGCCGCAATCGACGCAGACAGAAAAGCCCTCGCCCTCATAGCCGACAGGTTCTACGGCCATCCTTCCGGAGAGCTCAAGCTGGTCGGCATCACCGGCACCAACGGCAAGACCACCACGGTCACTCTCCTGTATCATCTTTTCCGTTCGCTCGGATATGAGTGCGGGCTTCTCTCGACCATAGCGAACTATGTGGGCGAACGCAGAAGCGAAGCCGTCAACACCACCGCGGACCCCATCACGGTCAACTCGCTTATGCGCGAGATGGTCGATGCGGGCTGCGAATACTGCTTCATGGAGGTAAGTTCGATAGGTCTGGAACAGGACCGTACCGCCGGACTCGAGTTCAGGGTCGGCATCTTCTCCAACCTCACGCACGACCACCTCGACTATCACGGCACTTTCGCGGAATATCTGCGCTGCAAGAAACTGTTCTTCGATTCCCTGCCGTCCACGGCCACGGCGCTTGTGAACGCCGATGACCGCAACGGTCAGGTGATGGTCCAGAACACGGCGGCGAAAGTGGAGACATATTCGCTCAGGACGGCCGCGGACCACACGTGCAGAATCATAGAGCAAAGCGTCGACGGGATGGTCCTGCGCATTGACGGCACCGAGGTCTGCACAAGGCTGGTGGGAGTCCACAATGCATACAACCTGCTCGCGATATACTCCGCCGCCCTGTGCCTCGGCGCCGGGCGCGACGAGACGCTTGTGGCCCTGAGCGCATTGGGGCCGGTGCCGGGCAGATTCGAGAACATCAGCGGACCCGATTCGATATCGGTGATAATAGACTACGCCCATACTCCGGACGCGCTTGAAAACGTACTGAAGACACTCAGGAGTCTCTGTTGCAACGGACGCAAACTGGTTTGCGTATTCGGCTGCGGCGGCGACAGGGATACAACCAAGCGTCCGGAGATGGCCGCAGTTGCGGAAAAATACTCGGACAGGATATTCGTGACGGAGGACAACAGCCGCACCGAGTCGCCCGAGCGCATCTTCGAGGACATCCGGGCCGGCTTCAGCGCAAAGGGACTGGCGAAGACGGTTTTCATCCACGACAGGCGCGAGGCCATCAGGACAGCCATATCCCTGTCGGGCGGCAATACGGCCATCCTGCTTGCCGGAAAGGGGCATGAAGACTACCAGATAACCTCCGAAGGCAAGAAACGCTTCGTCGAGAGGGAGATTGTGGAGGAAGCATTCAAGACAATGAGATAGGATATGATACAGTTACTTATAGAATGGCTTCAGGGGCTGGGGGTGGATTTCCCCGGCAGCGGACTTACGGGATACATCTCCTTCAGGGCCGCGCTTGCCGCAGCCATAAGCATAATACTGGCGCTTTTCATAGGCAGGAAGATCATTGCAACCCTGCGCCGCCATCAAATCGGGGAGGACATCCGCGACCTCGGCCTGCAGGGCCAGATGGAGAAGAAGGGCACACCCACAATGGGAGGGGTTATCATAATCCTGTCGGTCCTCGTATCGGCCCTGCTTGTATGCGACCTGCGGAGCATCTACACCTGGCTGCTGATTCTTACCCTGCTGTGGTGCGGGCTCCTGGGATTCGCCGATGACTTCATCAAGGTGTTCAGGCACAATAAGGAAGGCGTGTCGGAGCGATGCAAGCTCTTCTGGCAGATAGCCCTCGGCCTTACGGTGGCGCTGGCAATATGCGTAAGTCCGTCGATCCAGACGGACAGCGTGGTAACGACGATACCCTTCGTCAAGGCCCACGAGTTCGACTATTCCTGGCTTTCGCCTTTCAAGGGTCAGGCAGGCGTTTACTGCACCTGGGCGATATACGTGATTATGATTGTACTGGTGGTGACGGCCTGCTCCAACGGGGCCAATCTCACCGACGGGATGGACGGCCTTTCCGCCGGCACCTCAGTCATAATAGGCACTGTAATAGGAATAATGGCCTGGGTCAGCGGCGATGCCGTCAATGCCCCTTACCTCAACATAATGTACATACCCGGTGCCGGAGAGGTGGCAGTGTTCATGGCCTCCTTCTGCGGCGCCCTTCTCGGCTTCCTGTGGTTCAACTCCTACCCCGCGCAGGTGTTTATGGGGGATACCGGGAGCCTCACCATCGGCGGGCTGATAGGTGTCAGCGCCATCCTGACAAGAAAGGAGCTGCTGCTCCCGATACTGTGCGGGATTTTCGTAATCGAAAGCCTCTCCGTGATTGTCCAGAGAGCCGTCTTCCGCTGCACCAAGCGCAAATACGGAAAGGGGAGGAGATTTTTCCTGATGGCCCCGCTCCATCACCACTATCAGAAGATGGGCATCCCGGAGCCCAGGATAGTGTCGCGGTTCTGGATTGTTGGTATTCTTTTGGGCGTGATGACGCTCGCCATATTGAAGATAAGATAATATGTCAAGACTTGTAGTGCTCGGAGGAGCGGAAAGCGGCATAGGCGCCGCAGTGCTCGCAAAGGTAAAGAGATTCGACGTCTTCCTGTCGGACAACGGAAAGATACGCCAGCCGTATGCCGACCGCCTTCGGGAGTGGGACATCCCCTTCGAGGAGGGCGGCCACACGATGGAGAGGATTCTGGAAGCGGACGAGGTCGTCAAGAGCCCCGGCATCCCCCCGCACGCGCCGGTCATAAGGGCCCTGGAGGAAAAGAAAGTACATATAATATCGGAAATCGAATTCGCTTCGCGCTATGACAAGGCGAAGAAAATCTGCATCACCGGCTCCAACGGCAAGACTACAACCACTTCGCTGATTTACCATCTCCTGAAGGAAGCGGGACTCGACGTGGGGCTCGGCGGCAACATAGGAGACAGCTACGCATATCAGGTAGCCACCGTAAAGCACGACTACTATGTACTCGAAATCAGCAGCTTCCAACTTGACAACTGCTATGATTTCAGGCCGGACATCGCAATAATAACCAATATCACCCCCGACCACCTCGACCGCTACGACAACAACCTGGACAACTACGTGCGGGCAAAGTTCCGCATTACGCGCAACCTCCGTCCGCAGGACTGCTTCATTTTCGACTCCGACGACAAGATAACCGTCGAACACCTGAGCAGAATCGTACTCCAGGCCAAGATGCTGCCCTTCTCGCAGGAGCGCAAGGTGGAGCAGGGAGCATATCTGGACGGGGAACGGATTGTAGTGCGCTACGAGGAGAGCGAAAGCGAAATCTATCTGAAGGAACTCGCTCTGGGAGGACGCCACAACATTTACAACTCGATGGCCGCGGCCCTTGCCGCAAAGGCCTCCGGCATAGACAACGTCACCATCCGCAAGGCGCTCTCCACGTTCGAACCGATAGAGCACAGGCTCGAGCCCGTGATGAGCATCAGGGATGTCCTCTACATCAACGACTCCAAGGCGACGAACGTGGATGCCGCCTGGTATGCCCTCGAATGTCAGACGAAGCCCGTCGTATGGATAGTCGGAGGCACGGACAAGGGCAACGACTACACTCCCCTCCTGGAACTTGCCGGAAAGAAGGTCAAGGCCATAGTATGTCTGGGAGTTGACAACAGGAAAATACACGAAGCCTTCGAAAGCATAGTCGGGAAGGACAATATGACCGACACACTGTCCGCGAAAGAGGCGGTGAAGGCCGCCGCCGGGTTCGCGTCTCCCGGAGACGTGGTCCTGCTGAGCCCGTGCTGCGCAAGTTTCGACCTGTTCACCTGCTACGAGGACAGGGGTGAAAAATTCAAGGAGGCCGTAAGGAATCTGTAATGGCAAAGAGCAAAAGAACTGTCTGGAACCTTATCGACGCCCTGGAGGGCGACAACGTGGTATGGTGCATTGCGCTGATGCTCCTGCTCATATCCATCGTATGCATCTTCTCCTCCACGTCGAGGCTCACCGATTCAACCCATACCAGAATCGACCTGGTGAGGGACCAGCTGATTATGGTGGGAGTCGGGCTCGCGCTCATAATAGGCTGCTACAGCATCAGGAACATCAAAATCATCCGGGGTGCGTCAGCCTTCGGGTTCATCGTGTCGGCCATACTTCTCCTGCTGCTTCTGACAGGGGGCGTCGGACCCATAAAGGCGGCCCGCATAAACGGAGCCACGCGCACCCTGAACGTACTTGGGGTTCAGGTCCACGTTTTCGAGATAGTCAAGGTGGCAATGGTGATGTATCTCTCCTGGGCCGTCGACGCAATCCGCCGCGACAGGCTCCCGTTCCTCAGGAATGCGTCCCCCGCCGCGAAGAAGGGCGTTTTCATATACCTGCCCTTCCTTGCCACAATAGCGATGATACTGCCGGGCAGCAACTCGAGCGCCGTATTCATAGGCGGCATAATGTTCCTCACCATATTCGTGGGGTCCGGCAACATAAAGGATACGATTCTGCTCCTGCTGCTCTTCGCCCTGTTCGCCGGAGCCGTGCTGGGAATATACTCGTTCACGAGCCACAGGCCGGGGTTCGAGCCGAAGGGACGTCTGGAGACAGCCATCTCCCGGCTCGCCGACAGGAATATCGACTACGTATCCATCATCCGCAATTCCCGCCCGGGCTCCGACGAATATCGGGCCGCCCTGGACAAGATAACCCAACCGTACAGCGCCAAAATAGCAATCCACCAGGGAGGCTTCTTCGGCAAGGGCCCCGGCCAGAGCACGCAGAGATATGCCGTGCCCGATATGTCGGAGGACTTCATGTTCAGCTTCATCATAGAGGAATACGGGCTTCTGGGGGCCGCCTTCATCATAGCGCTGTTCGCCACCCTGCTGTCGCGCGGGTCAAGGATAGCCGGAAAATGCGACAAGGACGTTTTTGCCAAGAGCGCCGTGGCAGGGCTGACGCTGCTAATCACCGGGCAGGCCTTCATGCATATGCTTGTCAACGTCGGCACCGGACCGCTCACCGGCCAGACGCTGCCGCTTGTCAGCCACGGCAACTCGGCGCTGATATGCTTCTCGATTGCCTTCGGCATACTGCTGTCCATCAGCAGAATCGCCTCGGAACAGATGAAGCGTGAGGAAATGAACGTGAAACCCCTCTTCGAACAGCAGGGGGACATAGCGGACGATATGTCGGATCTCGATGCGCTCGAGTCCGGAAACAATGTGGAGGACTAGAGAAATGGATTACGGCAAACTTCGTGTGATGATAAGCGGAGGCGGTACGGGAGGGCACATCTTCCCCGCCATCTCCATCGCCGGCAGGCTGCGTTCCGCCAACCCGGACACACAGATTCTGTTCATCGGGGCGAAAGGCCGGATGGAGATGGAGAAAGTCCCCGCGGCAGGCTTCCCGATAGAGGGCCTTCCCGTCAGCGGGCTCAACCGCAGCCTCAGCCTCTCCGGCATACTGCACAATCTTGCCGTACCCTTCAGGCTTCTGCGCTCGATATCGCTGTCCGGCAGGATAATACGCCGGTTCAAGCCCGATGTCGTCGTCGGCGTGGGCGGATATGCCAGCGCTCCACTGCTGTTCGCGGCACAAAGAATGGGCATACCAACCCTCATACAGGAACAGAACGGCTTTGCCGGACTTACCAACAGGATTCTCGGCAGGAAAGCCGGGAAAATATGCGTGGCCTTCGAAGGGATGGAAAGATTCTTCCCTGCGGACAGGATAGTCCGGACCGGCAACCCCATACGCCCCGAGATTGCGGCGGTGCCGTCCCTTGACAGGGCTGAGGCGTCGGAATTCCACGGATTCACCCCAGGTCGGAAACACCTGCTCGTACTCGGCGGAAGCCTGGGGGCAAGGACCGTCAACGAGTCCGTCAAGCGCTGGATTGCCGACGGGCTGCCCGGAGCGGAGGATGTCGAGGTTCTCTGGCAATGCGGCAGGCTCTACAAGGCGGAAACCGACCGCTTCCTTGCCGGCCACCCCGCCGCCAACGTGCGCCACAGCGACTTCATATCCAGGATGGACCTGGCTTACGCAGCCGCCGACCTTGTCATATCGAGGGCCGGGGCATCCAGCGTGTCGGAAATCTGCGCCGCCGGCAAGCCCTGCATCTTCGTACCCTCTCCAAACGTGGCCGAAGATCACCAGACACATAACGCGATGGCCCTCGCCGACAGGGACGCGGCCATCGTGATACGCGATGCGGATGCCGTGGAGAACCTTCTTCCGGAGGCGATGAAACTCATCCACGACGGCAAGGCCCTCGCGAAGCTGGCCGCGAACTCTCTTGAGATGGCCCTGCCGGATGCCGCGGAGGCGATTGTCGAAGAAATCTACAGACTTGTATGAAAAACGTATATCTGATAGGCATAGGCGGCATAGGAATGAGCGCAATTGCGCGCTACTACCGTTTCAAGGGGATGAACGTCTCCGGGTATGACCGCACTCCGTCCGAACTTACCGCACAGCTTGAGGGCGAAGGCATTGCCGTCCACTATGAGGACAGGCCCGACCTTATGCCGGAAGACGTTTCCGAGACCCTCGTTGTCTATACTCCGGCCGTTCCGTCCGACCTCGGGGAGATGCGCAAGGCCCTTTCCGCAGGGTACAGGACCGTCAAGCGCTCGATGATACTTGGAGAGATAACCCGCGGCAAGCGGTGTATGGCGGTTGCCGGCACACACGGCAAGACCACGACCTCGACCCTGGTCGCACACATCCTGACGGAGTCGGGGACCGGATGCTCCGCTTTCCTCGGCGGCATCTCGAAGAACTACGGCACCAACCTGCTCGTGTCCGACTCCCCCGTCGTGGTGGCCGAAGCGGACGAGTTCGACAGGTCCTTCCTCCAGCTCCATCCCGACATAGCGGCGATAACGGCTATGGATGCCGACCATCTCGACATCTATGGAACGGTGGAGAATATGCGAGAGGCGTTTTATGAGTTCGCTTCCCAGACCGGCGGGACAATAATACTCAAGTACGGGCTCGAACTTCCCGACACCATAACAGCGAAAATCCACACATACCACTTCGATGACGAATCGGCCGACTTCCACGGAAGGAATTTCCGTCTCGACGGCTCCGGCCACTATACCTTCGACCTGAAATATCCCGGCGGCGTCCTTTCCGACATCAGGGTCGGCACCCTCGGAAGACTCAACGTCGAGAACAGCATAGCCGCGGCGGCGATGTGCCTGTGCGCCGGAATAGACGCGCAGCATATCCGCAGCGCAATCGGGAGCTACCGCGGCGTAGTCCGCAGGCTCGACGAGCACGTCAACAGGCCCGGGCTCACATACATAGACGATTATGCCCACCATCCGGCCGAAATCGCGGCGGCCCTGCGCTCGATAAGGGAGATTTTCCCGGGAAGGCACATAACGGCCGTCTTCCAGCCGCACCTCTATACCAGAACCCGCGATTTCGCCCCGGAGTTTGCGGAGGCCCTGAGCGCGGCCGACAGGGTGGTGCTGCTTGACATATACCCCGCAAGGGAGGAACCCATCAGCGGTGTCAGCGCCGAATTGATTCTCAAGGATATCACCTGCGGCGACAAGTCACTCGTCCGCAAGGAGGAACTGCTCGACACAATAGGAAGGCTCCGTCCGGACGTACTGATAACTTTCGGCGCCGGCAACATAGACAGGCTGGTCGCACCAATAAAGGAACTGCTCTCGAAATGAACGACACGCTGAAGTACATACTCTCCACCATCCTTTGCGCAGGTCTGCTGGCGGTGCTGATAGCATCGTTCAGGACCGGGGAGAAACAGCGCCACGGCAGAACCTGCACGGGGGCGGAAATCACTTTCGTGGAGGATTTCAGGTTCATCGACGAGCAGGACGTGATTGACGGCCTGAGGTCCGCTGCGGGAGAATTCATAGGCGTGAGACTTATGGACCTGCCTCTGCACAAGATGGAGAAAGCCGTCAAGGCCATGCCGCACGTCGCCGGCTGCGAGGTGTGGTCCACGCCGGACTGCATCCTGCACGTCCTGGTTGACCAGAAGGACCCCATAGCAATGATAACGGACGAGGCCGGGAGCCGATACCTCGATGCGCACGGCAAGACATTCCCCCTCTCTTCCGGATACACCTGTCCCACCCGCAAGGTGACAGCCGGCAGGAAGATGAGCGAAGCCGAATGCGCCGAACTGGCCGGGTTCATCCGCAATCTGGACAAGTCGGGGGCCTGGGCGGAAAGAATCAACCGCATAAGCGTCAACGGCCGTGGAGAGTACAGTTTCATACCCGACGGGATGAAGGAGAACGTCCATCTGGGCTCTCCGGACAACCTCAAGACCAAACTGGCGATGCTGGACGACTACTGCTCCCGGATAAGCGACTCCACCACAGCATACAGGAACGTAATATTGAAATACAGAAACCAGATAATCTGCAGGAAATGACAGAGAGATACATAGTAACCCTGGATCCCGGCTCGTCCAAGCTGGGACTGGCCGTAGCAAAGGTCTGCGGCAGGGACATCAATCTTGTGTTCTACCGTGAATACCCATCCGACGGCATCCGCCACGGCAAGGTACTCAACCCTCTCAGGGCCGGCAACGCGATAAGGACAGCGGTGGCCGAGGCCGAGAAGGAGCTCGGCATCAAGATAGAGTCGGTGGCAGTCCCCCTGCCGCGCTTCGGCATACGTCAGGAAGTCGCGCCCGGGACGATAGCGCGCACCAACCCGGACGAGTGCATCACAATAGATGAGATAAACCTCCTGAAGGACAACGCTCTTGACTCATACACCCCGGACGATCCGGTCCACGAGGAGGTTTATGAGGCCATCGCGCAATCCTTCACCACCGAGGACCTCTTCCAGTGCAAGGAAGAGGATATACTGGGTTCTGTCGGAGACAAGATTGAAGGCAATTTCCGCATCTTCATAGGTTCGAAAGGCGCCGTCACCAATCTCGAACGTGCCCTGAGCACGGCGCAGCTGTCCACCGGGAGAAAATACTTCGAACCCGCGCTCATCGCGGACGCCGTCCTCACCGACTCCGAGATGGACAACGGCGTAGCCCTGTTCGAGATTGGCGCCGGCGTGTCCTCCGTGTCGATATACCAGGCGGGAAATCTCCGCTACTACGGCTCGATTCCCTTCGGCGGGCGCAACGTGAGCATAGACATCAAGAATGAGGCCGGCATACGCGAGGTTCTGGCCGAGAACATCAAGTTGGGTTACGGGGCCTGCATCCCGGAAAAACTCCAGACTATGGCCGCAAAGACCCTTATGATAAACGACGAGGATCAGGTGGTCAGCCGCAAGCTGCCGGTCACCAGGCTTTCGGAAATAATAGACTGCCGCATGCGTGAAATCTTCGAGGCCCTGCTCTATTGCGTACACAGAAGCGGACTGTACGGCAAGTTGCGCAGCGGCATAGTGCTGTGCGGAGGCAGCGCCGAACTCCAGGGCGCGGCGAGCCTGCTTGCCGGAATGTCGGGGCTGAATGTCCGCGTGGGATATTCCCGTATCAAGGGCATCACCAGCACCGGCTTCCCCCAGTTCAAGGATGAGAGCGCAGCCGTATCCGCGGCTATGATTCTCAGGGCAGGCACCGACCCCTACTTCTCAAGCACGGCTTCCGGCGCAAACACCAGGGAGGAATTGCGGGATACGGTGTTCGACCCGGGAAAGGAGGAGAAGAACGGGACGTCGAAGAGCGTGAAGAAACGCCACCAGCCGATCTGGGGCAAGAAAGTCAGGCTAGGCGTCGGGGGTATCGTGGACGATGCCGTGGGCCTTTTCGACAGTACCGTAGGCAAACTTTATGACAATTTCGACAACCAGGAGAACTGAATATGAACGCGAGCAACTATGATATCATAACCCCTTCCGACTGGGTTATATCCGACTCGATAATCAAGGTGATGGGAGTCGGCGGCGGCGGATGCAACGCCGTGTCCTATATGTTCAACCAGAAGATAGAGGGTTGCAGTTTCGTCGTATGCAACACCGACTCGCAGGCCCTGCACAAGAGCCCCGTACCCTGCAAGGTCCAGATGGGCAAGGGACTGGGAGCAGGCACCGACCCCATCAAGGGCCGCAATGCCGCACTGTCCAGCCAGGACCGCATAGTGGAGATTCTCAGCGACAACACCCAGATGCTGTTCATCACCGCGGGAATGGGCGGAGGCACAGGTACAGGGGCCACTCCGGTCATCGCCAAGCTGGCCAAGGACCGCGGGATTCTAACGGTAGCCGTAGTTACCATCCCCTTCCGCAACGAGGGCAGCGCCGCATATACCAGGGCCATCGAGGGCATCGAGGAACTGGAACAGCACGTGGATTCGCTCCTGATAATAGACAACGAGAAACTCTACGACTACTACGGCGACCTTCTGGTGCATGACGCCTTTCCCAAGGCGGACGAAGTGCTTTCGACAGCGGTCAAGGGCATTATCGAGATTATAAAGAAACCGGGATTCATCAACGTGGACTTCGAGGACGTCAAGACAATGATGCGCGACAGCGGAATGGCCCTTATGGGCTGCGGCATCGGAAGCGGTCCCGACAGAATCGAGGATGCGGTACACAGCGCCTTCGAGTCCCCCCTTCTCAACGACTTCGACCTCAAGACGGCGAAGAACGTGCTTGTAAACATCTGCACGGGACGCAACGAGCAGGGCCTCAAGATGAATGACCTCGACCAGATCAACGAGAAAATCTGCGAATACACCGGCAACGCCAACAACTTCAAGAGAGGCCTCATCTGCGATGACGACCCGGACGTAGGAGACACAATCCACATAACCGCCATAGCGACGGGCTTCAAGATTTCAAGCCTCATCGGACCCGACAATCCGGAGAGCAACTACATCAGCATCTCCCCCGACTACACCTACCGCAAATGGAGCGAACCCGGGGAAATCAGCCTGCCCGACCCCGCGCAGACAATCAAGACACCCTCTTCCGACAGCACCGCATCATACGTATATGACGCCGACAGGAAGCCCGTGCTTCTTGCCTCGTCCGGAGAGGAGATAAACGAACTTGAAAACACGCCTGCAATAACCAGAAAGTGATATGAAGACCAGAGTCAGATTTGCTCCGTCCCCCACCGGCCCCCTGCATATGGGAGGCGTGCGCACGGCCCTTTACAACTACCTGTATGCCAAGCAGAACGGTGGAGATTTCATCATCCGCATAGAGGATACCGACTCCCACCGTTTCGTGCCGGGAGCCGAAAAATACATAATCGACTCGCTGCGCTGGTGCGGGATAATCCCGGACGAGGGCGTCGACGGGCAGGGCAACGTGGTGCAGACACCTTCGGAGCGCCACCCCCACGCCCCCTACCGTCAGAGCGAGAGGAAGGGCATCTACCGCAAATATGCCGAGAGGCTGGTGGAGAACGGCATGGCCTACTATGCCTTCGATTCGGCCGAGGAACTCGAGAAGGCCCGCGCCGATGCCGAAGCGGCCGGACAGACGTTCATCTACAGCGCCGCCACGCGCAAATCACTGAAGAATTCTCTCACCCTGCCGGCAGACAAAGTCGGCGAACTCGTCTCAGGCACGACCGACTGGACAATCCGCTTCAAGATGCCGGAGAACGAGACCGTGGTGATGGAAGACCTGATTCGCGGGCATATGGAGGTCAACACATCGACCCTGGACGACAAGGTGCTCTGGAAGCGCGCCGACGAACTCCCCACATACCACCTTGCAAACATAGTGGATGACCATCTGATGGAAATAACGGAGGTCATACGCGGAGAGGAATGGCTGCCTTCCCTCCCCCTCCATTACCTGCTCTACAAGGCGTTCGGATGGGAGAAGACAATGCCGCGCTTCGCCCACCTGCCGCTCCTGCTCAAGCCTGTCGGCAACGGCAAGCTCAGCAAACGCGACGGAGACAAGATGGGCTTTCCCGTATTCCCCCTCAAATGGGTGAATCCGGAGGGCGAGACCTTCCGCGGCTACCGCGAGGACGGGTACTTCCCCGAAGCGTTCGTCAACCTGCTTGCGATGCTCGGCTGGAACCCCGGCACGGAACAGGAGATTTTCTCGATGGATGAGCTTGTCAAAGCCTTCTCCCTGGAGAAAGTCGGCAAGTCGGGGGCGAAATTCAACCCCGAAAAGGCCAAATGGTTCAACAGGGAATACCTGCGCTCCCGTTCCGACTCGGAGCTTGCCGGGATGTATGCGGACCTGCTCGGAAGCAAGGGCATAAAAGCCGCAAGCGACCGTATCCTGAAGGCCACGGCGATATTGAAGGAAAGGGCGAACTTCGTGCAGGACTTCTGGACGATAGCCCCCTACCTGTTCATAGCGCCGTCGGAGTACGGGAAGTACGGGGTTGACCTGGCCGCGGCGGACGCGTCAAAGCCGGTTGACCCGCGCGCGAAGACATACGACAACGCCGCCACCTTCCCCTTCCTTGCGAAGGACGCGGAGAAATTCTGGAACGAAGACAACGGCCGGATGGCCGACGAAGCCGCCGCATTCATCACGGGAAGCGGCGTGGAATGGACGAAGGAAGCGATAGAACAGGAGCTTGAAGGTTTCATCAAGTCAAAGGAATACCCTATAGGCAAGGTTATGAACTGCCTGAGGCTGGCCCTTACCGGAAGCGCGTCGGGGCTCGGCATCGCCGACATACTTTCCATAGTCGGCAGGGACGAGTTGCTGAAACGTCTGGAATATATCAGGGAAAGGTTATGAAAATAGGCATCTGCAACGACCACACCGGGGTCGAACTCAAGAAGGCCATCTCCGCCCGTCTGGAGGCGGCGGGGCACGGAATGGTCAATTTCGGCACCGACACCGGCCTGAGCGCTGACTACCCCGATTTCGCCCACAGGCTCGCCGCCGCCGTCGAGGGCGGGGAGGTTGATGCCGGCATAGCGCTGTGCGGCACCGGAAACGGTATGGCGATGACCCTGAACAAGCACCGCGGCATACGCGCCGTGCTGGCCTGGAACAGGGAAATAGGAAGGCTGGCGGCAGCCCACAACAAGGCCAACGTGCTGGTTCTTCCGGCAAGGTTCATCACGGAGGACGAGGCGCTTGCGGCCGTGGACGAATGGCTTGCCACCCCTTTCGAGGGAGGCCGCCATCTGAGGAGAATCGACAAGATTCTTCCATAGGATATGTACCTTATACCGCAGAAAGACGTTCCGCTGACCGGCTCCATCGGCGACTACCCCGAAGGTATAGTGATACCGGTGGATAAGCCCTATTCGTGGACCTCGGCGGACGTCATACGAAAAATCAAATACACTGCCTGCCGCCATTTCGGGAAGAAGAACCTGAAAGTCGGCCACGCCGGCACTCTCGACCCCCTTGCGACGGGAGTTCTTCTGGTATGCATCGGCCCGGCCACAAAAGTGGCGGAGGCCCTTCAGAAAGGGCGCAAGGAATATGTGGCCGGGGTGACGTTCGGAGCCACCACCGCATCGTTCGATCTGGAGAAGCCGCTGGAAGGCCAGCTCGACCTGTCGGGAGTCAGCAGGGAGTCGCTTTCCGACGTCCTCCCCTCCTTTGTCGGCGAGCAAAGCCAGACGGCGCCCCTGTTCAGCGCAAAGTCCACCGACGGGGTGAGGGCCTACAAGACTGCAAGGAAATTGTACAGGGAGTCCGGCGGGGATTCTTCCAGATTCGCGGAGTCCTCCCGCGAGAACGCGGTCCGGGCCTCGACCATAGTCATCGACTCGATAGACCTGCTGGACTGGGAGGACGGGGTCGTCCCTCCCGAAAGACCGGCCGACGGCTCCGGCCGAATCAACATAGCCGATCCATCCGGTTATGAACTCCGGACGGCACGGCTGCGTATTCTCTGCTCGAAAGGCACGTACATCAGGGCCGTTGCACGCGACCTGGGCGAAGCATTGGGCTCCGGAGCCTTCCTGTCCAGCCTTCGCCGCACCCGCGTCGGCGCTTTCAGCGCCGACCTCTCATTCTCCGTGGGCGAGGCCCTCCGGCTGTTTCAGTCCGCCGAAGGCCGGGCTCTTCCGCATTGACGTCAGGGCCGGACGTCGCTCATCACGAAGTGAAGATGAGCGCCGTTCCTGATATCCTCGTAGCGGATTCTCGCGTCCTTGATTTTCCTGCCGTCAAGGTAGGCGGCCTTGACATACACGGCCTTCTCCGACCATCCCTCGGTGGTGACTTCCAGCGTGCCGCCGTCGGACAGTCTGACCTTGAGGCCCGGAACGCAGGGTGAACCCAGCGCGTACCAGTCGCCCGCCGGACATACCGGATAGAATCCCATACAATTGAAGATGTACCAGGCAGACATCTGTCCGCAGTCGTCATTGCCGCTCAGGGAATTGGGCTTGTTGCCGTAAAAATGCTTTGCCACGTGGCGCACCCACTTCTGACATTCTTCCGGATGGCCCAAATCGTTGAACAGGTAAAGTACGTGATGGCAGGGTTCATTGCCGTGCCAATAGCCTCCGATACGCCCCCAGATATCGTGAGCGCCGGGAATATTCTCATCCATCTCCATCGTGAACATGTCACGGAGGCGCTTCAGCAGGAAGTTCTTTCCGGCAAGGTCGATATATGTCCGGAAATCGTGCGGGACACTCCAAGTATATTGAAGGGTGAAGCCCTCGGTGATGTCACCCCATCCGTTGACCGATCCGGGGCCCTGATATGCTATCGGTGCAAACGGGGTGCGCCAGCCTCCGTCGGAGTCCCGACCCCGGATATAGCGTGTCTCGGGATCGTAGAGGTTCTTCCAGTTCTTCGAACGCCTGCTGAATTCCAGATATATGTCTTCGTGTCCGAGCTTCTTCGCCGCCTGAGCTATGCACCAGTCGTCGTAAGCGTATTCAAGAGTCTTCGATACGGATTCCTTCTCCTTGTCAAACGGGACATAACCGAGTTCGACATATTCGGGGATGCAGTCATAATCAGGGTTTCGCGCCGTCGTCACCATCGCTTCGAGCGCCCTCTCATAATCGAAACCGGGCACGTCCTTCATAATCATGTCCGAGAGCACGGAACAGGCGTGGTAGCCTATCATGCACCAGGTCTCCCCTCCATAGAAACTCCATATCGGCAGCATCTTCTCGACGCTCCTGTCATAATGGGCGAGCATTGAATTGGCAACGTCGGCCTGGAGCGGTCTGTTGACAAGGTTCATCAGCGGATGGAAGGCCCTGTAGGTATCCCATAGGGAGAAGACGGTCATATTGGTAAAGTCCCCGGCGAATTCGATATTCTTGTCGTGCCCCCTGAAACGGCCGTCATTGTCCTGGAACACGAAGGGATGGAGCGCCGTGTGATAAACGCCGGTATAGAATGTCTCCCGCAGTTCCCTGTCATCGGTGGCGAGTTCATATCTGCCGAGTTCCCTCTCCCAGAGGCATTCCGCATCGGACCTGATTGCTTCGAAACGGCTTCCGTCAAAAAGGCTGTCCGTTTCCTCAAGGTTGTTCAATGCGGCCTCCGCGCTGACGGAAGATATGGCGACCTTGCAGTTCAACGTCTCCCCGGCCGCCGTCGCAAACCTGAAAAGAACCTTCAGATTGCGTCCCCAGGCCTCGCGGCTGCTGCGGAAACGCTTGGTGTTGTAGATGACAGGTTCGCCGTCCTGGAGAATGGTCACGTCCTCCATCGCGCGGTCGAACCTGACTGCAAAATACACGAAGCGCTCCGGACTCCAGCCCTTGACCACCTTGCTCCCCGTGACGGTACGCCCCCCGTCACCGACACGCACGCTGGACCAGGCACATTCCTGCCAGAGCGTGTGGTCGAGGTCTATGGTGAGCCAGGCGTCCCGGGATTCCGGATAAGTGAAACGGAATGCTCCGTTGTGCATCGAAGCGGTCATCTCGGCCTTGACGCCGCTGTCCTGAAGGACAACGCCATAATAGCCGGGAGAAGCCCACTCGGCGTCGTGGCTGAACCGTGACGGCTTCACCTCTCCGGTGCCCGGCAGGAAGAGGAAGTCTCCGAGGTCGGGAATACCCGTTCCGCTCAAATGTGTCAGGCTGAACCCCTGGATGGCCGGCTTGCCGTATTTGTAACCTGCAGCGCAGTCATAATCCCGGTTGTCGGTGTCGGGGCTGATTTGGATGCCACCGTACGGGATCTGCGCTCCGGGGTAGCAGTTGCCGAAACCGTCAGTCCCCACGAACGGATTGACGTTGTCTATGAGCCTGCACTCCGCCAGCGTGCATAGCATCGTCGACGCGATGAGGCAGATGATTCGCTTGAACATATTATCGTTTGGTTGGAATTTGCACCGCTTCACCCGCCCCCGTCATCGAATAGGGCTTGTCCCCGGGTTTGATGCCGCGCTTCCGGTTGGGCTTGGAGTCCATGACGAATTCGAGGCAGCCCCCGGCGAGGATGTCCGAATGTCTGACATACATCCTGCCGTATGGTTTCCCGTTGAGGCGCACCTCCTTGACGTAGCAGTTCCTGTCGCTGACACCGGGGGCCTTGACCTCCAGAGACTTGCCGTTGGGAAGGTTGATTCTTGCGAAGGGTATGTAGGGAGCCCCGAGTACGTATTCGTCCGTGCCGGGGCACACGGGGTAGAATCCGAGAGCGGTGAATATGTACCAGGCTGACATCTGGCCGCAGTCATCGTTGCCGCCCAGACCGTGCATGTCGTTGCGGTATTTGCTGTTCATTATGACGCGGAGCCAGTACTGTGTCTTCCAGGGCTGGGATGTCCAGGCATAAAGATAAGGTATGTGGTGGCTGGGCTCGTTGCCGTGAACGTAGCCGCCTATGAGGCAGTCGGCTTCGATATCTTCGTTGTCGGCATAGTATTTCGGATCGAGTTCCATTCCGAAGAGCGCGTCAAGATTGTCCGTGAATTTCCTTTCTCCTCCCATAAGTCCCATTATCCCATATACGTCCTGGGGCGCGTGGAATGAGAAGTTCCACGAATTGCCCTCGATGAACCCCTCACCGAAGGTCATCTGAGGGTCGAATCCGGGTTTGAACCCACCGTCCGAATATCTGGGACGCGCGAATCCTATGGAAGTGTCGTAGATGTTCCTGTAGTAAAGAGCGCGTTCGGAATATTCCTTCTCGACCGCCTTGTTCCCGATAATCTTCGCGGCGGCATAGACGGACCAGTCGTCATAAGAATATTCGAGTGTGTTGGATGCCGCGGTCGCAATGCTGTCAAGAGGGACGTAGCCGAGCCTTACATAATCGCCAAGCCCGCAGTAATAGGGGACGGACGAGGTTGCCACCATCGCCCTGACGGCTTCCTCCCTGTCGATGTCCAAGCCCTTGGCTATCGCGTCGGCGAGCACCGGTACCGCGTGATAGCCGCTCATGCACCAGTTCTCGTTGGCCATATGGCTCCAGACGGGCAGCATATGATGGGCGCTCTGCTCCC
Organism: Bacteroidales bacterium; assembly: GCA_024401995.1. Lineage (GTDB taxonomy): Bacteria > Bacteroidota > Bacteroidia > Bacteroidales > UBA932 > Cryptobacteroides. The sequence continues at coordinate 22,357 of JAKSJZ010000015.1, forward strand.
AGTGGGCAATCATCGACCGCACCATATCGCTCTCCCTGTCGGGTTTCATAAGGGTGAGGAAGGGATGTTCGGCACGATACGTGTCCCACAGCGAGAAGACGGTGTAGTTGGTCCAGCCGTCAGCCTGGTGGATATCGTGGTCGAGCCCGCGGTATCTGCCGTCCACATCCATATACGTGGAGGGATTTACCATCGTATGGTAAAGGGACGTGTAGAACATCGTCTTCTGGTCGTCGGTCCCCTCCGCCTCGATGCAGGCCAGTTCCCTGTCCCAGGCGGCTCCGGCCTCGGACGCCAGCGTCTCAAAGGATTTGCCGGCTGTTTCCGCCTCCAGATTGCGCAGGGCTCCGTCCTGTCCTGTAGCGGAAAGGGCAACCTTGACTGTAAGTTCGCTGTTGTCGGCGGTATCGAACTTGAAGTACGCCGCAATCCCGCGACCGGCCATCTGGGGGAAATTGCGGTACTGTGCGAATTTGCTCCAGCCTCCCTTGTAGTCGGTCCTTCCGCAGTCCCTGAATCCGTATTCCGTGACGGGCCGGGAGAATTCGGCGGCGAAATAGGTGTAATTGGTGCGCGCCCAACCGCTGGTAATGCGGTAGCCGGTAATCAACGTGGGGGATATCACACGGATTTCGGCCCACAATGTCTTGCCGTCGTAATTGTATATGCCCCGGTCGAGGTCGATGACGATATGGCCGTCCCGGCCTTCGGGGAAGGTGTATTTGTGGATGCCGGCTCGCCGGGTGGCCGTGAGCTGCGCCCGTATGCCATAGTCGGACAGCACGACCTCATAGTACCCCGGAGCCGCTTTCTCACCGTCGTGCGAAAATCTGGAACGGTATCCGCTGTCCGGGTCTCCCGCCGTCCCCGGATTGAGCTTCACCTCCCCCGTCGCGGGCATTACAAGGATATCTCCCAGATCGGAATGGCCCGTACCGCTGAAATGAGTGTGGCTGAATCCTACTATCGTGGGGTCGGAATACCGATAGCCCGCGCAGGTCCGATACACTTCCGGCTGATATATGCCCCCGACGTTGTGGGGAATGGTATCCGTGTCGGGGCTGAGCTGCACTCCCCCGAAGGGGACGCAGGCGCCGGGAAAGGTATGGCCCATACCGTCCGTGCCTATGAACGGATTGACATAATCGGAATTGGACTGCGCCCACGCAAGTGTACAGGCTCCGAGGATGCAAATTATGGCTGTGATTTTCTTCATTGTTACAAGTTGTTGGATTCCGTACAGGCAAATATAACAATATCCGCGATAAATGAGCCCTTCCGCCCAAGTGGAGCCCGCATATATTTGCTTTAATCGGAAAAATCATATATTTGCATTCATTGAAACCACGTGTCATGCTGAAGAAAATTACATCCATCCTTTCCTTCATCCTGTCCACAGCCCTTCTGTGCGGCGCGGCGGACAGCACTGCAGTGAAGTCCAAAATCATCACGGAAGCGGGGTTGAATGCGAAAATCGACTGGGCCGGATTATGGAACGGCGGGGTCTTTGACCGCGATGCCAGCGGTCTGGGGGCGTCGGTCCTTCTCGCCAGGCTCGGCGGGCGTATCACGGACAATTTCACCTTTTATACCCGGCTCAGGCTCAGCAAGAGTGCGCTGGGGTATGACGGGAAAGACCCGGACAGGTTCCTTCCCTGGATCGACAAGCTGTATCTGGCCTATTCGGTTGGCGACTGGACCTTCCGCGCCGGCAAGAACATCAGCCAGTTGGGCGGCTTCGAAATAGCGAAAGCCCCGCACGACACCTATTTCACCAGTTCGGCCGTCAGCAGCCTTGTTTCATATATATGGGGTCTTGAGATTGAAAAACGCCTGGGAGAAGGCAATGACGTGCTCACCCTCCAATTGGGGCAGAGCGAATATCGCAACAGGGAAAATCCCAACCTCTACGGAGCGTACCTCAGCTACTTCGGTACCCACGGCTTCTATTCCAACCTGTCTTCGATAAGCGTCAGCGCCATTCCGGGAGGAGGAGCCGCCGGGGCGATAGTCCTCGGCAACCGGTTCCACATTCCGGGCAACTTCCTGGTTGACATCGACTTCTACCACCGCTCCACAAAAAATGCCCTTTTCTTCAAGGACTGGTCGCTGATGGGCGAAATAAGATGGACGTCGCCGAAAGGGTTCATTGACCTGATACTCCGCGGCGACTATGACTATTGCTGCAAGGATATCTCCACCTTCACGTTTCTGGCGCCGGGCACATCAGCCCTGACCCTGGGTGGAGGCGTGGAATACTATCCGGTCAAGGGGAACAGGCAGATCCGCATCCACGCAATCTACAGACACCGCCCCGGAGACAATTGCCTGGACATAGGATTCACCTGGAATCCGGAATTTGTAAAATGATTTTGCCCGACCCTATTGCAAATCCGCAGAAATTGATAACTTTGTCTTAAGACTAAATTTATTCGTTATGGAAAAAGAAGTGGAAGGAAAAAGGTCTGCGGAGATTAATGCCGCCAAGCTCAAGGCGTTGCAGGCCACGATCGACAAGATTGAAAAGGATTACGGGAAAGGCACGATCATGAAGCTGGGAGATCAGCCGGAATGGGACGTGCAGGTTATACCAAGCGGCTCCGTGGCCCTCGACCACGCTCTGGGAATCGGCGGTTACCCGCGCGGCAGGATCATCGAGATTTACGGGCCCGAATCGAGCGGAAAGACCACGCTCGCGATTCACGCGATAGCCCAGGCCCAGAAGGCGGGGGGAATAGCGGCGATGATAGATGCGGAACACGCTTTCGACAGGACATATGCACAGGCTCTTGGCGTCAATCTGGATACGCTTCTCATATCGCAGCCGGACAATGGCGAGCAGGCTCTCGAGATTGCGGACAACCTCATCCGCTCCGGGGCCGTCGACATAGTGGTCATCGACTCGGTCGCGGCGCTTACCCCGAAAGCGGAGATAGAGGGTGAGATGGGAGACAACAAGGTCGGACTTCAGGCCAGGCTTATGAGCCAGGCCCTGAGGAAGCTCACGGCAAATATCGCAAAGACCAACACCTGCTGCATCTTCATCAACCAACTCAGGGAGAAGATAGGCGTGATGTTCGGCAACCCCGAGACCACCACGGGAGGCAACGCCCTGAAATTCTATGCTTCGGTGCGCATCGACGTCCGCCGCACTACCCAGCTCAAGGAAGGCGAGGACGCCCTGGGCAACCGCACGAAGGTCAAGGTGGTGAAGAACAAGATGGCTCCCCCCTTCAAGAAGGCGGAGTTCGACAT
>JAKSJZ010000016.1 GCA_024401995.1 Bacteroidales bacterium
AAAATGATCAAACAGTACGAAACCGTTTTCATTGCAACTCCCGTTTTGTCTGACGCACAGATGAAGGAAGCGGTTGCCAAGTACACGAAGTTCATTGCCGACAACGGAGGCAAGGTGGTGTACGAAGAGGATTGGGGGCTCAAGGAGCTTGCGTATCCGATCCAGCACAAGACATCAGGTTTTTATCACCTCATCGAGTTTCAGGGCGCGCCCGAGCTGGTCGCCTCCCTCGAGACACAGTATCATCGTGACGAGCGCATCATACGCTTTCTCACGGTAGCGCTTGACAAGGATGCGGTTGCCTATGCACAGCATCGTCGCGACGTCCGCGCCGGAAAGGCGGCTTCCGCCAAGGCCGAGCCCGCGAAAGAAGAAATCAAGGAGGACTAAATTATGGCAGCAAACATCGAAAACGGGGAGATCCGTTATCTCAACCCTCCCACAGTGGACCTTCACAGGAAGAAATATTGCCGCTTCAAGAAAGCCGGCATCAAGTATGTTGACTACAAGGACCCCGAGTTCCTCAAGAAGTTCCTCAACGAGCAGGGCAAGATTCTGCCCCGCCGTATCACGGGTACTTCATTGAAGTTCCAGCGCAAGGTTGCGCAGGCCGTCAAGCGCGCCCGTTCCCTTGCCCTTCTCCCTTATGTAACCGACCTTCTTAAATAATCGAGAGTTATGAAAATCATCCTTAAGAAAGAAATCACCAATCTCGGCGAGGCCGGTGATGTGGTTGAAGTCAAGAAAGGTTACGCTCTCAATTACCTCGTGCCCCAGGGGTTTGCCACGGTAGGTACCCCTTCCGCTCTCAAGCAGCATGAGGAGACTCTCCGCCAGAGGGCTCACAAGGAGGCCAAGCTTGTGGCTGACGCCGAGGCGCTTGCCGCAAAGATCAGCGCACTTGCCATCAGGATTGCCGCGAAGGTGGGTGAGGAGGGCAAGCTCTACGGAGCCGTTACCGCCGCCCAGGTTGCCGAGGCTGTTGCCGCTGCGGGCATAGAGGTTGACAAGAAGAACGTCAGCGTTCCCGAAATCAAGGCTCTCGGACAATTCGAGGGCAAGGTGAAGTGCTACAAGGGCGTCTTCGCCGACATCAAGATAGAAGTGGTGGCCGAGGCCGAATAAGCCCGCCCGATTCTTCAGGATTGAATGATGAAGCCCGTGACCTTTGCCGGCCACGGGCTTTTTTTACAGCGACAGGTTGAATTTTCTGTCGAACTTGACCTCAAGGCCGTTGTTCAACTCTACATCAAAGCCCCTGCGCTCCCTTTCGATTTCCACGATGAAGGCGCCGGGAAATGTCTCTTTCACTTTCGAGAGAATCTCCGCGGGGACGAGCCCTTCCGGAACGGCATTCCTGCGACAGTCTATTTTGGTCCAGTTGCCGTCGTCGTCAAGGTCTATCTCGGTACCGTTCTCAAGCCTGATGTCATAGTCGACGTCAGCGAAGTCGGTCTCCTTGACGATGTAGCTTGCCGTCATTCCGGCGAAATGGGTATTCAGCAGCTGTTGCCCGGCGTCCGGGAGACCCTGCACTGTGATGGGCGTTTTCCGGCCGTCAGCAAGGCAGGAGGTCGCGGCCAGGATAATGGCGGCGAGGGGGATGATGGTTCTTTTCATTTCCGGTTGATTTGGTCTGTGGCGTAAAGGTAATAAAGAAGTTCGTATTATTAAAAATTGGAGGTGGCGAAGAGATTGCGCTTCGTCTCTGCTGTCTTTGGTTTTGGTGCGGAAATTGCTTAAATTCGTCTGTTAACTTTTTATGCAATGAAAAGATTGTTTTTCGCTGCGGCCGCGTTGCTTTGCGCTTTTGTCCTGTATGGACAGCCGCTTTTGCCCAATGACCCCGATGTAAAGACCGGCAGGCTTGACAACGGAATGACCTATTATATCCGCCACAACGAGCTGCCGGCGGGAAGATGCGAGTTCTATCTCGCCACCAACGTAGGTGCTATCCAGGAGGCTCCGGATCAGGACGGGCTGGCGCATTTCCTGGAGCATATGTGTTTCAATGGCCTGAAGAACCTGCCCGGCAAGCAGATGCTTGACTATCTTCAGAATATAGGGGCGGAGTTCGGCAGGAACATCAATGCTTCCACGGGAGTCGAGCATACACAGTATATGCTGAACAACATTCCCGTCAGCCGCGAGGGTATCATAGACACCTGTCTGCTCATTATGCACGACTATTCCCACTTCGTCCTTAACGAACCGGAAGAGATAGATGCAGAGAGGGGAGTGATACTCGAAGAGAAGCGTACCCGCAATACCGCCGGCTGGAGGATGTTCGAGAAGAGCGCGAAGTACATTTACGGCGAGAGCAGCAAGTATGCCACCTGCAACATAATAGGCAGTGAGGAGAACCTGCGCAACTTCAAGCCGCAGAGTCTCGTCGATTTTTATCGTACCTGGTATCGCCCGGATATGCAGGCCATAGTTGTTGTAGGAGACATAGACGTGGAGAGGATCTATTCCAAGATTGTCGCCGTCTTCTCCGATATCCCGGCTCCGGAGACCCCCACGGTAAAGGTTATGCCGGCCGTAGAGATAAATGACGAGCCGGTGGTCGGAATCATCACTGACCCGGAGAACACGGCCTCGAACATCGACTTCCTCTGGAAGTTGGGTGAGCCCACTCCGAAGGAGGCGAGGGCGACGCAGGCCGGTTATGTGGAAAGAATGGTCAAGTCGATAATAGGCGGCGTAATGGAGGAGAGGTTCGGAGATATCGCCGCGAAAGCCGACGCTCCGTTCCTCGGCGCGTACCTGGCTTTCTCGAACATCTCCGAGACCTGCGAGGCGCTGGAAGGCAGCGTTACTTGTGACAACGCGAAGGTGGAGGAGGCCTGCAGGACTTTCCTCACGGAGGTGGAGAAGATGAAGAGGTTCGGTTTCTCCGACGACGAGGTGTCCAGAGTGAAGGACAACCTTATAAGGAGCCGCCAGAGCAGGGTGGAGGGTGCCAGTACACGCACGAACGACAGGTTTGTGCCTGCGCTTATAAACAATTTCTTCGGCGGATACCCGTATCTGACTCCGGAGACGGACCTTCAGCTTGCAGAGGCGATTCTGCCTCAGCTCAATGCCTCCGTCATCAACCAGATTCTTCCCCAATTGCTTGCGGAGGAACATCTGACAGTGATTTATACCGGAGTCGACAAGCCGGGACAGGTTCACCCTACCGGGGAGCAGGTGCTCGGAATTGTTGCCGGAGTGAAGGCTTCCGATATCCGCCCCAATGCTTCCGAGGCGGTCAGCAGCGACTTTATGGCGGAACACCCGCTCAAGCCGGGCAAGGTCAGGAAGGAATATGCCGGTCTTTACGGCTCGACCGAGTGGATTTTGAACAACGGACTCAGGGTGGTGGTGCTGCCTACGGAGTACAAGAAGGACCAGGTGCTTTTCCAGCTCAGGAAAAAGGGAGGGCTCAGCCTGGTTCCTACGGATGCCCTCGACTCCTTTGACGAGACGCTCCTGTCGGTGTATGAATCCAACAGAGGTGTAGCCGAGTTCTCTTCGACCACCGTGTCCAAGATGCTGTCCGGCAAAATTATAAGTATAAAACCGTTCATCGGCCAGCTTTACAACGGAGTGACTGGAAACTGCAGCCCGAAGGATGTCGAGACGGCGCTCCAGCTTGTCAATCTGACGTGCACCGCTCCGAGATTCGACAGGGAGGAGTGGGACATCAGCGTCAATCAGATTAAGACAGTCCTCTCCAACTACGTGAATACCCCTGACTTCATAATGAATGACCATATGCATTCGACGCTGTACGATAATCCCAGACACAGAAACGTCTCGCTTGCAAAGATAGACGCCGCGTCGCTGGATACTTTTGAAAAGTACAGCAGGGAGTTGTTCTCCGGCTTCAACGGGGCGACCCTCTATATTGTAGGCAACGTTGACGTGCAGTCGCTTAAAGGGCTTGTGGAGAAGTATTGCGGCTCTTTGCCCAAGGGGAAGGGCGTTCCTGCGTATGATATCAGGAATGCGGTGAATATGAAGTATGCCGGTGCTAAGGACGTGTTCAGAACGAAGATGGAGATCCCCAAGGCTTCCGTGCTCCAGGTTTACAACGCCAATATGCCGTACTCGGTTCAGAGGAGCGTGGATATGCAGGCCGCCGAGTTTATTCTGGATATGATTTATGTGGCTACACTCCGCGAGGAGGAGGGCGGCACGTACGGGGCTTCCGCCAGTATGAGGCTGTCCTACCAGCCCTGGGATTCCGGTTTGATACAGGTTTATTTCGACACCAACGTGGATCAGCAGGAGAAGCTCAGGCAGATAGCCGTGGACGGGCTCAAGGGGCTCGCCGAGAACGGGCCTTCCGCGGAGCAGTTGCTGCGTGCGCAGGAGAACGCAAGGAAGAACGTGCCCGAGAAGCGCATCACCAACAGTTATTGGATGGGTGCACTTGTGTTCAATACGGAAAGGGGCGGTGATTATGATGCGGAGTACGGCGATGCCGTCGGACAGATATCGGCCGAGGGTATCAGGGACGTGCTGGGCGATATTCTTGTGGCGGACAGCTTCAAGGAGATTGTGATGCTCCCCGAAGAATGACAGTGCGATGAAAGGGGTTTTCATTTTTCTTGCCGACGGGTTCGAGGATGTCGAGGCTCTCGGGACGGGGGATGTCCTGAGGAGAGGGGGAGTCGGAGCAAAGTACGTGAGCATAACGGGCAAGCCGTGCGTCGTTTCGTCGCACGGCGTGTCCGTCTGCGCGGATGCGGTTCTTTCTGATCTCAATCCGGACGACGGCGCCGGAGCGGAGGATTTTATGATTTTCCCGGGCGGTATGCCCGGCTCGAAGGCGCTCGCTTCCTCGCAGGCGCTTGCCGGTATGATGCAGGTGCATTATGACCGCGGCGGCTCGCTGGCGGCTATATGCGCCGCGCCCGGATTGGTGCTTGCCCGCCTGCGCGATGTCGGCAGCCTTCATTTCACCTGCTTCGATTCTTTCGAGGATGCTCTGGTGGAGAGGGGCTGCGTTTTCGAGCCCGTACCCGTGGTGCGCTGCGGCAGAATCATCACCGGCAGGAGCGCCGGCTATGCTCTTGATTTCGGCCTTGAGATTCTGAAGGCGATCAAGGGTGAGGCGGCTGCCGGAAAGGTGCGTGAGGCTATGTTTCTTCCATAGAGATGAAGTTCAGCCTGGAGTCTCCCTTCAAGCCTTCCGGTGACCAGCCGGAGGCGATTGAGCAGTTGTGCTCGGCCCTGGAGTCCGACATCAGGGACGTGACTCTGCTTGGGGTTACAGGCTCCGGCAAGACCTTTACGATGGCGAGCGTCATAGAACGGCTGCAGAGGCCCGCGCTCGTTTTGAGCCACAACAAGACACTTGCGGCGCAGCTCTACGGCGAGTTCAAGTCTTTCTTCCCGCACAATGCCGTGGAGTATTTCGTGTCATATTACGATTATTACCAGCCGGAGGCATATATCCCGACCACGGACACATATATCGAGAAGGACCTGAGCATAAACGACCAGATCGAGAAGTTGAGGTTGAGTGCCGCCAGCGCCCTTATGAGTGGCAGACGCGACGTGATTGTGGTAAGTTCCGTCAGCTGTCTGTACGGTATCGGCAACCCGGAGGATTTTCATTCCCAGACGGTGACGATAAGGGTGGGGGACAAGGTGTCGCTCACGCAGCTGCTTTATCATCTGGTGGATGCTCTCTACAGCCGTACGGAGACTGATTTCAAGCGTGGTACTTTCAGGGTCAGGGGAGATACTGTGGACGTGTTCCTTGGAGGCGCCGACGAAGCGGTGAGGATAGAGTTCTTCGGAGATGAGGTGGATTCGCTGAGTCTGGTCGACCCGCTCACCGGGGCTACGATAGAGAAAATAGATTCCGTGAACGTATATCCGGCCAACAACTTCGTCACCACCAGGCAGAGAAGCCTTGCCGCCGTGGAGAATATCCGCAGGGACCTGGAAAGGCAGGCGGCCTTCTTCGAGCAGACGGACAGGCCCCTTGAAGCGAAGAGGCTGAGGCAGAGGGTGGAGTACGATTTGGAGATGATTCGGGAACTGGGCTATTGCCCGGGCATCGAGAATTATTCCAGATACTTCGACGGCAGGAGTGAAGGGGAGAGGCCCTTCTGCCTTATCGACTATTTCCCGAAGGATTTCGTGACCTTCATAGACGAGTCCCACGTGACCATACCGCAGGTGCGGGCCATGTACGGGGGAGACCATTCGCGCAAGTCCGTGCTTGTCGAGTACGGCTTCCGCCTGCCCGCCGCCTCGGACAACCGTCCGCTGAAGTTCGAGGAGTTCGAGGCCATTACAGGGCAGAAGGTGTATGTGAGCGCAACCCCGGCCGAGTATGAACTTGAAAAGTCATCAGGGCTTGTCGTGGAGCAGGTGGTCCGTCCTACCGGGCTGCTTGACCCTCCGATAGAGGTGAGGCCGATAAAGAATCAGGTGGACAATCTCGTCGAGGAGGTCCGTCAGCGTGCGGAACGGGACGAGAGGGTCCTGGTAACCACCCTTACCAAGAGGATGGCCGAGGAACTCGACAATTATATGCGCGGGATTGGCATACGCTGCCGTTATATCCATTCGGACGTCGATACCGCGGAGAGGGTGGGGATAATCGAGGATTTCAAGCAGGGAATGTTCGACGTGCTGATAGGGGTGAACCTGTTGCGCGAGGGGCTGGATATACCCTCCGTGTCGCTTGTGGCGATATTGGATGCAGACAAGGAGGGATTCCTTCGTACGGAGCGCTCGCTGACCCAGACGGCGGGCCGGGCGGCCCGCAACGTCAACGGGCTTGTGATAATGTATGCCGACAAGGTTACCGATTCGATGAAGGCGACCATCGACGAGACAATGAGGCGCCGCTCCAAGCAGCTGGAATACAACAAGCAGCACGGGATAACGCCGAAGCAGGTTCAGAGCCGGCCCAATGCGCTGGCGGCTGATTTCGGCGGCAAGGCTGTAGGGCAGGGGTTGGTGAACGGCACGACCGGCAGGTTCAGCGCGGCCAATTCATACGATGACCCCGTGTATATTCCCAATCCTTCGGATCTGGGCAGAGGAACCATAAGCGTGGGTCTCGGTCACGACTCGCGGCGCGGGAGCGGCGAGGCTTATGCCGGCGGACGCGTACGTGCCGATCTGGCGGCCGTCCTGCAGGATCCGGTCATCCGTTCGATGTCCAGGGAGCAGATAGAGAAGATGGTGGAGGAAGACCGCGCGAGGATGAAAAAATCAGCCGCAGAGCTCGATTTCTCCGAAGCGGCAAGGTTCCGCGACGAGATGTGGGCTCTGCAGCAGTATCTTAAAGTATGGAAGGACAAGTGATTATTCCCACTCGATGGTAGCCTCCGGCTTCGATGATATATCGAAGACCACGCGGTTGACTCCCTTCACGTTGTGGATTATGTCCTTCTGAACCTTGTCAAGCAACTCCCAGGGGAGGTGAACGACTTCCGCCGTGACGGCATCCACGCTGTTGACGGCGCGAAGGGCTATCACGTTGTCATAAGTACGCCTTCCGTCCGTTATGCCGGTAGTCCTGACCGGAACGAAAATGGCGGCCGCCTGCCATACCTTGTCATACCAGCCGCTTTCCCTGAGCGCGTCGATCCATATCTTGTCGGCATCCTGCAGGATGGCAATCTTCTCGGGAGTGAGCTCTCCGAGGCACCTTACGCCGAGGCCCGGGCCGGGGAAGGGATGGCGTCCGATGAAGCTGCTGTCCAGTCCCAGTTCGGCGCCGACCTCGCGCACCTCGTATTTGTAGAGATATTTGAGAGGCTCGACCAGACCGAGCTTCATCTCCTCGGGAAGACCGCCGACGTTGTGGTGGCTCTTGACGGTGCCTTTGTCGGAGTGCGACTCCGCGATGTCGGGCCAGATTGTTCCCTGTGCCAGCCAGCGTGCATCCTTCTCCGCGCGGGCCTCTTCATTGAACACCTCTATGAAGGTGCGCCCGATTGCCTTGCGCTTCGCCTCGGGGTCGGTGATTCCCTTGCAGGCCGCGAAGAACCTGTCCGCTGCGCGGACTCCCTTGACGTTGAGCCCAAGACCCTTGTAGTGTTCAAGGACGTCTTCGAATTCGTGCTTTCTCAAAAGGCCGTGGTCCACGAATATGCAGTGCAACCGGCTGCCTATCGCCCTGTTAATCAGAATTGCCGTAACGGTGGAGTCAACTCCGCCTGAAAGGCCGAGGATAACGACGTCTCCGCCCACCTGGGTGCGAATCTGGGCAATCTGCTCCTCGACAAACTGCTTGGCGTTCAATTTTTCTCCGTTGTACATTATTGGTAATTGGGTGTTTTCTTGCTTATTGTGATTTCGTGCGGATGGCTTTCGGCCATGCCGCTTGCCGTAACTCTGGTGAATTTCGCATTCTTGAGGGCGGCCAGGTCCGCTGCCCCGCAGTAGCCCATACCCGACCTGAGCCCTCCGGCAATCTGGAACAGTATGTCGGCAACCGGGCCCTTGGCCTTGACGCGGCCCACAACTCCCTCGGGTACGAGTTTTTTGGCTTCCGTGCCGTTCTGGAAGTGCCGGTCCTTCGAACCGGCCTGCATTGCGTCGACGGAGCCCATGCCGCGGTAGGTCTTGTATTCGACTCCGTCGATGACTGTCTTCTCGCCCGGAGCCTCGTCGCTGCCGGCCAGCATGGAGCCGCACATCACGCAGTCCGCTCCGGCGGCGAAGGCCTTCACTATATCTCCCGAATACCTCAGACCGCCGTCAGCTATGACCGGTATGCCAGTTCCCTTCACCGCCTTCGCACATTCGAAGATGGCTGACAACTGCGGTACTCCCACTCCGGCGACTATGCGGGTGGTGCATATGGAGCCGGGACCTATGCCGACCTTGATGCCGTCGGCACCGGCTTTGGCAAGCGCCTTCGCCGCCTCAGCGGTCGCAATGTTCCCGACCACCACGTCGAGGGCGGGAAAGGCCTTCTTGATTTCTTGAAGCTTCGAGATTACCCCCTTGCTGTGGCCGTGTGCGCTGTCGAGCACTATGGCGTCCACTCCGGCCTCCACGAGGGCTTTCACCCTGTCGAGCGCGTCATCGGTGATGCCGACTCCGGCCGCTGTCTTGAATCCGCCGGCCTTTACCTTGGACACTTCGGCAGCCTGGGCTTCTATACTCATATTCTTGTGAATTACACCGATGCCGCCCTGCCTTGCCATCGCTTCCGCCATCGCGGACTCCGTTACCGTGTCCATGGCGGCTGATGCTATCGGCAGGTCCAGACGGACGTTGCGTGAGAAACGTGACTCAAGGCTGACCTGACGGGGCAGGACTTCCGAGTATGCCGGGATGAGCAGCACGTCATCGAAGGTCAGCGAGTCGAGCGCGATTTTTTCTTTGATGAAAGACATATCTTTTGTTTATTCCTTTGAAAGCAGGTCTTCGCTCCTGTGTATGAAGTCCGACAGGGCCTTTCCCTTGAGCAGGCCGTTGCTCAGCAGGGCGAGGTCCGTAACCTGGCGCAGGAGGTCTCCGGGGTTGTCCCTGTCCTCCCAGATGCGCTTGATGAGCGGGTTGTCCATATTGACCTTTATCTGATAGGAGCGGGGCATTTCGCCGTAGAAATTCATTCCTCCGCCCAGGGCGCTCATTTCGCGCCAGCGGCGCATGAACTCGCTCTGGGTTATCAGTACCGGAGCCGCCTCCTCGCCGAGGTCTTCCGGCTCAACCATATAGTCGTTGCCCTCCGGCAGCACGGACTTGAAGAGTTCGTCGAGTTTCTTCCTGTCATCCTCAGACATTTCCGGCTTGATTTTCTCACCCTTCGGCACGAGGTTGCCGACGGCGTCCGAATCAACCCTTGCGAAGCGGGTCTTATCCACCTTCTGCTCGAGCAGGTTGACGAAGTGGGAATCGAGTTCGCAGTCCATCATCAGCACGTCGTAGCCGAGCGCCTTTGCAGCGGCAATCTTGGAGTACTGTTCCTCCGTGTCGGTGGCATAGATATAGACCACGTTCCCGTCCTTGTCCGTCTGCTCGCCCTCGATCGCCTTGCGGTAGTCCTCCAGAGGGAAGTACTTGCCGTCGGTGTTCTTCAGGAGAGCGAACTTGAGGGCTCTCTCGCAGAACTTCTCGTCGGACAGCATGCCGTATTCTATGAACAGCTTGATGTTGTCCCACTTCTGCTCATAGGCCTCGCGCTGTCCGGAAAATATCTCTTCGAGTCTGTCTGCCACCTTCTTCGTGATATAGGTGCTTATCTTCTTGACATTGGCGTCGGACTGCAGATAGCTGCGGCTGACGTTGAGCGGGATGTCCGGCGAGTCTATGACACCGTGCAGCAGAGTGAGGAAATCGGGCACTATGTTGTCCACGTGGTCTGTCACGAACATCTGGTTGCAGAAGAGCTGTATCTTATTCTTGTCGATTGCCATCCTCTCCTTAATCTTGGGGAAGTAGAGTACCCCGGTGAGGTTGAAGGGGTAATCGACGTTGAGGTGAATCCAGAACATAGGGTCGTCCTCCATAGGGTAGAGGGCCTTGTAGAAGTCCAGATAGTCCTTCTCTGCCAGATCTGACGGGGTCTTGGCCCAGAGCGGCTCCACATTGTTGATAACGTTGTCTTCGTCCGTCTCCACGCTCTTGCCGTCCTTGTATTCCGTCTTCTTGCCGAAGACTACCGGTACGGGCATGAACTTGCAGTACTTCGAAAGAAGCTGCGAGATTCTTCCCTTCGTGCCGTACTCTTCCGCTCCGTCCTTGTCAAGGTACAGGGTGACCGTGGTGCCGCGCTCTTCCCTGGAGAGTTCCGTCATGCTGAACTCGGGCGAGCCGTCGCAGCTCCACTTCACCGCCTTCGCGCCATCCTTGTAGCTCAGTGTCTCTATCGTCACCTTCTCCGCCACCATAAAGGCCGAGTAGAAGCCGAGACCGAAATGTCCTATGATGCTTCCCATCTCGTCCTTGTATTTCTCGAGGAACTCCCCGGCTGAGGAGAAAGCTATCTGGTTGATGTATTTGTTCACCTCGTCGGCGGTCATTCCTATGCCGGAGTCCGTGATCTTGAGGGTCTTCTTCGACTCGTCAAGTTCAACCCTGACCTGAAGTCCGCCCAATTCTCCCTTGAATTCACCGCTTGAAGCGACGGCCTCCATCTTGCGGGTTGCGTCAACCGCATTTGCGACCAGTTCCCTGAGGAAAATCTCGTGGTCGCTGTAAAGGAACTGTTTGATTACCGGAAAGATGTTCTCCGTCGTTACTCCAATCTTGCCGGTTGTTTTCTTGTTTGCCATAATCTATTTGTAAAGGAAGCGCTTGATACTCATCTTCGGGGTTTTCTCGAAGGGTTCGTCAATCACTTCCACCTTTGTAATCTTGCTGTATGAGGGAAGCCTTCTGTTCGCCGATTCGCGCACGTTCTCGGGGATGTCCGACACCGCCTCCCGGTCCAGCTTGTCCATACGGATGGCTATGTTGTCGAGATTGATGAGGGCGACAAGCTTCGACGCCCTGTCGACCACCACTGACTCCAGTACGTACTGCTGGTCATTGACCACCGCCTCCACTTCTTCAGGATAGATGTTCTGCCCGTTGGCCGACAGTATCATGTTCTTGATGCGTCCGCGGATGAAGACGTTGCCGTGCTGGTCCATCACTCCCAGGTCTCCGGTCTTGAAAAAGCCGTCTTCGGTGAAGGCGAGGAGGTTTGCGTCGTCATTGCGGTAGTATCCGGAGAAGATGTTCGTCCCCTTTGCCTGAATCTCTCCCGGAGTATGCTGGGGGTCTTCCGAATCAATCCGTATGCTGATACAGGATATCGGCTTGCCGCAGGATCCCGGTACATATTCGTCGGGATGGGCCCAGGTAAGCAGCGGGGACGCTTCCGTCATTCCGTATCCTACGGTATAGGGTATTCCCATCCTCTTGAAGGTCTTTTCGACCGTAGGGTTCAGTGCTGCCCCTCCCATTATGAAATACTGTACTTTGCCGCCGAAGGCTTCCATAAGCCTCTGCCCCATCTTGCGGTAAAGAAGCTTGCCGATGAACGGCAGGTGGAGCAGTATTTTCATATAAAGCTTGGAAACGACCGGGGCAATCGAGGTCTTGTGAATTTTCTCCATCACCAGAGGCACTGTCACGACCATCACCGGCTTGACGGCTTTCATTGCCTTGAGCAGCAGGGTGGGGGAGGGCGTCTTGCCGAAATAGGTGATGCATACGCCGTTGCAGAACGGGAACAGGAACTCGAACACAAGACCGTAGATATGGCCCATAGGCAGCATCGACACTACGTTGTCCCCGTAGTGGATGGGGACTGACTCTCCCGCGAACTGTATTGTGGCGCTGAAGCAATCGCCCCTGAGCATCACCCCCTTGGGCGCGCTGGTGGTCCCGGAGGTGTAGTTGATGACCATAAGGTCTCCCGGGGTGTCCTTCGCATAATTGACGTTGGCCCTGGTGAAGCCCATCGGAAACTTCTTCGCAAAATTCTCCTGCAATCCGCTGAAAGCGGCGGAGAAGACTTCGTCGCGCGAATAAAGAAGGGTGAAATCATTGACGCTGACAACTCCTTTGATGCCCGGAACCGATTCGGGGTTGATTTTGGACCAGATGTCGGGGTCGGTGAAAAGCAGGACGCTCTCCGAGTGGTCGGTGAGATGTGCGACACTCCCCGGGAGGAAGTCGCTCAATATCGGTACGGCCACTGCTCCATAGGTGGTTATCGAAAGGAAGGATATGGCCCATCTGGCGCTGTTGCGTGCACAGATTGCAATCCTGTCACCTTTTGATATCCCCGAATGTTCGAAGAGAACGTGGAACTGGGCCATGCTTGTTGCAATCGCGCTGTATGTGAAGGTCTCCCCCTCGAAGTCGCATATTGCGGGGGAGTCCCAATACGAGGTGATGGTGTTTTCAAGCCTGCTGAAGAAATGTTCCATTGCCCCTAGAATTTGGACAGCGACTTGAGCTCGCTGTCGGCCTTGATTTTATCTATTATGGCGCATACTATCCTGTATGCCCGTTCTCCCTTGGAATAAACGGCCGGCGCCGCGAAGGCGACACGACCCTGTCGCAGCAGCTTCTTCGCAAGGGATTTCTTCTTCTCGTTGGCGGGGTCGAACACCGCAATGCTGTGACCGCCGAACATGCCCACAATCTTCATGCAGGGGATATCGGTCTCCCCGTCGCCCAGATATATCATATTCGCAAAGGGGATACGCTTCTTCTCCTCGGCGATACTGGAATTGACCATCTTACCGTCGCTGGCGCTGAAGATTCCCTTGCTAATCTTGAACAGGAACTGGGTCTTCGCCGTATAGTCCACCGCTATGCCGGGCCACTCGGCGTCACCGTTCGCGTCATAGATGAAGGTCCCCGCGAAGACGTGCTTGAACTCCCGGCCTATGCTGCTGCCCTCTATGATGTCCTTCAGACCCGATGAGTTGATATAGTGCTCCACCCTCACCCCGCGGGATTCGCCGTATCTGTTTATGAGACTGAACCATTCCTGCACCCCGTCGAAGAGTTCGATGTTCTTGCCGAACTCGAGGAAGTTGTCGCGGCGCAGTTTTATCCCCGACTTGCGGGCTTCGTCGAACATCAGCTTCATATAGGAAAGCACGTCTGAAGCATCCTGCCCTGCGGCCAGGTCGTTGGACATCTTCCAGAACTCCCCGGGCGTCTTGCCGATCGCCTGGATGAACCCGAACTCCTGCATGTTGCCGGGGGAGAGGGTGCCGTCGAAATCGTATATCAGGGCTGCAATGGGCTTTGACATCACTTTATAAGGTTAAGGAATTCGTTTCTTGTGCGGGCGGAGTTGAGGAAGGCCCCGCTGAACGCGGAAGTCGTGGTAATCGCATTGGACTTCTCGACTCCGCGGAGCTGCATGCAACTGTGGACCGCTTCTATCACCACAGCCACCCCGAGAGGCTTGAGCGCTTCGTCTATGCAGTCGCGAATCTGTACGGTGAGCCTTTCCTGTACCTGGAGACGGCGGGAAAAGGTCTCGACGACGCGCGCTATCTTGCTCAGTCCGGTTATCCTCCCGTTGGGAATGTATGCGACGTGGCATTTCCCGACGAAAGGAAGCATATGGTGCTCGCAGGTGGAGTAGAGTTCTATATCCTTCACCAGCACCATCTGGCTGTACTGTTCCTCGAAAATAGCGCTTCTGAGAATCTGCACTCCGTCTTCGAGCGAACCCTTGGTCAGGTATTGCAGCGACTGCGCGACCCTTTCGGGAGTCTTCTTCAGCCCCTCCCTCTCCGGGTCCTCTCCCAGAAGCCGGAGTATCTCCCTGACGTGGAGGGCTATATCCCCGGTGACTGCCTTGTCGTATATGTCGTCTCTTCTGTACATTGTCTTCCGGCCTTCGGACTATGGGGCGGTTCCTGCCGCCCGGCTTGTGCCGGGCTGCCCGGGCGCTCCGTCCGGACCGTAGCCCCAAATTTACTCAAAATAATTTGTAGTTGTAAATTTTTGTTATATTTGCGGCCACTTAAATTTTTGAGCTATGTTTTGGACACTTGAACTTGCTGGCAGTCTTGACGATGCACCCTGGCCGGCAACAAAAGAGGAACTCATCGACTACGCAATGCGCACCGGTGCTCCCGAGGAGGTCATCGAGAATCTTCAGGAGCTTGAAGGTGACGACGATATCTATGAAAGCATCGAGGATCTCTGGCCCGACTACCCCACAAAAGAGGACTTCTTCTTCAACGAGGAAGAATACTAGGCTTATTGCGGTCTGCCAGACCGGAGATTTTAGCTCCGGCAGTTGGAACCGGAATGTTTGAGGCTTAGGCCAAATCACAATACTGAATGCCGTGGGCGCGTTTGGAGCCCCACAAAGCGAGTTGGGTTATATCGTGCCTGACTCGTTTTTTTTTGTGGTTTTCGGGGTAGGATGGTATCAGACCACCGGAGCGGATTCCTGCCCGGAGCGCTGTCTCCGGGTGCGGATTCCCGCCACAATGCCCCCGGAAAGGATATTTGACGGCTTTCAGGTGCGAAAACAAGCGCGAAAAAGGGAGGCTCACCGAAAGCTTCCCGTATTACTGTTTTCATTAATTCTCCGCATACAAGTCTCATTTCTTCTTGTATTCGGCGGCCAGTTTGAACAATTCCGGGCTTAGGTGACAGTATCCTCCGGGGTTTTTGTCCAGATAGTCCTGGTGATATTCATCGGCCCTGTAGAAACAGATGATGTGCTGAAGCTCCACGGCCAGCTTGCACCCCAGCTTCTTCTCCATTTTGAAGAACTCCTTTGACAGGATGTCGAAGTCACGTTCATCCTCGTAATATACTCCGGTGCGGTATCTTGTCCCTTCATCCTCACCCTGCCTGTTAAGACTCAGAGGGTCGATGATCCTGAAGTACAGCCGGACCAGTTCCTTAAGGGAAATCACCTCCGGATTGTACCTTACGTGGACGCACTCCGCATGGCCCGTCGTGTCCGTATATACCTGTTCGTAAGTCGGATTCCGTTCCCGCCCGTTTGCAAATCCCACTTCCGTGAACTCCACGCCCGGAACCATCTTCAAGAACTTCTGCGCGCCCCAGAAACAGCCGGCGGCAAACCATATGTCCCGTTGCGGGCCATAGACGCCGGCGGCTATCTTTTCCAGCCACAGTGCATCTGTCCTGTCGAAGGCGCCAAGCTCGCGGCTGTCTATATCCAGGACGGCGACAACCTGACCATGGCTTCTCAGAGGAACAACTATCTCGCTTTTTGATTCACTCGAACAGGCTATGTGCCCGCGGAACTTCGACACGTCCGGAACGACAACGGTCCTGTCTTCGGCCCAGGCAGTTCCGCAGACTCCTTTGCCGGGTTGGATTCTTGTGCCGGCAGGCGGGCCTTGGAAGGAGCCCAGGGCGAGATCATCCGCTTCGCTAACGCGGTAGAACCCTGTCCACCAGAACCCGAATTCGTGATGCAGCAGGGCTGCGAGGTTGGCCATTCTGGCTATCTCGTCCCCCTCGTCGTTCATAAGCGAACGAACAACGGGAAGCAGGGCGGCGTATCTTCCCTCTTTGGTTTGCATTCTCGTCACCGGGATTGCCCCGGGCTTTACTCCACTACGGTGATGTTGTCCCGGAGCCTTATGTCCGTGGATGAGGTCCCTATCATGATGCGGAAATCGCCGGGCTCCACGGTCCATTCCATATTGCCGTCAAGCATCTGCAGCGTCTCCGAATCTATTGCGAATTCCAGCCTCTTCGTCTCTCCGGGGTTCAGGAATACCTTTTGGAACCCCCTCAGCTGCTTTATCGGCTGGGATACGGAAGAGAGGACGTCCCTGACATAGAGTTGCGCGACTTCGGATCCTGCATATTTACCGACATTCTTCAGGTCGAAGGATACGGTGATTCTGCCGTCCTTTTTCATTGTCTTGTCGGAGAATGCAAGGTTCGAATACTCGAACCGGGTGTAGCTCAGTCCGTACCCGAACGGGAACAGGGGCTGCCCGGTCAGGTTGTGGTAGTCGTCGCCGCGGCCCGTGGGACGGTGGTTGTAAACCAGCGGAAGCTGTCCTTCGTGAATGGGGAACGTGATGGGAAGCTTGCCCGACGGGCTGTAGTCGCCGAAAAGAACGTCGGCAACGGCCTGGCCGCCCGTCTCTCCGGGATACCAGATGTCGAGCACTGAACTTACGCCGTCAGCCCACCCGCTGAAGGTGATCGCGCTGCCGCCTACAAGCAGTACGACGACGGGACGGCCCGTCGCCTTGACCGCATTGATAAGTTCTGTCTGTTTGCCGGGCAGCGAAAGAAGCGCCCTGTCCTGGAACTCTCCCTCGTGGATGCCCACTGCCACGACCGCAACGTCGCTGTTCCTCGCGGCATCGACCGCCTCGGCGATAAGGCTCTGCCAGGACGGCCCGTTCTGCCCGGCGTTCCATATGAGTTTCAACCACGCGTTGCCCGACGTCTCGTGATAATCGATTTTGATGGCGTATTCCCTGTCCTTGACGAACGTGAACGGCTTGACAACGGCCCCGTATGATTTCTTCCCCCAGTTGTCGATGAACAGTTTGCCGTCGATCCACATACGGTATCCGTCGTTCCCTTCGATTCCGAGATCGAAGGTCCCGGTCTTGGGCGCCTTGAGATTCCCGGTCCACGTTGCGCTGTAACAGTCATAGGGAATTCTGTCAGGATCGGGAGAGAACAATGTCCAGCGGAAGTCTATGGCGCTTTCCTGACGGACAACTGCGGGTTCTCCCTCGAATGTGTCGTTGTCATAATACACTCCGTGGACTCCGGGCTTGCCGTCGTAACTCAGGAGATTGCCGCTGACGGGTTGGTATTCGCTCCATCTGTAGTGGGCTCCCATTGCATAGTTGACCTTGACTCCGCTGCCTTCCAGGTATTTGCTTATACCGTCATATATGGATATCTTGTCGCAACCTGGGCCGCTGTATCCTCCAAGGCGGGCGGCTTTGATTTCACCGCCGATAAGCGCTATGGATTTTATCCTGTTCCTGTCGATGGGAAGGACTTCATTCTCGTTTTTCAGAAGCACGAAGGATTCCCTGGCGGCCACGCGGCAGAGTTCCCTTTTTTCGGGAGAATTGTTTTCGATTCCGGCCTGCTTGACGTCGACGTACGGATTCTCGAAAAGTCCGAGCTCGAACTTCGCCCTCAGAATGCGCCTTACGGCGTCGTCTATGTCCTTCATATCTATAAGACCTTTTTCGAAGGCGGGATAGAAGAGTCGGGCGTGGTCATATGCAGTCTGGAATATGACATCCAGCCCGCCCGTTATCGCCTGCCGTGTGGATTCTTCATATCCCGAAGCGGTCATATGCAGGACGTTCGTCCCGCCTACTGCGCCGGCGTCGGAGATGACAAATCCCTTGAAGCCTATCTCGTCCTTGAGTATGTCACGCAGAAGGTAGCTGTTTGCGCTGCACGCAGTGCCGTCCCAGGAGTTGTAGGCGGTCATGACCGACCTTGCACCTGCTTCCTGGAAGCAGGCCTTGAAAGGAGGCAGGTAGATTTCACGCAGGAGCCTTTCGTTGATGTTGATGGGGTACGAATCACGGCCTCCGTCCCCGACATTCGCGATGTAGTGCTTGGGAGTGGTGATGACGCCGTTGCGCTCGAACGGGGCGACGTACGCGACACCTATCCTTGAGGAGAGGTAGGGATCCTCCCCGTACGTCTCCTCCGTGCGTCCCCATCTCACGTCATTCGCAATATTGACGACAGGCGAGAGTATGTCGCGGAAGCCTCTGCTTCTGCATTCCCGGCTTACGGCATCGCCCACTTTCCCGACAATGGTGGTGTCCCAGGTGGCGGCCAGCGCAATGGACTGGGGGAAGGAGGTTGCGCCTCCCTTGATAAGGCCGTGCAGCGCCTCGGCATATATGATAAGCGGAATGCCGAGCCTGGTCTTTTCTACGAAATATCTCTGCAGTTCGTTGATTGTTTCGGCGGATTCCATCGCCGTGCCGTTCATCCCTTCCGAGTAGTCCAGCATCTGCTCCGCAGCGTTGCCACGGTTGCGGGACTGCTCATCGACTCCGAATCCGAAGGCACCGTGGCTGAAGTCGTCGTTGGTGTTGGGATCGTTCAGCTCCTCCAGACTGCGTGGAACCATTATCATCTGCCAGAATTTCTCTTCGAGGGTCATTCGCCCCAAAAGGTCCTCGACGCGCCGGTCGATCGGCAGGTCGGGATTCTTGTAAGGGGGTACTTTCCCCGAATTGCAGGAGACGCAGACCATTGTCTGAATTGCAACGGTCAGAATGGCAAGCAGTGTTCTTTTCATATCGGTATGCTTTTGGATTCCTAAGGAGGGGCTTTCCCCGTTATGCCGGTAAAATTAGTGAATATCTGTAAAATAAACGCAAGTGTGGAGTTATTCCGTCATATGATGACGGGCAGAGCCGTACGGCAGGGAGACATCCACCTTGATGCCGGCCCTGAAGAGATCAAAGGGCCAGTCGTTGAATCCGTGCTGATAAAGGATGTACGGCTTGACAGGCCAGTTCCGCGGGCCGAAATCGGAATGCAGATAGAGCACCCGGGGGAAATCTCCGTCGTGATGCCAGCCGCAGTATCCGCCATACTGCACCCCTGCCCGGAAGTATTCGTGGGCATAGTTGGCCTTGACTCCGAACAGGATGGCATCATTCTGCAGACCGACAGCAGTCTGCCAGCACAGGAACCCTGCCGAGGCGGATATGCTTGCCAGGCCGAAGGTCTTTCCGAGTGAAAGGTCGAAGAAATAGCCTGCCGCATCATATCCGCGGCGTGCAGGGTAGGAGTCGTTCTCGGAGGCTGTACGCAGGCAGGCCCTGAGGAGTATGGCCGGACAGGATTTTCTTTCCCGACATACCTGGACGTCCGTGCTTATGAACATCGCTCCGGTCTTGTTCCCCCTGTCATACCCGGAGCCTGCGGGGATTCCGCGGTATGCGAGAACGTCATTGCTTTGGACGTACCACTCCTGCAGGACGCCCCAGGCGCTGATGTTGACCCTGTCTGAAAACAAGGGGACGTGGAACTCGAAGCAGATGTCCGCAGTATAATCCCGCTGTCCGGTATGACCGTGGATGAAGTCCCCGGCCAGGACAGCCTGCAATTTGTCGGTTGTCCTGGCGTTGTCATTCATCAGGGGCACATGGAAGGTGTTGGGGCCGAAGAAAGCCGGTGAGACCATGTTCTTAAAGTCCTGTGCGGACATCCGGCAGGGAATGCACGTCAGGATCAATGCGGTTAGGATCAGCCTGTGAGTGCAGGCCCATTCTTTATGATTCCTGTTCATTATCCGGCAATTTTTGGTAAAGTTCGCAATAATTTGTATATCTTCGCCCGGAAAATCATAATATGTCCGATATGCGTGCCTTTGGAAAAGTTTTGCCGGTCATTTTTTTGGCTGCGTCGCTGATTGTCGCGGGCGACGCGATTTCCGGTTGTAACAAGTATGACGACTCTCAAATCAGGAAGGATATCGAAGACCTTCGGGAGCAGGTGGCCTCGGAGGATTCGCTTGTCCGTTTCGTGTCATATGACAAGCAGACCGTAAAGAACGGAGACAGAATAGAGCTTGTGCTTGCATCTTCCGTCACAAGGGACAGTTATGCGGGGATTCAGGTAGATGTGGTGAGCAACTGCGGGACAGTGACTGCGGTTGCGACCAAGTCCGAATCCGAGAATTCCTGGAAGATAAAGGCGCTCAATCCCGAATTCGACCAGGACGGGAAGGTGACGGAGAACCCCGCGGTTGTCATAATCAATGCGGGCGAATATCTCACCGATGCCTTTTTGAAGGTATATCTGATTGACAGCGGCGGTCGGAGCCACGTTGCGACCAAGGCTATCACTTCCGGAGAAAGACCGGTCGCCGACCTCATTGTCTGTGGAAAAATATTCACCTCGGACAGTACGGAATCGATAGCCGAGGCATTCGCGGTGAAGAATGGAAAGTACCTTTATGTGGGAACGAAGGCGGGAGCGGAGGAATTCGCAGGTGCCGCTACCGAGAGGGTTGACTTTACCGACAAGGGACTCGTTATTCCGGGATGCACCGAAGGCCACGGGCATTTCGTCGGTCTGGATGGGATAGTACGCCAGCTGCCCGGATTCAGGGCTACATACGAGGAACTGATCAATACGGTTGTTCCCCAGGCAATGGCCTCGAAGATAAAGCCTTTCCTTTCGTTCGGCTGGAACACCGTGACTGTCGAGAAATTCGGAACGACCGACTATGCCTCGGAGATAGAGACCGTATCGAAGGGCCAGCCTGTCATCCTTATCGATGGCGGCGGCCACAATGCGCTGTGCAACAGGACGGCGCTGAAGATGGCCGGAATCATCGATGACAGCGGCAAGAAAATCAAGGACGTCCGCGGCGGGGATGTCATAGTGATAAGGGACGGAGACGGCAATCCCACCGATGTGGCGAGCGGATACATCACCGACGAGGTGGTGCCGTATCTGATTGAAAACACAATCGGGCAGATACTTGATGACGCCCAGTATTACAACGCCTGCCTTAATGCCGTGGCGGAACTCAACAAGCGCGGCTTCACCAACTATCTGGATGCGTACATCAATGGAGTGGATGCCGGAGAGACCTACATATATCTGACCGATATGGACAGGTTCGGACTGCTCACTGTCAATTTGATGGGATATTATACCATCCGCAGTTACGACTGGGGTATGCCCAAGGGTGGTCCTGTTCCCGAAAGGGTGAAAGCCAAGATAGAGTTCGTGGGCTATCTTGACAGGGTGTTTACCGGGGGCCACATCAATGCCGGCGGCATAAAACTGTTCCAGGACGGCGTGACCGATACCGGCACGGGTTGGATCAGCGAGGAATATACCAAGGAGGGGATACCCGCCGACAAAAAGCACGGGAACAAGATATGGGAGCAGGAAGAGCTCAACCAGATTGTGGCAGCCGCCAATGCCAAGGGATTCCCTGTCCATACGCACACTTTCGGAGATCTGGCCTGTCACGCTCTCATTGATGCGTATGCGGCTTCTCCTTCGGCATCGACCCTCAGAATACATAATTCCCTCGCCCACGTCAGGAACATATCGGCCGCGGACATTGCCCGGTGCGGAGCCAACGGGATTGACATTGCATCCAATATGATCTGGCATACCGGAGTACCGGAGGAAATCCGCCAATATATGCTGTCCATTATGCCGTCAAGCATTTTTGACAGCGGCTATCCGATGAAATCATTGATGGAGGCGGGTATCCGGACGTCCTCATCGACCGACGCTCCGTGCGGCGAGGAACTTATGGGTACGGTTCCCAACATCATCGGCGCGTCTGTGACGGGGCTGAGCCCTGATTTCCCCAACGCCGATCCGTTCAATCCTTCGGAATTGCTTACGGTAAGACAGGTGCTCAAGTGCCTTACCATCTACGGCGCCGCAAGTCTTGGACTTGGGGAGGAACGCGGCTCCATCGAGAAGGGCAAATATGCCGACTTCGTGGTCCTCGACAAGGATGTGCTTGAACTGGAAGAAACGAATAAGATGGACATCTTCTCGACGAACGTGGCGAGCACCTGGTTCGAGGGCCGGAAAGTATATGATAAGCAGATGCCGTAGTCTGGAGAGGACTCCTGCCTGATGTGCAACCTTTTTGGAGGGACTTCAGAACAAAACGGACAATAAATGAAAAGACATTATCTTCCACTGGCCATCGCGTTTCTTTCGATGGGGATTCTGGTCTCCTGCTCGAAGAATGGCGACAATGCAACCCCCGCTCCCGACGACGGTTTCAGGAAGTTCGTCATACTCTCCGACATTCATCTGATGCATCCGGACCTTCTTGTCCACGAGGGGAAGGCATTTGAAAAATACAACTGGGAGGAATGCAAGCTGCTGCGCGAGAGCCCGGAAGTCTTTGCGGCCACGCTCGAAAGGGTACGGGCGTACAATCCGGATTTTCTGATTGTCTGCGGGGATATGACCAAGGACGGAGAAATCATTTCTCACGAATATGTGGCAGAGAAGCTGGAGGACTTCTCGAAGCAGACCGGGGCCAGAGTTCTCGTGGTCCCCGGGAATCACGATTTGGACAACCCTCATTCATTCAGATATGACGGGGCCTTCTCGACGCCGGAGCCGAGCGCAACGGAGGCGGATTTCAAGAGGATATATGGCCGGTGCGGCTATGATGATGCCGTGGAGCGGGGGCCGAGGCCGCTCGACTATATGAGTTATCCCGTAGAAGGTATCGCCTTTATCGGGCTTGATTCCAACGAGAAGAACACCCCGGACAAGCTGCTGGTTCAGGGCGGCCTTTCGAAAGCTCAGGCTCAATGGGTGGCCGATATGGTTGGGAAGGCGCACGCCGACAACAGGTATGTCATTATGGGGATGCATCATAATCTCATCGAATTCTACAACAACGCCTCGTTGATAAGGGGATCGAATATCACGAATGCGAGGTATGACGACTACCCCAACGGGCAGCTGGTGACGGACTTGTGCGGAGCCGGGATTGACGTGGTGTTCAGCGGTCATTCCCATATGCATTCCATTACGTCCGAGAGGCGCGATGAGCGGAGAATCTTCAGCGTTGTCACGAGCTCCCTTGTGAACCTTCCTCTTGCCTATCGTACCGGGACTGTCTCGAAGGACGGGCTTATGACGGTACGGTCCGGTTATATGCAGGACGTGATGCCTTCCAACGGAGTCAATCTCAGGGAAGAGGGAAAGCGTTACTGGTTCAGGCTTTCGGAATTTTATATGTATGAAGCTTCGAGGGTATGTTGGGATAATGAAATCGCCCGGGTGCTGTTCTCCGATGTGCTTGACCTGGGCAGCCGCGAGGAATTGGAGGAAGTGCTCAGCGAAAAGGCCGGGATTCCGTTCTACAAGTTCACATATTATACGAGCAACGGTAACGAACATCTGTACGACCCCGATAAGAATTCCGAGGAGGCAAGGGCGGCGCTGGACAGCGTCGTGGACTATGTCCTTGACGGCATAGCCCAAAAATGGATGGAAGAAGATGAGGAGTTGGAATATGACGAGGCCGTTGAAGGAGCAAAGGCGTCCGTCGATGTCCTTTTGACTGCACTTCTGGGTATGGGGCTGGATGATGCCAGGGAGATGCTTTATGATTTTCTGGACAGTGCCTTTCACAATTATTATGGCAAAGACCGCACTCCGGTTCCGGATGATTGCCTGACGCTGCAGTTGTCAAGGTAATGCCGAATAATATGATGACAGATAACAGACAGAACGGCGCTACAGCCCCGTCGCAGGGCTGGAGGGTTGCCTGAGTGGATTTGGCGAAAGGCCTTTGCATCATTCTGGTCATATTCGCCCACACCGACTTCCTTTCCACCCCCCGTCGCCTAACTGTTCGGTTTTTCGGGCATTGCCTTGATTCTGTATGTGTCCAAGGCAATCGGCCATATCCCGATTGTTTCGTACATCGGCAAGTGCTGGATTTCTTTTGTCGCAGTCACCGCACTGTGTGCGGTCGGCATCACGCTCTGTCGGAAATTCCTTCCCAAGTTCACGGCTCAGGAAGATTTGATAGTGAAGTGAAAAAGCGTACGAATTTACATTTTGCTCTAACTGTTTTCTTGTATAGGCGGAGTCATCTGGCATTGCCGCTTTTCGAGTGCTGCTTTCAGGCACATCGAACGGCTTTTACCAGAAAATCCGTGTGGCTACGGGGAAATCCAGGACGACTGGACGGCTACTACGAAGACAAAGCGAAACTTGAGATATCAATAAAAAAATCTGGCATTTGCCAGAGATTTTATTTTTGTTTTATTGCCCATCCGTTTTGGACATACCATAAACTATCTGGTTTTGACGCCATACCTGGCTCAAAGTTGAACGACCCCTTGCCATGCACTTTCTTTGGGTTAATATCAATGCGTTGTTGTAAAAAATTTCTTAGGCTACTTATGTCATCAGAAAAATAAGCATCCCAACCGCCAAGTCCCTGTGTTAACATATACACATAACGCACATCGGGCATATTGGCATATTTTTTTACGGTATCTATTTTTAGATTTTTTGTATTATATGCATTAAACACCAATTCCACATCTCTGGTTGGGGTGTCGGGGGTTGTGTTTCCTTTGTTACATGCAACAAGTGCCCCGCCGGCGATTGCACCCAATGCCAATGCACAACGTAATTTGTATGGAATAGATATTTTCATTTTATGTCCTTTTGATTATATTACTGATAATTATTGCCGAAAAATCAACAATGCAAACTTACATAAAATC